>CAYRZN010000108.1:0-9053 GCA_964428825.1 uncultured Aeromicrobium sp.
CAGTTCGGCGTCGAGTCGATGTGCGTCGGCGGCGGCATGGGCATGGCCATGGTCCTGGAGCGCCTGTCGTGACGGGTCGACACGACGGCAAGGTCGCGATCGTCACCGGCGCCAGCCGGGGCATCGGGTTCGCGGTCGCCGAGCGCATCGTCGCCGAGGGGGGTCGGGTCGTCATCACGGCGCGCAAGCCGGAAGCCCTCGAGGAGGCCGCCGCGGCGCTGGGTGGGCCTGACAAGGCCCGCTGGGTCGCGGGCAACGCCGGTGACGACGACCACCAGGCCGAGGTCGTCGCCGCGGCGCTCGACGCGTTCGGTGGTCTGCACCACCTGGTCAACAACACCGGCATCAACCCCGCGTACGGCCGCATGATCGACGTCGACCTGGCCGCGGCGAACAAGATCTTCGCGACCAACGTCGTCGCGGCGATCGGCTGGGCCCAGAAGGCCTACCGGGCGTCGTTCGAGGCGAACGGCGGGTCGATCGTCAACATCGCGTCCGTCGCCGGGCGGCGCCCCGCGCCGAACATCGGCACGTACGGCGCCTCGAAGGCGGCGCTGATCCACGTCACCGAGGAGCTGGCCGTCGAGCTGGGTCCCCACATCCGGGTCAACGCCGTCGCTCCCGCGGTCGTGAAGACCAAGTTCGCGGAGGCGCTCTACGAGGACCGCGAGGCCGAGGTCGCGGCGCCGTACCCGCTCAAGCGGCTGGGCGAGCCGAAGGACATCGGCTCGCTGGTGTCGTTCCTGCTGTCGGACGAGGCGAGCTGGATCACGGGCCAGACGGTCTCGATCGACGGTGGTCTGCTGCTCACCGGCGGCGTCTGAGCGACGTCCTCGTGACCCCATGACGGGCGTCGACCTTCGTGGTCGGCGCCCGTCGTGCCGTCCGGGACGAGCCCGAAGTGGAGCAGTGGACAGTCCACGTGACGAAAAACATGAGGGATCCCTCACAAAAAACTTGAGGAAAGCCTCATGTTTTTGAGAGGATGGGCGAACACCGCACCTGAGGGGTTTCTCTGTGACCACGTTCGACACGCCTGTCCTTCCCGTCCACGACCGCACGACGACGAACGACCGGCCCGGTCCCGTCCGTGCCCTGGTCGACGACCTGCGCGACGGGAACCACCGCTACGGCGTCGTCTTCGGGGGCCAGGGCACTGCGTGGCTCCCGACCCTCGCGACCCTGGTCCGCGACCACGCGACCGGGGCCGAGCTCGCCGAGCTCGTGGAGCGCGTCGAGCAGCGCCTGGCGCCCGTCGCGGCCGAGATCGCCCGCGTCGACGCGCACTTCACGCCGCTGGCCTGGGCCGACGCCGTGGCTTCCGGGGAGTCGGTCGATGCCGGCGACGACGCCGACGCTGCGGCGCCGCACCCGTCCGAGGCCGAGCTCGCGGTGCCCGCCCTCTCGGTGCCGGGCATCCTGCTGACCCAGATCGCCGCGATCCGGGCCCTGCGCGGCTGGGGCCTCGCCGCCGACCCCGGCTCGACGTCCGCCGCCGGCCACTCGCAGGGCGTGCTGGCCGTCGAGGTCCTGCGGGGCCGCGACGAGGCCGACGTCCTGCTCGTCGCCCGCCTCTCCGGCGTCGCGACCCAGCTCGTGGCGCGCCGCCGTGGCCTGACGGGCTCGGCCGACGCACCGGTCATGGTCTCGGTGCGTGAGGCCGATCCGACCGCCGTCGACGAGGTGCTCGCGTCCCTGCAGGGGACGCGCGCGGTGCGCGGGCTGCGCAACGGTCGTCGCTCCGTCGTGCTCACGGGACCGTCGGTCGACGTGGCGGCGGTCATCGCCGCGTTCGAGCGCCGCACGGCCACCGAGAAGGACGCGCGCGACAAGAAGCTGACCGGCGGCGCGGTGTTCGCCCCGGTCGTCGAGCCGCTCGGATCGGCCATCGCCTTCCACCACCCGGACCTCGGCGAGGCCGCCGACCTCGTGGCCGGCTGGGCCGCGACGCTCGGTCTCGACCCGACGTGGGCGCGCGACCTCGCGCGGACCGCGTTCATCGATCCGGTCGACTGGGTCACGCAGCTCGACGAGGTGCTCGCGACCGGTGCCGACTGGCTGCTCGACCTCGGACCGGCGGCCCTCGCCGCGACCGTCACGGCCGGCGAGGCCGGCCCCCGCGGGGTCGGCGTCGTCACGGTCACCACGCGCCGCGGCCGGCGCGAGCTGACCGTGCCCGGAGCGGCACCCACGCGCCCCACCCCGTGGTCCAGCCACCTCCCGACCGTCGTGCACCTGCCCGACGGCACCGTGCGCCTCGAGACGGCCTTCAGCCGGCTCACCGGCAAGTCCCCGGTGCTCCTGGCGGGCATGACGCCGACCACGGTCGACGCGAAGATCGTCGCCGCGGCCGCGAACGCCGGATTCTGGGCCGAGCTCGCCGGTGGTGGGCAGGTCACCGCGGAGATCTTCGGTGACCGCATGGCCGAGCTCGACGAGCTGCTCGAGCCGGGTCGCAGCTTCCAGTTCAACTCCCTGCTGCTCGACCCGTACCTCTGGAAGCTCCAGCTGGGGCAGCAGCGACTCGTGCAACGTGCACGCGCCGCCGGCTCGCCGATCGACTCCGTCATCGTCACGGCCGGGGTGCCCGAGCTCGACGAGGCCGTCGCCCTGGTCGAGGACCTGCACGCCGCCGGCATCGAGCACGTCGTGTTCAAGCCCGGCACGGTCCGCCAGATCCGCCAGGTCCTCGCGATCGCGAAGGCCCTGGCCGAGACCGATCACGCATCGATCTCGGGGGGCACCAGCCTGATCGTCCAGATCGAGGGTGGACAGGCCGGCGGCCACCACTCGTGGGAGGACCTCGACGACCTGCTCGTCGCGACCTACGCCGACCTGCGGGCCACGCCTGGCGTGGTCGTCTGCGTCGGCGGCGGCATCGGCACCCCCGAGGCTGCCTCGTCGTACCTGACGGGGGAGTGGGCGCGTCGTCACGACCTGCCGCTCATGCCGGTCGACGGCGTGCTCATCGGCACCGCCGCGATGGCCGCGGCCGAGGCGACGACGTCGCCGCAGGTCAAGCAGCTCCTGGTCGACACCCCCGGCACTGCTGCGTGGATCGGCGCCGGCAAGGCCGTGCGCGGCATGTCGTCGGGCCGCAGCCAGCTCGGTGCCGACATCCACGAGATCGACAACACCGCCTCGCGCACGGGTCGTCTCCTCGACGAGGTCGCCGGCGACGCCGACGCGGTCGCCGCGCGACGCGACGAGATCATCGTCGCCCTCGACGCGACCGCCAAGCCGTACTTCGGCGACGTGGCCCACATGTCCTACGGGGCCCTGCTGGAGCGCTTCGCCGACCTCACGACCGTCGGTGGCGCCTGGATCGACGTCTCCTTCCGCGACCGCTTCCACGAGCTGGCCCAGCGCGCCGAGGCACGTCTTGCCGTGGCCGACCACGGCGACGTCCCGACGTTGTTCGCCGCGCCGGCCGACGTCGAGTCGGCGCCGGCCGCCCTGGCCGCGCTCCGCGCGGAGCACGCGACCCTCGACGAGGTCGTGCTGCACCCCGCGGACGTGAGCTTCTTCCTCGCGGTCTGCCGTCGTCCCGGCAAGCCGGTCACGTTCGTCCCGGTCGTCGACGCCGACGTGCGTCGTTGGTGGCGCTCCGACTCGCTGTGGCAGGCCCACGACGACCGCTACGACGCCGACGCCGTCTGCGTCATCCCCGGCCCGGCCTCGGTCCGTGGCATCACCCGGGTCGACGAGCCCGTCGCCGAGCTGCTGCAGCGCTTCGAGGACGAGACGATCGACGGCCTGCTCGCCGCCGGTCGTTCGACCTGCCGGGTGCCCGGCCGTCGCCGCGACGACCGCGCGCCCGGCGCGCTCGGACTCGTGCTGGCCGCCCACGACGTCCTGTGGGCCGGCCGCACCGTGGTCAGCCCCGTCCACCGTCTGGGCGAGGGGTGGACCGTCACGACGGACACCCGCGCCGACCACGCCCCCACGGGCGCCACGCTGCTGGCGCTCGACGACCGCGTCACCCTGACCGTCCCGGTGGGCGACGGACGGGCCGTGGAGCTGCCGATCGACGTTCCGGCAGGTGCCCCCCTCGGCGCCGCGCCCGTGATCGCGGTCGAGACGGCTGCCGCGGCCATGACCGACCTGCTGCGCGGTGCAGCAGGCGGTTCCCTCCCGCGGCCGGGCGAGGACTCCCTCGTCCGCGCCTGGTCGTGGGACCTCGTCGCCGACCACGCGGGAGTCACGAGTCCCGCAGCGTCCGGCACCGACGAGCTGGCGGAGGGCTTCGTGCCCGACGTCCTGGTCGGACTCGCCTGGCCCGCGGTCTTCGCCGAGCTCACGGGTGCCACGACGGCGACGGGCCTGCCCGTCGTCGAGGGCGCTCTCGACCTGGTCCACCTCGACCACGAGATCGCGGTCACCGAGGTGCCCGCCGAGGGCGCCGAACTCAGGATCGCGGCGTCGCTGACGGGCGTGGAGGACACCGAGGTCGGCCGCGTCGTCACGGTCGACGTCGACGTCACCTCCGGCGGCATCTCCGTCGCCTCGTTGCGTGAGCGGCTCGCGATCCGCGGTCGCGCCGGCGCAGGTGCGCTGACCGACCCCCGCCGCAGTGGCGGCGTGCTGGTCGACCCGCGTGACACCCCGCGTCGCTCGCGGGCCAAGGTCCGCGTCGCGGCCCCGCTCGACATGCGGGCATTCGCCGCCGTCTCGGGCGACCACAACCCGATCCACACGAGCGCTGCGGCGGCTCGTCTGGCCGGACTCGGTGCGCCGATCGTCCATGGCATGTGGATCTCCGCGCTCGCCCAGCGTGCCGTGGGCCGCAGTGCTGGAGGGTCGAGGGTCGAGGGCTGGACGGCCCGCTTCCTCAGCCCGGTCCGCCTCGGTGCGGAGCTCGACGTGCGGGTCGAGCGCGTCGGTCTGGACCAGGGCGCCGAGGTCGTCGAGGTGACGGTCCGCGCCGACGGCGAGCTCGCCATGGCGGCCACGGCCCGCGTCGTCGCCCCGCGCACCGCCTACGTGTTCCCCGGCCAGGGCATCCAGCACGCCGGGATGGGCATGGACGGCTACCAGCGGTCCGCCGCCGCGCGCGAGGTCTGGGACCGCGCCGATGCCCACACCCGCGAGGTCCTGGGCTTTTCCATCCTCACGGTCGTGCGTGACAACCCGACCGTGCTCGTGGCCAACGGTGTGACCCACCGTCACCCCGACGGAGTCCTGTTCCTCACGCAGTTCACGCAGGTCGCGATGGCCGTGCTCGGCTCGGCCCAGACGGCCGAGCTGCGCGAGTCCGGTGCCTTCGTTGAGGGTGCGGTCCTGGCCGGTCACTCGGTCGGCGAGTACAACGCGCTGGCCGCCGTCTCGGGTGTCATCCCGCTCGAGGCCGTCGTCGAGGTCGTGTTCCAGCGCGGCTCCGTCATGCACACGCTCGTCGAGCGTGACGCCCAGGGACGCAGCGACTACCGCCTCGCGGCGATCCGCCCGTCGCAGATCGGACTCGACGACGCGACGGTCGGCGCCTACGTCGACGAGCTCGCCGAGCGCACGGGTGAGTTCCTGCAGATCGTCAACCTGAACCTGCGCGACTCGCAGTACGCGCTCGCCGGCAGCGTCCGCGGGCTGAAGGCCCTCGAGGCCGACGTCGCCGAGCGACGGGAGCGGTTCGGAGGCAAGGGCGCTTTCATCCTCGTCCCGGGCATCGACGTGCCGTTCCACTCGCGGGTCCTGCACGGCGGTGTCGACGACTTCCGGTCCCGGCTCGACGAGCTCCTGCCGGCCGAGATCGACCCCGACGTGCTGATCGGTCGCTACGTGCCGAACCTCGTGCCGCGTCCGTTCACCCTCGATCGCGCGTACGTCACCGAGGTCGCCGATCTCGTCGATCCCGAGCACTCCGACGACACGGGCGGCATCGGCGTCCTCCGCGGCGTCCTGGCCGACTTCGACGCCTGGAGCTCCCGCCCCGGCGCCCTGTGCCGCACGCTGCTGATCGAGCTGCTCGCGTGGCAGTTCGCCAGCCCGGTCCGCTGGATCGAGACGCAGGACCTGATGTTCGCCCCGCTCAGCGAGGGTGGCCTCGGCGTCGAGCGTCTCGTGGAGATCGGTGTCGGCCAGTCGCCGACGATCGCGAACCTCGCCTCGTCGACCCTGAAGCTGCCCGTCGGCTCGCACACCCGTCGCCGCGACACGGTGCAGGTGCTCAATGTCGAGCGTGACGCTGCCGTCGTGTTCGCGACCGACGAGGAGGTGGTGGTCGACGACGACTCGATCGAGGAGACCTCGAACGACGCGGAGCCGACCTCAGCGGCACCGGCCCCGGCTGCTGCCGCGGGTGGCGGCCCGGCCGAGCAGACGGCGGCGGACCTGCCGTTCACGGCCTCCGCGGCCACCTCCGTGCTCATCGCCTGGTGGACCAAGCTGCGCCCCGAGCAGATCGGCGCAGCCGACACGATCGAGTCGTTGTGCGACGGCGCGTCGTCGCGCCGCAACCAGCTGCTGCTCGACCTCGGTGGCGAGCTCTCGCTCGGCGCGATCGACGGCGCGGCCGAGGCCGACGTCGTCACGCTCGGGGCGCAGGTCGACGGCCTGGCCCGCAGCTACAAGCCGCTCGGACCGGTGCTCTCGGCCGCGATCGGCGACCACCTCAAGAAGGTGCTCGGCCCGACCGGCAAGCGTCCCGCCGCGATCACGGACCGCGTCACGCAGACGTGGGGTCTGGGTGCCGGGTGGGCCCAGCACGTGCTGGTGCGCGTGGCGCTCGACACCCGCGAGGGTGCCAGCGTGCGCGGCGGACAGCTCGGTGAGCTGACCATCGGCTCGGCCGGTGACCTCGAGGCCGCGATCGACGCGGCCGTCGCTGCGGTCGCTGCCTCGAACGGCACCTCGGTGCAGATGCCGAGCACCGGTGGCGGTGGCGGCGGCACGGTCGACGTCGAGGCCCTCGGTGAGCTGACCGCGCACATCGCCGGACCGGACGGTGCTCTCGCCTCGGCCGCACGCATCGTGCTCGACCGCCTCGGCCTGGCTGATGCGGTGGACACCGCGGCCGTCAGCGAGTCCGACGCGGACGACGCCGCGGTGCTCGAGCTGGTCTCGACCGAGCTGGGGCCCGACTGGGCGCAGCGCGTGGCGCCGGCGTTCGACGCCCGCCGCGCCCTGCTGCTCGACGACCGCTGGGCCTCGGCCCGCGAGGACCTCGCGCGGATCGCCCACGGTGACGACGTGCAGGCCACGTTCGTCGGCACGGGTGACGTCGTGGCCCGTCAGGCCCGCTTCTGGGCCGGCGCGGTCAGCGACCCGACCCTCGTGAGCCGCTTCGAGCAGATCGCGACCGAGGCGACCGACACCTCGGTCGGCCCGTGGGCCGACGACGTCGCGGTGGTCACGGGTGCGAGCCCGGGCTCGATCGCGGCTGCCGTGGTCGGCGAGCTGCTCGCCGGCGGCGCGACCGTCGTCGCGACGACGTCCTCGCTGGGTGCCTCGCGCCTGGCGGCGTTCCGCGACCTGTACCGGACGCACGCACGGGGGGGCGCCACACTGTGGGTCGTCCCGGCCAACATGGCGTCCTTCGCGGACGTCGACGCGCTCGCGTCGTGGGTCGTCGCCGAGCAGGTCGACACGTCGGGGCCGGTCTCGACGGTCGTCAAGCCAGCGCTGACGCCGACCCTTCTCCTGCCCTTCGCGGCAGGCCCGGTGCGCGGCGACATGGCCGACGCCGGACCGTCGACCGAGATCGACATGCGGATCCTCGTGTGGTCGGTCGAGCGGCTCATCGGGGCGTTCGCCCTCCAGGGTCGCGGGCACGACATCGCCTCACGCCTGCACGTCGTGCTGCCGGGTTCGCCCAACCGGGGCACGTTCGGCGGCGACGGCGCGTACGGCGAGGCCAAGGCAGCCCTCGACGCGATCGTGGCCAAGTGGCGCGTCGAGAAGCGTTGGTCGCAGCGCGTCACGCTCGTCCACGCCCTGATCGGCTGGGTGCGCGGCACGGGCCTGATGGGCGGCAACGACCCGCTCGTGGAGGCCGTCGAGGCGCGGGGCATCCGCACCTGGGCGACCGACGAGATGGCCTCGGCGCTGCTCGAGACGTGCACGCCGCGTTCGCGCGACGAGGCGCTCGCGAGCCCGCTCGTGCGTGACTTCACCGGCGGACTCGCTGGCGCGGACCTCGACCTGCCCGGCCTCGCGGCCACGCTGGGTCGTCCCGCTGCCGAGCCCGAGCCCGCCGTCGCGACGGTCAAGGCGCTGGCTCCGGCACCGACCGCGCCGCGCCAGGTCGCCGAGGCCCCGTCATGGCCCGAGATCCCGGCAACACCCGAGGACCTCGTCGTCATCGTCGGCGCGGGTGAGCTCGGCCCGTACGGCTCGTCGCGCACCCGCTTCGAGGCCGAGGTGGAGGACCGTCTGTCCGCCGCCGGCGTGGCCGAGATCGCGTGGAGCACGGGCCTGATCCGCTGGGAGAACGGCAGCTGGGTCGACACCGAGTCCGACGAGGACGTGGACGAGGCCGACTTGGTCGACCGCTACCACGACGTCGTGCGCGAGCGGGTCGGCGTGCGGACGTACGGCGACGACCTGACGATCAAGGACCACACGGTGCCGCTGCTCGCCAGCGTGTTCCTCGACCAGGACCTCACGTTCACGGTGGGGACCCGCACCGAGGCCGACGCCATGAAGGCCGCGGACCCGGACCACACCCGCATCGTGGAGGGCGCCGACGGCGACTGGACGGTGACCCGGCTCGCCGGCACCGAGATCCGGGTGCCGCGTCGCATGAAGCTGACCCGCACGGTGGGCGGCCAGATCCCGACGGGCTTCGACCCGACGGTCTGGGGAATCCCGGCCGAGATGGTCGAGTCCGTCGACCGGGTCGCGCTGTGGAACCTCGTCTGCACGGTCGACGCGTTCCTGTCGAGCGGCTTCGACCCGTCGGAGCTCATGCGCTGGGTCCACCCGGCCTTCGTGGCCAACACGCAGGGCACCGGCATGGGCGGCATGTCGTCGATGCAGTCGCTCTACATCGACACGCTGCTCGGGGAGGCCAAGGCGAACGACATCCTCCAGGAGGCGCTGCCGAACGTCATCGCGGC
>CAYRZN010000109.1:0-8969 GCA_964428825.1 uncultured Aeromicrobium sp.
GCCGATTGTGGTGCGATGTACGTGACTCGTTTGGGGTTCCTCATCTCCCATCGTGACCGTGGTTTCGAGGCTCGTCGCTGGCGCTCCTCGCACCTCAACCACCGGACCGGCGGGCGAAGCCCCGCCCCTTGAGGTGCGAGGAACGAGCCTCGAAAGGGGCACCTCAGCCAACCAGCGTTCGGGCTGAGGCTCAGACGGCGGTGGGTGCCTTCGCCGGGGCGACGTCCCAGATCATCGCCTCGTCGAGGTCGGTCCGTCGGTGGTCGAGGGAGTCCAGCCACCAGTTCTGGCGGATCGTCCAGGGTCGGCTCGTTCCCTGCTGCGGCATCAGCTCGGCCACGCGCTGCACGTAGCCCGACGTGAGGTCGAGCAAGGGGCGCTCCTGCCCTCCGGGGCCGTCGGGGTGCGGCGCACCGAACCGCCGACCCGTCGCGCGCAGGTGCTCGACGAACCGGGCCACGTACTGCGATGTCAGGTCGGCCCGCAGGGTCCACGAGGCGTTGGTGTACCCGACGCACCAGGCCAGGTTCGGCACGCCGCTGAACATGAGGCCCTTGTACGTGTACAGGTCGTGCGGGTCCAGCACCTGACCGTCGACCTCGACCTCGGCCGTGCCGAAGTTGACGAGCTGCAGCCCCGTGGCCGTCACGACCACGTCGGCGTCGAGGTGACGCCCGTCCGTCAGCTCGATCCCCTCGGGCGTGAATCCGGCGATGTGACCCGTGACGATGTCGGCCTGGCCGCGGCGCAGGACGCGGAACAGGTCACCATTCGGCACGACGCACAGGCGCTGGTCCCACGGGTCGTAGCTCGGGTTGAGGTGCGTGTCGACGTCGAAGCCGTCCGGCACCGCGCGGCGCGCCCGGGCCAGGAGGATCCGGCGGGCGAGCCGCGGGAAGCGCTGGCAGAACTCGTAGAAGCCGACTGCGATCGAGGCGTTGCGGAACCGGTTGAGACGGTGCGCGAGGCGGGCGGGGAGGATCTTCTGGGTCAGTCCCGCCAGCGGGTCGACCTGGGGCAGGCTCGTGATGAACGTGGGCGAGCGCTGAAGCATCGTGATGTGGGCGGCCCGGTCGGCCAGCGAGGGCAGCAGCGTGACGGCGGTGGCGCCGGAGCCGATCACCACGACCCGCTGGCCGGAGACGTCGAGGTCCTCGGGCCAGAACTGCGGGTGGACCACGGTGCCGCCGAAGGACTCCAGACCGGGGAACTCCGGGGTGTAGCCGGTGTCGTAGGAGTAGTAGCCGCTGCAGAAGTAGACGAAGGACGCGGTCAGCGTCGCTGTGCCTGATCCTTCTGGGCCGTCGGCCGTCGTCGCCGTGACGGTCCATCGGGCGTCCTCGCTGGACCAGCTGACCCGACCGACCCGGTGCCCGAACCGGATGTACGGCACGACGCCGTCGGCCTCGGCCGTGTCCTCGATGTACTGGCGGATCTCTGCGCCGTCGGCGATCGAGTTGCGGTTGGTCCACGGCCTGAACGGGTAGCTCAGCGTGTACATGTCGCTGTCGGAGCGGATGCCGGGGTAGCGGAAGAGGTCCCACGTGCCACCGATGCGGTCGCGCGCCTCCAGGATCGTGAAGGTCGAGGTCGGCGAGATCTCGCGCAGCCGGTGAGCCGCCCCGATGCCGGACAGACCGGCTCCGACGATCAGGACGTCGACGTGGTCGGTACTCATGGGCGGCTCCCGTTTCGATGTGACACTGCGGATGTCACCATACCGATGGTACGTCGGAGTGTCACCCTTCCTGCCTAGACTGTCGGCGTGACCGAGACCGACACCACACCCGCGCTGCGCGCGCCCGAGCTCCGCGAAGGCCTGCGCGGCTACGGCGTCTTCCTGATCGTCACGGGTGCGATCGCCCTCGCCTCCGCGCTGATCCTCACGATCGAGAAGGTCAACCTGCTCGAGAACCCGCAGGAGGCGCTCGCCTGCGACCTGAGCGCCTTCGTGAGCTGTGGCGGCGTGGTCAACCAGTGGCAGGCCTCGGTGTTCGGCTTCCCGAACCCGCTCATGGGCATCGTCGGCTTCACGATGGTCGTGCTGCTGGGCGTGCTGCTGGTGTCCGGGGTCGCGCTCCCCCGGTGGTTCTGGGGCGGCATCGCGATCGGAATGACCTTCGGCATCGGCTTCGTCACCTGGCTGCAGAGCCAGAGCATCTACGACATCCAGGTGCTCTGCCCCTACTGCATGGTCGTCTGGCTCATGATGATCCCGATGTTCGTGATCTCGATCGGCCAGGTCCTGGTCGAGTACCGGCCCGAGGCCGCAGTCACACGATTCGTGAACGAGTGGCGGGTGCTCATCGTCGCGCTCTGGTACGTCGTCGTCGCGAGCCTGATCTGGTTCCAGTTCGGCACGACCCTCTGGGCCTGATCCACCGGCCCGTCACCGAGCGTCCACCGGGCGGTCATCCGGGATCCCTACGGTCCCGCCCATGCCCTTCGTCCTGCATCGTCGCGCCCTCGCGCCACTCGCCGCCGCGGCCCTCCTGGCCCCTCTCGTCGCCCTGAGCGCGGCGCACGCCGCCGTTCCGGTCCACACCGACTCCGCCGACGGCGCCGAGCTCTCGCTCGACGTGCTCGGCACGTTCCGCACCGGCGTCTTCGATGCCAGTGCCGCCGAGATCGTGGCGTTCCACGCCGCGACGCAGCGAACCTTCGTGGTCAACGCCCAGTCGGGCGAGATCGACGTCCTCGACGCCTCTGACCCCGCGGCCCCGGCCCAGATCGGTTCGATCGTCGCCTCCGACGCGCCCGCGATCGACGAGGGCGCCGTCGCCAACTCCGTCGCGATCCGCCCGGACGGCCTGGTGGTCGCCGCCATCGAGGCCCCCACCAAGACCGACGCCGGATGGCTGCTGTTCGCCGACGCGACCACGTTCGAGATCCTCGGCACGGTCGAGGTCGGCGCCCTGCCCGACATGGTCACGCTGACCACTGACGGCGCGCGGGCCGTCGTCGCCAACGAGGGCGAGCCGGCCGATGACTTCGGGCTCGATCCCGAGGGGTCGGTCGGTGTCGTCGACCTGCCGACGACGGTCGCCGCCCCGGCCCAGTCGGCGGTGCGCACGGCCACGTTCCACGACTTCGAGACGGGTGGAAGCAAGGCCCTCGACCCGGCCGTCCGGGTCTTCGGCCCCACCCCTGAGGCCGGCAACCCGGTCTCGCGCAACCTCGAGCCCGAGTACGTCGCGATCGCACCCGGTGGCACCACCGCCTACGCGGCGCTCCAGGAGGCCAATGCCGTCGCGGTCGTCGACCTCGCCACCGCCACGGTCACCGACATCTGGCCGCTCGGCGCGAAGGACCACAGCGTCCCCGGGCAGGGCCTCGACCCCTCCGACCGCGACAGCGCCACGAAGGGTCCGGAGACCAAGATCGCCGAGTGGCCGGTCAAGGGCCTCTACATGCCCGACGGCATCAGCGCCTACCAGGCTGCCGGCGACACCTACCTGGTCACCGCGAACGAGGGTGACGCGCGCGAGTGGGGCGACTACGTCGAGCCCTCGCGCGTCAAGGACCTCGGGAAGAACGGACTGAAGCCGATCTGCGAGGACTCGCCGCTCGCCGCCGTGAAGGGTGACGCCGCGCTGGGCCGCCTCAACGTCACGACCGCGTCCGGCCTGAACGAGGCCGGCACCTGCTACGACGAGCTCTACTCCTTCGGGTCGCGGTCGTTCTCGATCTGGACGACCGACGGCACCCAGGTCTTCGACTCCGGCGACGACTTCGAGCAGACCGTGGCACGCGTGGTCCCGGAGTACTTCAACTCCAACCACAGCGAGTCGAACCTGGAAGGCCGCAGCGACGACAAGGGGCCCGAGCCCGAGAACGTCACGATCGGCACGGTCGGCGACCGCACGTACGCGTTCATCGGCCTGGAGCGGGTCGGTGGGGTGATGGTCTACGACATCTCCGTCCCCGAGGACGCCGCCTACGTCACGTACGTCAACAACCGCGACTTCGCGGTCTCGGTCGACGGGAACATCGAGACCGCCGAGGACCCGGCGGCGTTCCTGGCGTCCGCCGGCGACCTGGGCCCTGAGGGCCTGACGTTCGTCAGCGCCACGGACTCCCCCACCGGCGAGGCGCTCGTGATCGTCGGCAACGAGGTCTCCGGCACCACGACGTTCTTCGGGGTCACCGACCTGGTCGAGCCCGAGCCGGAGGCGCCGTTCGCCGACGTCCCCACGACGCACACGTTCTTCGAGGAGATCTCGTGGCTCGCCACCCAGGGCGTCACCACGGGCTACACCGAGGCGAACGGCACCATGACGTTCCGCCCCTCGCAGCCGGTCCTGCGCGAGCAGATGGCCGCCTTCCTGTACCGGACCGCGGGCTCGCCGCCGTGGACCGCACCCGCGGCGTCGCCGTTCACGGACGTCCCGACCTCGCACACGTTCTACCGCGAGATCACGTGGTTGGCCGATCAGGGCGTGACGACGGGCTACCGCGAGGCGAACGGCACCACGACGTTCCGTCCCTCGCAGCCGGTCCTGCGCGAGCAGATGGCCGCGTTCCTGTACCGGACGGCAGGCTCGGACTTCGTCGACGAGGACGGCGCGACGTTCGTCGACGTCCCGCCCGACGCCACGTTCTTCGACGAGATCGAGTGGCTCGCGACGACGGACATCACGACTGGGTACCTCGAGCGGGGCGACACCCTCTCCTTCCGAGGACCGCAGCCGGTCCTGCGTGAGCAGATGGCAGCGTTCCTGTTCCGGTTCGACCAGCTGCCGCAGTGAGGTCGGGCCGATGACGCCTCGCCCCCGTGCCGAGAAGATCCCTTCGGCACGGGGGCGACGTGCGTCAGGCGCAGTGCCGTCAGATCTCGTGCGCCGTGACCACGTGCTCGGCGAAGAGGCCGGGCCAGGCGACGACGCCGTAGGGCGTGCGCGCCACCTCCAGGCGGCTGCCGTGGATCGACTTGTGGAGCCGGTTCGCGGTCGTCATCGGGTGGGTCCGATCACCCGTCCACGCGAGCACGAGCGTGGGCACCTGCAGCCGGACGACGAGCTTGCGGTGCGGCAGGTCGCTCGCGGCCGCACCCCGCAGCACCGACGGCAGCAGGGCCTCGGGCACGGTCGGCACGGTCTCCGGCGCGTGGCCCATCGCGGGCACCGCGGGGGTCTCGACGTCGAGCGCGTGGAACGCGCCGATGCCCTCCCGCTCCACGAGCTCGGCGTTCGCGCGGTAGGTCTCGGCCTGCTGCCGCCGGGTCCTGCCCGCGGTGGGCGGCGTGACGAGCGTCAGGCTCGCGAAGCGTCCCGGCTCGCGGGTGGCGGCGTGCAGCAGCGTGCCCGTGCCCATCGACGGCCCGACGCCGTGGACGGCCTCGCCCGGCGCGACGTGGTCGAGCAGCGCGAGCAGGTCGCCGGCCAACCGGTCCCACTGGTACGTCGCGGGCTCCGCGGTGCCCGTCGACCCCCCATGGCCGCGGGCGTCGTACCGCAGCACCCGGTGTCCTCGCAGGGCACGCGACAGGTCGAGACCGAGCTGTCGGTCGCGCTCCCGGCTCGACGTCAGTCCGTGGAGCTGGACGACCACGGGCCCGCCGGTCCCGTCGACGTCGTACGCGAGCGTGGCACCGCCCGTCGTGAATGTGTCCACGCCACCTCGATCCAGGGCCCGGTTCCCGGGCTTCGCCGCGCCTAGGATAGCCGCGATGCGACTCACCAACGTGGCTCACATGAGGCTTCCCCCGGGTCGTGTGACGAGTCTCTCCACGGGGTCGGTCGGCCTGCCCGGTGTCGCCGTCCCGATCTCCTACGACCAGCGCCTCCACACCAGCGCCGGCGACCGCGACGGCTCGTGGATGGCGCTCGCGTTCCGGCTCGACCTCGACGCCACGCCTCAACAGCTCGCCCGCGCCTGGTCGGCGGTCGTGGCGCGACACGGGACGCTGCACACGACGTTCTCCCACGAGGACGGGGAGCTGGCGCTGCACGAGACCGAGGTCGTCCACGGGAACTGGGTGGACCACAAGCCGACCGACCCGTCCGAGCCGTCCCGCGACGTGCTCCGCCGGGTGCTCGACGAGTCCTGCCGCCCCTTCGGCGCCCCGTCGCACCGGCTCTGCGTCATCGTCCCCGAGGCCGGCGACGACCCCCGACCCGTCCTCGTGATCGCCGGCGACCACGCCCACCTCGACATGTGGTCGCTCCTGGTCCTGCTGCGCGACCTGCGCACGTGCCTGGTCGACGTCGTGCAGGGTCGGGAGCCCGGCGCCGATCTCGCGCCCGCGCCGCCCTTCGCCGCCCACACCCATCTGCTCGAGCAGCAGGACTCGACGCCCGACTGGGTCGCTCGGCGCTGGGCGGAGGTCCTCGAGGACGGCGGCGGGAGCCTGCCGACCTTCCCGCTGCCCCTGGGCGACGTCAGCGCGCCGAGGACGGAGGTCGTCGAGGTGCGCGACGTGCTCGACCCGTCGCAGCTCGAGGCGCTCGAGAAGCGCGCCGCCGACCTGGGTATCCGTCTGACGGCCCTCGCCATCAGCGAGGTCGCCACCGCCACGACGGAGCTGTCGGGCCGCCCACTGCGCGCGGTGTTTCCCGTGCACAGCCGCGACGACCCGTCCTGGTACGGCTCGGTCGGCTGGTTCATCACCAACTCCGTGCTCGACTGCACCGACCCCACCCCAGCGGGGTGCACCGCCGCCCTCCGTGAGTCGATGAAGCTCGGCGCGCACCCCTTGGCACCGATCCTGGGCCACCTCCACCGGGAGCTCTCCCCACCGGGCATGCTCGCGCTCTCGTGGCTCGACACCCGGCGGCTGCCCGAGGTCCCGGCTGGTCTCGACGTGCAGTGGGTCTCGGCCGTCACCCGCCCTGATGGCGTCATGGCGTGGTTCCTCGCTGGCGACGACGGCCTCCACCTGCGGTGCCGGTACCCGGACACCCCCGAGGCGCGCGAGAACGTGGGCCGCTGGCTCGACGCCGTGGTGGGACGCCTCGCGGCCCTGGGGGGCTGAAGGTCCGGTCGACTACGCGTCGGGCCGGTGCAGGCCGGCGGCCGAAGCCGCGTCGTCGGCGAGCGTGTGCCCGGCGCCGTCATAGAGGTGCAGCACGACATCGGCCCCGTGCTCGCGCGCCTGGTCCGCCTCGTCGGGGAACTGGACGACCACGGCCACGACACCGGCGAACCCGCTCTCCTCGAGTCGGGTCATCGCGGTGCGGTTGGCGCCGTGGAACGGCATGGCCAGCACGGCGAGGTCCAGGTCCTCGGCCCGCGTGAGTCGCAACCAGAACTCCGGATCGCTCGCGTCGCCCTCGACCGCCTGCACCCCGTCCTCGCGCAGGCTCTCGACCCGTTCGCCGTCCGCATCGACCCCGACCACGATCAGCCCATGGTCGTCGACGAGCTTCTCGTAGGCGGCGCGCCCCACGCGACCCATGCCGATGACCACGCCCTGGGCATGGCCCACGTCGATCGGACGATCCTGCTCCAGCAGCAGGGTCGGGTCCTTGGCCGGCAACCAGCGGGCCGCCCACGTCACCAGTCGTTCCCGACCCGCGTCGGCCACCGCGGAGAGCACGAAGCTGAACGCCACCGCCGTCGACAGCACCACGAGCCAGTCCGCCTCGAGCACACCCGAGGCGACGCCGTTGTCGACGACGATCAGCCCGAACTCCGAGAAGCTCGCCAAGGCTGCCGCCACCAGGGCGGCACTGCGGTGCCGCAGCCCCGCGCGGTCGAGCAGCACGGCGAATCCGGCGACCTTCAGCGGGACCAGCACCACGACCAGCACCACCGCGATCAGCAGGTCGCTGGCCGACGGCAGCCCCACGAACCCGATGGAGACGAAGAACCCGACGAGCAGGAGCTCCTTGAGCCCGAAGATCGCCCGTCGGATGTCACCGGACCGCTCGTGGGAGGCCAGCAGCATCCCCAGGACCAAGGCACCCAGGTCGCCCTTGAGCCCCACGGCGTCGAACAGGAGGTAGCCCGGGACCATGGCGACGACCACCCCGAACAGCACCTGGACCTCACCGTGGTCGAGCCTGCCCATCACCCAGCGGATGGCCCACGCTCCCGGGACCACGAGCACGAGGGCGAGGGCCCACGGGCTGGGCGGGTCACCCGTGCTGCCGGTCAGCACCGCGACCGCGACGACGTCCTGGATCACCAGCACACCGATCGCGGTCCGGCCGAAGAAGGCCTGCGTGGAGCTCGACGCCTCCAACAGCTTGATGACGAAGACCGTGCTGGAGAAGGAGAGGGCCACCCCGATCAGGGCGTACCCGCGCCAGTCGAGGCCGTCGACCAGGCTCAGCCCCGCCACGCCCAGCACGGCGAGCAGACCGACCGCGACCACGGTGGAGACGGCCACGTGGACCGTGGCGGTCACCCACACCTCGCGGCGCACGAGCGTGCGGGGGTCGAGCTTGAGCCCGATGCCGAACAGCAGCAACGTCACGCCGGCGTCGGCCACCACGTCGAGCGCCTCGAACGACGGCACACCTGACGCATTCAGGATGAATCCCGCCGCCAGGAAGCCGACCATCGGAGGCAGACGGATCGCCGCGGCGAGCAGACCACAGACCAGCGGGGCGACGAGCAGTGCACCGAGGTCCATCGGACGGGCTCCTCGTCAGGTGGCGAAGGTGCAGCAGGAGGGCTCAGTCTAGGGCGCCGAGGTGGGTCCGATTCGCCGTGGTGCGGGAGGTGGGGCTCAGTCGATTCGACGCAGAGCTGACAACGACCGCGAGGCCGTCCCCAAAGAACAGGGACGGCCTCGCGGTCGTCGTGGTGGAGCTGCCGGGAATCGAACCCGGGTCCTATGGCGCTGCATCAGGGCTTCTCCGGGTGCAGTTCGTCTAGCGCTTTTCTCGGCCCCGGTGTTCGGACGAACGCGTCACCGACAGGCCCAGCCACGAAAAAGTCCCGGTCACGCCTCGCGGCGCGGCATGACCAGCAAGTCCCCTAGATGAGACAGACGATCCGGGACGGGGACGCTCCCGGGTCTG
>CAYRZN010000110.1:0-8893 GCA_964428825.1 uncultured Aeromicrobium sp.
GGGCATGCGGTTCGACAAGGGTCACCTGTCGGGCTACTTCGTCACCGATCCCGAGCGCATGGAGACGGTCCTCGAGGACCCGTACATCCTCATCGTCAACAGCAAGATCACCTCGATCAAGGACCTCGTGCCGGTCCTCGAGAAGGTCATGCAGTCGAGCAAGCCGCTCGTCATCATCGCCGAGGACGTCGAGGGCGAGGCCCTCGCGACGCTGATCGTCAACAAGATGCGTGGCACCTTCAAGTCGGTCGCCGTCAAGGCCCCCGGCTTCGGTGACCGCCGCAAGGCGATGCTCACCGACATCGCGATCCTCACCGGTGGCGAGGTCATCAGCGAGGAGGTCGGTCTCAAGCTCGAGAACGCCGACATCTCGCTGCTCGGCACCGCGCGCAAGGTCGTCACCACCAAGGACGAGACCACGATCGTCGAGGGTGGCGGTGACGAGGCGCAGATCGCCGGCCGGGTCAGCCAGATCCGGGCCGAGATCGAGAACTCGGACTCCGACTACGACCGCGAGAAGCTCCAGGAGCGCCTCGCGAAGCTCGCTGGCGGCGTGGCCGTCATCAAGGTCGGCGCGGCCACGGAGGTCGAGCTCAAGGAGCGCAAGCACCGCATCGAGGACGCCGTCCGCAACGCCAAGGCGGCCGTCGAGGAGGGCATCGTCGCCGGTGGCGGCGTCGCGCTCGTCCAGGCCACGAAGCTCGCGTTCGAGAAGCTCGACCTGGAGGGTGACGAGGCCACGGGCGCGAACATCGTGCGCAAGGCGTCGTCGGCCCCGCTCAAGCAGATCGCGGTCAACGCCGGTCTCGAGGGTGGCGTCGTCGCCGAGAAGGTCGCCAACCTGGAGCCGGGCCACGGCCTGAACGCTGCCACGGGCGAGTACGTCGACCTGCTGGCCGCGGGCATCATCGACCCGGCCAAGGTCACGCGCTCGGCGCTGCAGAACGCGGCGTCCATCGCGGCGCTGTTCCTCACCACCGAGGCCGTCGTGGCCGACAAGCCCGAGCCCGCCGGTGCTGCCGGTGGCGCGCCGGACATGGGCGACATGGGCGGCATGGGCTTCTGAGCCCGATCAGCTGACCGCACGAAGCGCAGGGCCCCGACCGGTACGCCGGTCGGGGCCCTCGTCGTCGGCGGGCCGAGTCGAACCTACTTGCGGTCCCCGGGTCGGGGCGGCGCAGGCGGCGCGGCCGGCCCAGAAGCCGCGCTCGGTGTGACGCTCCTGCCCCGGTGGCGCCTGACGAGCAGCAGGGCCAGGACGAGAGCAAGGAGCAGCACGCCAACGCCAACGCCAGCGGCCACGAGCCACGGCGCGGCACTCCCGGCGTCATCGTCCGACATGGACGTCGACGGGGCGTCCGGGTCGGCCGGCTCCTCGGCGTACTCCGGCTCGCCGCTCGGTTCGCCCACGACGTCGATCCGCACCGTCATCGGCACCAGGTAGCTCGCCCCGTCGGGATCGTCCTCCAGCCCTACGACCACGGTGTAGCGGCCGGGGAGCGAGGCCGACGCCACCGATCCGCTCAGGTCGCGGTTGAGGTACGCGATCGGCGCAGAGCTGGCGCCGAGGATGTGGCCCGTGCTGCCGACGAGCGTCTGGCTCGGGGGCGATCCGGACGCGAGTGATCCGACTCCGGCCCGGGCGCGCGCCGGGTTGACCAGTGCGACCGTCCCGATCAGGTCCTGCATACCGATCTCCTCGGCCAGGCGCCCGCTCGTCGCGGGGTACTCCACGGTCGCGACCACCTGCTGACCCCAGGCGGCATCGACCTGGTAGGTCAGGGTCTCACCCGGCACGATCGTGTCGCTGTAGGTGCCCGGCTCCAGCACCGGGGCGTCGACGAAGGACGCGCCGCCGACGGTCCCGCCCGTGGCCTGACCGGCAGGCTCCTGCCAGGTGATCGACGACTCCGGGTCGGGAAGGTCGTCCTCGCCGACGACCGGCGGCTCCTCGACGATGCGGAGCTCCACCGGCCGCGGGTCGACCCCGTTCTGCCGTTCGACGCTGACGAGCACGTCGTCACCGGCGCAGGACTCGGTCGCGATGGCCGAGGCCGTCAGCAGGGCTCCCTCGACCCGCTCGGCGGTGACGCCGTCACCGCCACAGGGCTCGCCGTCGGGGTTCGCGAGCTCGATCTTGAGGACGTCGTCGGCCCGCGCGTCGCTGCGGAGGGAGGCGCCGACGTGGAGGGTCGAGTCGCTGATCTCCCGCTGCACGCGGTACAGCCGTGTCGACCCGGCCGGGAGGGAGTCCACCCAGTCGCCTGCCTGCACCTCGGGGGCGTCGGTGGCGTCATCGGCGCCGGAGACGGGGGTGCCGATCGTGGTGTAGTCACGGGAGGCGCGGGTGGCGAGCTTCTCCAGGCTGGCGGCGAGCTCCTCGGCGGAGTCGGCGTCGTAGTAGGAGCCACCACCCTCGCGGGCGACACACTGCAGGCTGTCGCGAGCCGGGCCCGTCACGTCGAGACCGACGACGTCGATCGTGACGTCGACGCCGTTCTGTGCGAGCTCGCCCGCCACGACGCAGGGGTCGGGATCACAGGTGGGCTCACCGTCCGACACGAGGACTATGCTGCGCTTGCCCGTGTCGCCGAGGTCCTTGCCGGCCTCCTGGAGCGCATACCCGGTCGGGGTGTCGCCGTACGGCGTGTACCCGCTGATGGCGGTGGTCAGCGCGTCCCGGTTGCCCGTCTCGACAGGCACGACGAGCTGGGAGTCCGTGCAGGTCGCGGTCCCGCTGCCCGGAGCGACCTCGGCCCCGTAGACGCGCAGTCCCACGGGCTGCTCGGCGGGCAGCGACGCCACGACCTGGTCGAGGGCGGCCTTGGCGGCGTCGATCCTGCTCGGGCCACTCGGCGTCGGCTCTGCCATCGACCCCGACGCGTCCAGCACGAGCACGAGGCGTCCGCTGTCGTCGTTCTCGGATTCGCTCCGAGCCACGGACGAGCTGGGCTCGGCGGCGGCCACGGAGGGCACCAAGGTCACGACCAGCAGCAGGCTGGCCCAGATGGGTCTCATCACGTTGCTCGTGCTCCTTCGGGTGGTGGTCCGGATCGGACGAAGCGGCCGTGTCCGTGACTCTCGCGCGACCAGACACGTCATCGAGCCCGGCCGACCCGCGATCCACCCGTCCGGTCGACTGACCGGCCAGACGACCCCCGCGCGGGAGACTAGCCCAGACCGCGGTGAGGACGGAAGCATCCACAGGCCCCGAGGCCCTGACGTCGAGAGGACGTCCGACCCGGGTGGCAAGGTGGGAGCGTGGCACGGTCAGAGGTCCCGCCGGAGTGGGTCGCGCGGCTCGACGCTGTCTTGTCGAGGTTCCCGGAGTGCTGGGCCGAGAAGGCCTGGGCCGGCACCAGGTGGCGCGTCCGCAGCACCACCGTTGCCCACGTCTTCGGCGGCGAGGACCAGCTTCTCCGGGTCACGTTCCGTGCCGATCCCGACGAGGTCGCGGCCTTCGTCCACCTGGGTGGACCCCGGTTCCGGGTGGGTGGTTGGGGGTCCGACGCGGTCGGTCTGGTGCTCGACGAGGGCACCGACCTCGACGAGCTCGCCGAGCTGCTCACCGACTCGTACTGCCGCCAGGCGCCGGCCGCGCTCGCCGCCCTCGTGGATCGGCCGGGGGAGTAGCGTCGCGTTCGTGCAACGCTTCGAGCTCTCCAGCCCCGGCGGCGCCCGGCTCTCCGTGCTCGACCACGGTGCCGCGGTCGACGTGTGGGTGCCGACGCCCGGTGACGGAGCGAACGTGCTCGTGTCGCGCCTGCCCGCCGAGCGCCTGGCCACCGCGGAGCCGTACTGCGGCGTCGTGGTGGGCCGCTACGCCAACCGCATCGCCGGCGCGCGCATCACGGTCGACGGCACCGAGCACGTCCTCGACGCGAACGAGGGCACCTCGACCCTGCACGGCGGTGCCGACGGCTTCGACCGCCGCACGTGGCAGGTCGTCGAGCACGGCGACGACCACGTGACCCTGCGGCTCGAGAGCCCCGACGGCGACCAAGGGTTCCCCGGAACCGTCGTCGCGACCGCGTCCTACGGGATCGACGACCACGGGGTCGACGTCGTCCTCACGGCCGTCACCGACGCTCCCACGGTCGTCAGCCTGGCGTGCCACCCCTACTTCGACCTCGGGCCCGCGCCGGTCGTCACGGTGCCGGCGGAGCTCTACCTCCCGGTCGACGAGCGCGACGTCCCGCTGCCCGGGTCCGCGCCGGTCGACGGCACGCCGTTCGACCTGCGCGGGGGAGTCGCCGTCACCGGCGAGAGCGGGTTCGACCACGCCTGGCTCGTGCCGGGCGAGGACATGAGGGTCCTGGCGTTCCTGACCTCGGCCGACGGGTCCCGCCGCATCGACGTCACGAGCGACCGGCCCGCCGTGCAGGTGTTCACCGGTGGATCGGCCGGCGGGGTCGCGATCGAGGCCCAGCAGGTGCCGGACGGTCCGCACCGACCCGGGGCCGACGTCGTGCTGCGGCCGGGCCAGGCCTACCGCTCGTCGACGCGCTGGGCGTACTCGAAGGCCAGCGACCGGTAGCGGTCGACGATCTCGGGGTGGTGCTCGCCCTCGATCTGGGCGACGGTCGACGCGGCCCAGCTCGGGGCCTCCTCGGTTCCGGCCAACACCCAGGCCGCCTGGCGCGCCGCGCCGAGCGCCACGTACTCGGCAGTCGCGGGCAGCGTGACCGGTAGTCCCAGCACGGTGGGGGCGAGGGCGCGCACGGCCGCCGACCGGGCGCCACCGCCGACCAGCGTCACCGAGCGAGCGGCGATGCCCTGGGCCCGCAGGGCGTCGAGGGCGCCGTGCAGCAGGCACCACAAGCCCTCGACCGCGGCACGGGCGAGGTTCTCCCGCGTCATGGAGCCGAGCGTCATCCCCACGAGCGAGCCGGTCGCGGTGGGCAGGTTCGGGGTCCGCTCACCCTCGAGGTAGGGCAGGTGCACCAGGCCCCCGGCGCCCGGCTCGGCTGCCAGGGCGAGGGCCGACAGGCCGTCGTGGTCGACCCCCAGGAGACGTGCAGTGGCATCGAGCACCCGGGCCCCGTTGAGGGTGGCCGCCAGGGGCAGGTGGTGCCCCGTCGCGTCGGCGAAGCCGGCGATCAGTCCGGTCGCGTCGTGCGTGGGCGTGGCCGACACCGCGGCGACGACGCCCGAGGTGCCGATCGAGATGCTCGTGTCGCCCGGACGCAGGCCGAGGCCGAGCGCGGCGCCCGCGTTGTCGCCGCACCCGGGGCCGAGCACGAGCCTCCCGCCGTCGACCCCCTCGGACGGACCGAGGATGCGGGGCAGCGTGATCGCATCGGCGTCCCGGCGGCGCAGGGCGTACGCCAGCAGGTCCCTCCGGTAGGAACCGTTCGTGTCGACGTAGCCCGTGCCGGACGCGTCGGACCGGTCGGTCGTCAGGTCGTCGAGCCGGCCCGTGCCCCGCAGTCGCCAGGTCAGCCAGTCGTGGGGGAGCGCCACCGCCGCGATCCGCTCGGCCAGGCGGGGCTCGTGGTCGGCCATCCACCGCAGCTTCGTCACGGTGATGGAGGCGACGGGGACGGTGCCGGTGTCGTCGGCCCAGGCCCGCGCGCCGCGCTCCCGCACGAGGTCGGCCGCGGACGGCCCCGAGCGGGTGTCGTTCCACAGCAGCGCCGGCCGCAGCACGGCACCATCGACATCGAGCGCCACGAGGCCGTGCTGCTGGCCGCCGATCGACAGTGCGGCCACGTCGTCCAGGCCCCCGGCTTCTGCGATCGCGTCCTGCAGGGCTCGCCACCAGTGCTCAGGATCGACCTCGGTCCCGTCCGGGTGAGGCGCGCGGCCGGAGCGGACGACCCGCCCGTCGCTCGCGTCGACCACGACGACGGTGCACGACTGGGTCGAGGAGTCGACCCCGGCGACGAGGGTCACGGTCAGCCGATGAGGTGCTCGACGGCGAGCTGCTGGAGCGCGACGAAGCCGAAGTCGCGCTGGGCCGCCACCTCGGGGTCGAAGTCGTCGTCGCCGGCGAGCAGGTCGGCCACGGTCTCGCCCGGAGCCATGGTCGGCTCAGCGAGCTCGAACAGGCCGGCGTACGTCATCGCCTCCTGCACCCGCGGGTCGGCCCGGAAGGCCGTCGCCTTCTCGGCCAGGGCGATGTAGGTGCTCATGCAGGCCTCGGCCGACTTCCAGACGCCGTCCATGTACTCGGTGCGCGACGGCTTGTAGTCGAAGTGCCGCGGGCCCGTGTAGCGCGGGCCGTCCGGCGTGGCCGGGAAGCCGTTCTCGAGCAGGTCGACCGTGAAGAAGGCCGAGATGAGGTCGCCGTGCCCGAACACGAGGTCCTGGTCGTACTTCAGGCCCCGCTGCCCGTTGAGGTCGATGTGGAACAGCTTGTCGTGCCAGAGCGCCTGGCCGAGCGTGTGCGTGTAGTTGAGGTTCGCCATCTGCTCGTGGCCCGTCTCCGGGTTGAGCCCGACGATGTCGCCGTGCTCGAGCTCGGCGATGAGCGCCAGGGCGTGCCCGGCGGTCGGCAGGAAGATGTCGCCGCGGGGCTCGTTGGGCTTGGGCTCGAGCCCGATCCGCAGGTCGTAGCCCTGGGACTTGATGTATCCCGCGATCGTGTCGATGCCCTCCTTGTAGCGCTCGTGCGCCGCGTGGACGTCCTTCGACCCGTCGTACTCCGAGCCCTCACGACCGCCCCACATGACGAACGTCGACGCGCCGACCGACGCGGCGATGTCGACGGCGCGCAGGACCTTGCGCAGACCGAACCGGCGGACGCCGCGGTCGTTCGAGGTCAGGCCACCGTCCTTGAAGACGGGGTGGCTGAAGGTGTTGGTCGTGACCATCTCGATCACGAGGCCCGCTGCGTCGGCGGCGTCCTTGACGGCGCCCACCGCACGCTCGCGCTCGGCCTCGTCGGCGTCGAACGCGAAGACGTCGTTGTCGTGGAACGTGATGCCCCAGGCACCGAGCTCGGCGAGGCGTGCGACGTACTCGGTCGGGTCGAGCGCGGGCCGCGAGGCGGGGCCGAAGGGGTCGGCGCCGGTCCAGCCGACGGTCCACAGACCGAAGGAGAAGCGATCGTCGGGGGTGGGGCGGCGGACCGTCATGAAGAGCTCCTCGGGATTAGTTCGATGAGTGAACTTAAGTCGCCGAGTCCGGTACTGTCAACGCATGGTTGAACTGGGCGCCACGCCGTCGAGCGTGCCTGCTCCGGTCGCGGTGCGGCAGTCGAGCCTGCGGGAGCGCAACCTCGCCACCCTCGTGGCGGCCGTGTGCCGCGCTGACGTCCCGCCGTCGCGGGCCGATCTCGCGGCCGAGCTGTCGATGACGCGAGCGACGGCCGGACGCTTGGTCGACGAGCTCGTCGCCGCCAGGGTCGTCGACGAGGTCGAGCGGTCGCTCGGCGGTCGCGGACGCCCCGCGAAGGGGTTGCTTCCCGGTACCGGGATCGTCGGACTCGGGCTCGCGGTGGAGACCGACCGACTCCTGGTGCGGGCGGTCGACCTGCGGGGCCGCGTCGTCGGGGAGCGGGACGTCGACTCCCGTCCGCGCGACGCCGAGTCCGTGCTCGACGCCCTGGCGCACGAGGCGCGGGAGGTCCGGCGGGGGCTGCGGGGGCGACGACTCGTCGGTGTCGGGGTGGCGGTGCCGGGCATCGTGACCGACGACGGCCGCCTCCTGCGCGCCCCGAACCTGCGGTGGAACGACGTCGACGTCGCCGGGATCCTCGACTCGGTCGGCGGTCGGCACCCGGTCCAGGTCGCGAACGAGGCCGACATGGCCGCGCTCCTCGAGGCAGAGCCCCGTCCCGGTCGACCGGGACCCTGGTCGGACTTCATCCACGTCTCGGCCGCGGTCGGCGTGGGTGGTTCGATCGTCTCGGGAGGGCGGGTCGTGGCCGGCGAGCACGGCGCTGCGGGAGAGCTGGGGCACGTGTGCGTCGACCCGTCGGGTCCGGCGTGCGGGTGCGGGTCGACCGGCTGCCTGGAGCAGTACGTCGGCCTCCGAGCGCTGGCGGAGGTCTCGGGACTGCCGCGCGACCGGGTGGCGTCGGAGCTCGCGCGGGCCGCTGCCTCGGGGGACCCCCGCTCGCTCGCGGCGATCGAGCAGGTCACGCACGCCTTGAGCGTGGCCCTCGCCAGCGTCGTCAACGTCGTGGGCATCTCGTCGGTCGTGCTCGGGGGTCACCTCGCCACGTTGGAGCCCGTGACGATCGAGGTGATCAGGGCGCGGCTCGACGCCCGCGTGCTCGGATCGCGCTGGAAGCCCGTGCAGGTCAGGGTCGCCCGGGGCGACCAGGCGGCGGCCGCCACCGGGGCCGCGCACCGGGCTCTGGCCGACGTCGTGGCGCGTCCGTCCGCCTGGGTCTAGGCGCACCGTCCGAACTTCTGTCAGGAAATGTCGGCGAAACACTGGACGTGACCCCCGTCACCTGCATATGTTGTGCGACACAACAATTGACGTCGAGCCGCCCACCCCGGGCGGCACGGCACCCCTTCGCACCACAGAGCTAGGAGGCGTCCGCATGAAGCGAACGCGCAACATCATGGTGGCCGTCGCGATGGCGGCGACGCTGTCGCTCGCCGCCTGCGGCAGTGACGATGGCGGCAGCGACTCGTCCGACGGCAAGATCGGCGTGATCCTGCCCGACACGAAGTCCTCGGTCCGTTGGGAGAGCGCCGACCGCCCGGCTCTCGAGGCCGCGTTCGAGGACGCCGGCGTCGACTACACGATCCAGAACGCCGAGGGCGACGCCGAGAAGATGGCCACGATCGCCGACGGCATGATCGCCGACGGCGTCACGGTCCTCGCGATCGTCAACCTCGACTCCGACTCGGGTGCCGCGATCCAGGAGAAGGCAGCCTCGCAGGGCGTCAAGACGATCGACTACGACCGTCTGACCCTCGGCGGCTCGGCCGAC
>CAYRZN010000111.1:0-8861 GCA_964428825.1 uncultured Aeromicrobium sp.
CCACCGACATCGTGATCCTGGTGGTGGCGGCCGACGACGGCGTGATGCCGCAGACGGTCGAGGCGCTCAACCACGCCAAGGCCGCCGGTGTGCCGATCGTCGTGGCGGTCAACAAGATCGACAAGCCCGACGCGGATCCGTCGAAGGCCCGCGGCCAGCTCACCGAGTACGGCCTCGTGCCCGAGGAGTACGGCGGCGACACGATGTTCGTCGACGTCTCGGCCAAGGCGGGCACGGGTCTGGAGGACCTCCTCGCGGCGGTCGTCCTGACCGCCGACGCGTCGCTGGACCTGCGGGCCAACCCTGACCAGAACGCCGAGGGCCTCGCGATCGAGGCGCACCTCGACCGTGGTCGTGGCCCCGTCGCCACGGTGCTGGTCCAGCGCGGCACGCTCCGCGTGGGCGACACGCTCGTGGCTGGTTCGGCCTTCGGTCGTGTCCGGGCGATGCTCGACGAGTTCGGCGACACGATCGAGGAGGCGACACCGTCGCGTCCGGCCCTCGTGCTCGGTCTGACCTCGGTGCCCGGTGCCGGCGACAACTTCATGGTCGTCACCGACGACCGCATCGCCCGCCAGATCGCCGAGAAGCGCGAGGCGCGCGAGCGCAATGCGCTCCTGGCCAAGCGCAGCAGCCGGCGCACCCTCGAGGACTTCATGTCCTCGTTGGAGAACGGCGAGACCGACGAGCTGCTGCTCATCCTCAAGGGTGACGGCTCCGGCTCGGTCGAGGCGCTGGAGGACTCGCTGGCGGGCATCGACATCGGCAACGAGGTCGCGCTGCGCGTCATCGACCGCGGTGTCGGTGCCATCACCGAGACCGACGTCAACCTGGCTGCCGCGTCGAACGCCGTCATCATCGGCTTCAACGTGCGTCCGCAGGGCAAGGCCACCGAGCTCGCCGACCGGGAAGGTGTCGAGATCAAGTACTACTCGGTCATCTACCAGGCGATCGAGGAGATCGAGGCCGCGCTCAAGGGCATGCTCAAGCCGGAGTTCGAGGAGATCCAGCTCGGCACGGCGGAGATCCGCGAGATCTTCCGCTCGTCCAAGATCGGCAACATCGCCGGTTGCATGGTCACGAGCGGCACGATCAAGCGCAACGCGAAGGTCCGACTCCTGCGCGACGGCACGGTGGTCGCCGACAACCTCGACCTCTCGAGCCTCAAGCGCGAGAAGGACGACGCCAGCGAGGTCCGTGAGGGCTTCGAGTGTGGTCTCGTCATCCGGGGCTACGGCGACATCAAGAACGGTGACGTCGTGGAGGCCTTCGAGCTGCGCGAGAAGCCGCGCGCCTGACCCGAGGCACCCAGCACGACCCGGTTCGGCCCGGGACCGCAGCCCCGCTGCGGCCCGGGCCGAACCCGTCCGGACGAGAAAGAGGAAGCACCATGGCCGGAGCACGCCAGCACCAGATCGCCGACCGCATCAAGGTCATCGTCGCCGAGCTCCTGGAGCGTCGGGTCAAGGACCCGCGTCTGGGATTCGTCACGATCACCGACGTCCGCGTCACCGGCGACAACCAGCACGCCTCGATCTTCTACACCGTCCTGGGCGATGCCGAGGCCATCGAGGGCAGCGGCGCCGCGCTGCGCAGCGCCACGGGCATGCTGCGTTCGGAGGTCGCCAAGCGGCTGAACCTGCGGCTCGCGCCGAGCCTGGAGTTCTTCCTCGACGCGGTGCCCGACAACGCCCGGCACATCGAGGAGCTCCTGGCGAAGGCTCGGGAGTCCGACGCCGACGTCGCCGCGCGCGCCGAGGGCGCCCAGTACGCCGGTGACGCCGATCCGTACAAGCGACCTACCGACGAGGACGACCCGGACGAGATCGACGAGGGGCAGTGAGCGACGCGCCTGAGGTCACCCCCGGGCTCGTGGTCGTGGACAAGCCGGGAGGCTGGACCTCGCACGACGTGGTCGGTCGGACCCGGCGCCTAGCCGGGACCCGCAAGGTCGGCCACGCCGGCACCCTCGACCCGATGGCTACGGGGGTCCTGCTGCTCGGCATCGGGCGGGCCACGCGCCTGCTCGGTCAGCTCCAGCTCACCGACAAGGCGTACGACGCCACGATCCGACTGGGCCAGGCGACCGTCACCGAGGACGCCGAGGGCGAGGTCGTCTCCACGACCCCGGCCGGGCACGTCACCGACGAGCAGATCGAGGCGGCCCTGGTGCCGCTGCGCGGTGACATCGCGCAGGTCCCGTCCGCGGTGTCGGCCATCAAGGTCGACGGGCAACGGGCCTACGCCCGGGTGCGCGCGGGGGAGGACGTCCAGCTCGCGGCCCGTCCGGTCAGGATCGACGAGCTCTCGGTGAGCGCGATCCGTCGCACGGGCGACCTCGTCGACGTCGACGTGCACGTCGAGTGCACGACTGGCACCTACGTGCGTGCCCTGGCCCGTGACCTGGGCGCCTCGCTCGGTGTGGGCGGACACCTCACGATGCTGCGACGCACCCGGGTCGGTCCCTTCACGCTGCAGCACGCCGCCACGCTCGACGAGCTCACCGAGGACTGGCGGGTCATCGGTCTCGACACCGTGACCCGTCTCGCCTTCGCGTCCTGCGACCTGACGCAGGAGCAGGCTGACGACGTCCGGTTCGGCCGCACGCTCACGAGCATCGATCTCGGGGCTCCCGGCCAGGTCGCGCTGTTCGACCCCGCCGGCACCTTCCTGGCGCTCTACGAGCAGCGCGGAGCGACGGCGAGGCCGGTCTCGGTGTTCGTCTAGGGTGGCGGCCATGTGGTCGTCCCTGCCGTCCCCGCGACGGGTCGCGTGGGAGGTCCTGAAGTCCTGGTTCATGGCCGTGATCGCGGTCGTCGCCGGGATCATGGGCACGACCAAGATCCGCAAGGTGCTGCGCGGCCAACGGGCCCACGGATTCCCGGTCACCCCACCCGCCACGGTCGAGACGGCGCGCGGCTCGGCCACCGTCTACACCTATGGTGACCACCTCTTCGAGGACATGATCGCCGCGATCGACGCGGCCGAGCACCGCATCTTCTTCGAGTCGTTCATCGTCAAGGGCGATGCCGAAGGGCATCGCTTCAAGGCGGCTCTCCAGGCGGCCGCCGCGCGGGGAGTGCGGGTGCACGTGGTGTACGACGCGTTCGCCAACCTCGTCGTCCGTCGCAGCTTCTTCGACTTCGGGCCCGGCATCCAGGTCCTGCGCTACCCGGTCTACACCGCGGGGTTCCGGCCGCTCAGCCTGCGGCGGTGGGGGCGCGACCACCGCAAGATCCTCGTCGTCGACGACACGGTCGGTTTCATCGGTGGCTACAACGTCGGCTCCCTGTACGCGACGCAGTGGCGCGACACCCACCTGCGAATCAGTGGCTCGGCGGTGTGGGACCTCGCGAACGCCTTCGTCGACTTCTGGAACATGCTGCGCCCGGATGCACCCATCCAAGGATCCGGCTCGACCGACTGGGACCCCCGCGTCCGGATCCACCGCAACGTGCCCCGGCAGCTGGTCTTCCCGATCCGCGGGATGTACCTGGAGGCGATCGACCGGGCGACGCGGCACATCCACATCACGGCGGCGTACTTCATCCCGGACCACGACATCCTGGAGGCGCTGCTCCAGGCGCGCCAGCGGGGCGTCGCGGTCACGATCGTCGTCCCCGAGATCTCCAACCACGTCGTCACCGACTGGCTCTCGCGCGGCTTCTACGGGCGCCTGCTCGGCGCGGGCGTGCGCATCCATCGCTACCGCGACCACATGGTGCACGCCAAGACGTGCACGATCGACGGCGAGTGGAGCACGATCGGCACGGCGAACATCGACCGCTTGAGCCTGAGCGGCAACTACGAGATCAACGTCGAGGTCGTCGACCCGGGGTTGGCCGCCCACCTCGAGGACGTGTTCGCCCGCGACCTCACGAACTGCACCGAGCTGACCCGGGCCGAGTGGGAGCGTCGTTGGGTCGTGTCGCGGGCCTGTGAGCTGCTGCTCCGGCCGTTGCGGCGCCTGCTCTAGCGATCTTCTCGAGCTTGGTCGTTCGTGAGAGTCCTCTCACGCGCGACTCACGCAGGCCTCATTCCGCGTCGAGATGGTGGGACCACCGACAACGAAGGAGAACCCCATGGACACCATCCTCAAGGCCGGACTCGGCACCCTCGCTGCCGTCGTCGTGCTCGGTGCCGGCGGCATCGCGATCGCCTCGGCCGACACCGAGGCACCCACGACCACCCCGGTCGTGCAGACCCCGGCCGACGACGACGGGGACGACGCCCCGGCCCCGGTTCCGACGGCCCCGGCCCCGGTCGCGAGCAACCCGGCGCCCGTGCCGGTGGCACCCGCGCCCGCGCCGGCCAGCGGCCGGGACGACGACGATGACGACGACCGGTTCGACGACGACGACGATGACGATGACCGGTACGACGACGATGACGACGACGGGGACGACGACTGAGGTCGTCTCACCGCACGGCCGAGGGCCGGGACCCGAACGGGTCCCGGCCCTCGGCCGTGCGTGCCGTGTCAGTCGATGCGATAGCCGATGCCGCGCACCGTGCGGACGAGGTCGGCACCGAGCTTCTTGCGCAGGTAGCCGACGTAGACGTCGACGATGTTCGACCCGGGGTCGAAGTCGTAGCCCCAGACGTGGGACAGGAGCTGTTCGCGCGACAGCACCTGGCCGCGGTTGCGCATCAGGACCTCGGCGAGGCCGAGCTCCCTGGCCGAGAGGTCGACCTCGCGTCCGCCCACCGTGGCGACCCGTCGGCGCAGGTCGAGGACCACGTCGCCGATCTCGATGACGTCGCTCTGCGTGGTCGTCGCCGTGCGCAGCCGCAGTCGCACCCGGGCGAGGAGCTCGTCGAACGTGAAGGGCTTCGCCATGTAGTCGGCGGCGCCACCCTCGAGGGCGGCCACGGTGTCGGACACCGAGTCGCGCGCCGTGAGCACGATGACCGGCAGGTCCGGCCGCTCGGCCGCGAGTCGCTCGAGCACGCCGTACCCATCGAGCCCTGGCAGGCCGATGTCGAGCACGACGAGGTCGAACTCGCCGGTGACGGCGTAGTCGAGCCCGGTGATGCCGTCCGCGACGACGGTGGGGGTGAATCCGTGGGCCTTGAGCCCCTTCGCCACGAAGGACGAGATCCGGACCTCGTCCTCGACGACCAGGATGCGCACGCCGCTCATCCTCCCAGACTCGTCATCGGCGGGACCCGGCGTCGAGGGGCAGCACGAGCGTCAGGCGTGCACCGACCGGTACGGGATCGACACGGACCGATCCGCCGTGGGCGACCATGATGGCGTGCACGATCGAGAGGCCGAGGCCGAAGCCGTGGTCGTCGTCGACCGCTCGGGAGAACCGCTCGAAGAGCGTGTCGGCGACCGCCGGGTCGATGCCGTCCCCGGCGTCGCGGACCCACAGCTCGAGCCGGTCGCCGACGACCGCCGATCCGATCGCGACGACGTCGTCGCGACGCGTGTGGCGCACCGCGTTGTCGGCGAGCTGCAGGAGGGCCTGGGTCAGACGCTGCGCGTCGAGCGACGCGCTGACGTCGGCCGTGCCGTCAAGCTGCCAGCTGCGGGCTCCGAGCCCGCGCGCGCGTTCGAGGACGCCGACCGTCAGCGCCGCGACGTCGGTCGGACCAAGCCGCACGAAGTCGGGTCGTCCGGAGCGCGCCAGCATCAGCAGGTCGCCGACCAGCCGTGCCATGCGATCGACCTCGTCCACGACCAGCTCGCGGGTGGCCGTGACGTCGCGGAGGTCGCCCGGGTCCAGGACGTCGAGGTGGCCTCGGATGACCGTCAGCGGGGTGCGCAGCTCGTGGGCGGCGTCGTCGAGGAGGCGTCGCTGCGCGGCGAAGGCGGCTTCGACGCGGTCGAGCATCGCGTTGAACGTGCGCTGCAGCTCCGCGACGTCGTCATGGCCGACGACCTCGAGCCGCGTGTGGATCTCCTGTCCCGAGACCGAGGTGCCGGTGATCGACTGGACGGTCTCGCGCAGGTCCGTGAGCGGGCGCAGCAGTCGGCCCGCCAAGGCTGCAGCCGCGACCGTGATCGCGACGAGGGCCAGGAGCGCCACCACCGCGTAGGTGGTCAGCAGCTGGCGGAGCTCGCTCCTGGCCGCTGACACGTCCTGCACGACGACGAACGCCGCGGTCGTCGAGCCGTCCGTCACGGGTTGGACGACGAGCCGGTACTCGGAGCCCGCGACCTCGATCGTGCGCGTACCACCGGCCGTACGCAGCTCCTCGACGGTCCGCTCGAAACGGCCGGACCGCTGCAGGTCGGGGTCCGCATCGCCGGTGAACTGGGGCGGGCCCGCCACGGGGAAGGCCCAGAGCGACTCCCGGGCGTCAGGGGCGTTCCGCTCCAGGAACGCCGTGACGACGGCGTCCGGCCCCGTGATGCCCGCAGCGGGTGCACGGACCGCGAACCCGGTGAACTCCTGCACCTCCTGGAGCAGGGCTCGCTCGACGGTGCGGTCGATCCGGCGCGACTCCACGACGTAGAGCGCGAGGCTCACCAGGGCGAGGCCGACGATCGTCAGGGCGGCGACGCCGGCGGTGATGCGGGTCCGCACGGTCGCGCGACGCCACGGTGTGCGCGGCCGGCGAGCGACGTCAGTCGTCGTCATCGTCGTCCCCGTCATCGTCGTCCCCGTCCCCGTCATCGTCATCGTCGTCGACGGGCGGAGGCACGGGCTGGGGGACGGGGTCGACGGGCTGCGGGACCGCCCCGGAGGGCCCTGGTGCCGGGACCGGGGCCGTGGTGGCAGCCGGCGGCACCTGGACCGGCTGGATGTCCGGGTCGCCCGGCGGTGCGGTGACGAGTCGGAACGCGACGACGGCCACGACCACGACGACGGCCGTGAGGACCGACGCGGCGACACGGGACGAGGACGGCACGACCCCACTCTGCCCGACATCGGTGAGGTCGACGTGAGTGGCGGATGAGAGAGCTCTCATCCGGGATGTGGCACAGTTCTGCCGTGGCGATCTGGCGGGACGTGGCAGGAGCGGGTTCGGCCCCGTCGACCTCGTCGACCGTCGTCACGATCGGCACGTTCGACGGGGTCCACCTCGGGCACCAGACGCTCCTGGCCCGGGCCCGTGAGGTCGCCGACGCCGCGGGGGAGCCGGTCGTCGCCGTCACGTTCGACCCCCACCCGATCGCGGTCTTCGCCCCCGAGCGCGCGCCCCGCCTGCTGACCGACGTCGGACGTCGGGTCGAGCTGCTGCACGACGGTGGTGCCGACGAGGTCCGCGTCCTGGCCTTCGACCGCACGATGGCCGCGTGGTCGCCCGACGAGTTCGCCCAGCGTGTGCTGGTCGACGACCTGCGCGCCGCCCACGTCGTCGTGGGCCAGAACTTCACGTACGGCAGCAAGGCCTCCGGCGACGTGGCGTGCCTGGCCGACTTCGGTGCCGGGCACGGCTTCGCGACCGAGGCCCTCGAGCTCGCGGGCGGCTCCGAGGAGTACTCCTCGACGCTGGTGCGGCGCCTGGTCGAGAGCGGTGACGTGGCTCGGGCCGCGCAGGTCCTCGGGCGACCCGCGGAGGTCAACGGGATCGTCGTGCAGGGCGAGCAGCGCGGGCGCGAGCTCGGCTTCCCGACCGCCAACGTGCCGGTGTCGGACAGCCTGGCCACGCCCGACGACGGCGTGTACGCCGCCTGGGTCCTGGACCTCGACGGCGAGGCGGAGCGGTGGCCGGCGGCGGTGTCGGTCGGCGACAACCCGACCTTCGAAGGGGTCTCGCGTCGCGTGGAGTCGTACGTGATCGATCGGACCGGACTCGACCTCTACGGTCATCGCCTCCGGGTCGAGCTCGTCGAACGGCTCCGCGGCATGGAGGCCTACCCGTCGCTCGAGGCCCTGGTCGAGCAGATGCACGACGACGTCGCCCGCACCCGCGAGATCCTGGCCTGACCGGCCCCGACCGGATTGGCTCCCGACGGGGCTTCACTGATAGCCTGAGAGACGCCGTGTACCGGCCGCGGATCCCATGCCCCGATGAACATGCCCGGGTGCGCCGCGCTACGACTCCAGGAGTATCGAATGTCGAAGAAGACTGCTGCGCCCACCGTGGCCGAGCTGTCCAGGTCCGAGATCATCGCGCAGTACGCCACCCACGAGGGCGACACCGGTTCTCCCGAGGTCCAGATCGCCCTGCTCACGCAGCGCATCTCGCACCTCACGGGTCACCTGCAGGAGCACAAGCACGACCACCACAGCCGTCGTGGCCTGCTGCTGCTCGTCGGCCAGCGCCGCCGCCTGCTGAACTACGTGCAGAACACCGACATCGAGCGCTACCGCGGCCTCATCGAGCGCCTCGGCCTGCGTCGCTGACACGCCATGGGCGGTCGTCCCCCCGGGACGGCCGCCCGCACTGCATCATGGCAACGTGCACATCGCTCCTGAGCGATGAGCTCGACCACAACTGAATCACCGATTATCCAGGGACGAGGAACAGGCCAGCCGTTCGGTCCTCGGTAGTGGCTCTCGGAGCAGGTCGACACGACACAGTCGTCAAGACTGCGCAGCTCCGCGGGCCTCGATCGAAGACCGGAAACACCCGGGCCATCCCGGCCTCGCCACACGCCGCTCGCGCTTTCGCGCCCAGCGCGCCGTGTCGGTTCGGGCCTGTGCCCCGTCCTCCACAGTGGGCCTCCGCGCCCATGTCATCAGTGGGCTCTGCCCACGGAAGGGACATCCATGACGGATTCCATCCACACAGTCGAGACCGTGATCGACAACGGTCGCTTCGGCACCCGCACGATCCGCTTCGAGACGGGCCAGCTGGCCCAGCAGGCCGCCGGCGCCGTGTCGGCGTTCCTCGACGACGACACCATGCTGCTGTCGGCCACCACGGCCGGCAAGCACCCCAAGGACCACTTCGACTTCTTC
>CAYRZN010000112.1:0-8795 GCA_964428825.1 uncultured Aeromicrobium sp.
CCCGTGAGCGGGTGCAGCGTCATGAGCCGCTCGATCTCGTCGCCGAAGAACTCGACGCGCACCGCGAGCTCCTGGTACACGGGGAAGATGTCGACGGTGTCGCCCTTGACGCGGAACGTGCCCCGGGTCGACGCGACGTCGTTGCGGACGTACTGCGCCTGCACGAGCGTGCGCAGGAGCTGCTCACGCGGCATCTCCTCGCCGACCGTGAAGCCGATCATGCGATCGAGGTACTCCTGCGCCGAACCGAGGCCGTAGATGCAGGAGACCGTGGCGACCACGATGACGTCGCGCCGCGTGAGCAGCGACCACGTGGCCGAGTGGCGCAGACGCTCGACCTCCTCGTTGATCGAGGAGTCCTTCTCAATGTAGGTGTCGGTCTGCGGGAGGTAGGCCTCCGGCTGGTAGTAGTCGTAGTACGAGACGAAGTACTCGACGGCGTTCTCGGGGAAGTACTCGCGCAGCTCGTTGGCGAACTGGGCCGCGAGCGTCTTGTTCGGCAGCATCACGAGCATCGGGCGCTGCAGCTTCTCGGCCAGCCAGGCCACCGTGGCGGTCTTGCCCGTGCCGGTGGCGCCGAGCAGCACGTTGTGCCGCTCGCCCTCGGTGATGCGCTTCTCGAGCGCGGCGATCGCCGTCGGCTGGTCGCCGGCGGGCTGGTAGTCGGAGACGACCTTGAACGGGGCGACCTGACGACTGAGCTCGGACGTGGGCCTCATGCTCATGAGCCTACGGCCGGGCACCGACAGGAGCAGTGCGGAAGAGTGGGCCTGCAGGCGTGGCAGGCGTCATCGTTAGGGTGGCCCGCATGGGTGTGGACGAGAGGCGTGCCGCGCGTCGGCGCGAGATCATCGCCGCGACTCGGGCCCTGTTCGACGAACGAGGCGTCCGTGATGCCCAGATCGAGGACATCGCCCGCGCCGTCGGCATCAACCGGGCGATCATCTACCGGCACTTCACGAGCAAGGAAGAGCTCTTCGCCGTCACGCTGGTCGAGTACCTCCAGGAGCTCGAGGCCGCCCTCACCGCCGTGGTAGACCCCGCCGCCACACCCCGGCGAAGACTCGCGTCGATCGTGGGGGCCTTCTTCGACTACGGCGTCGCCCACCCGGCCTTCGTCGACTGCGCCCAGACCCTGCTGCGACGCCGCGGCATCGAGCTCCAGCAGGAGGTCGGCGACGCCGTGCTCATCGAGCTCGGCACCGCGATCAGCGCGTGCCTCGCGCACGTGGTCACGACTCTCGACGACGGCACGACCGCCGGCGAGTTCCGCGTGACCGACCCCTCGCTCGTGGCCAACGTGCTGTACGCGCAGGGCCTCGGCGCGCTGAACCTGGCGCACCTGCAGTGGTCGATCCGCGAGCACAACACCGGCATGCCGGTCGTCGACGACGTCGCGTCCGACACCCTCCGCACGCTCCTCGTGCACGGCGCCCTGGCCATGGCCACCGGCGCGACGCCCCGCCCGAGCTGAACGGACGAGCAGGTCACCGCCCTTCGGGGCGAGGGACAAGCGGCCTCAGACCGGGAGCCGGACGGACGAAGCCTGATGGTTGACGGCTGCCCTGGCAACCGCCGAGCATCAGGCTTGGTCACCCGACCGGCTGCCGTCGGCCCGCTCCCTGGTCCGTGCTGCCTGTCCCCCAGCCCGGACAGCGGAAACCCCCGGGGCGACCGAAGGGCCGATCCCGGGGGCTCCGTGGAACGAGCGAGCCTCAGCTCTCCAGGATCGCGACGACGCCCTGGCCACCGGCGGCGCAGATCGAGATCAGGCCACGCTTGCCCGGGCCGGCCTCGTGCAGGAGCTTGGCCAGGTTGGCGACGATGCGGCCACCGGTCGCGGCGAACGGGTGCGCCGCGGCGAGCGACGAGCCCTTCACGTTGAGGCGCGTGCGGTCGATCGAGCCGAGCGGCACGTCGAGACCGAGCTTGTCCTGGCAGAACTCCGGCGACTCCCACGCGGCGAGCGTCGAGAGCACCTGGCCGGCGAACGCCTCGTGGATCTCGTAGAAGTCGAAGTCCTGCAGCGTCAGGCCGTTGCGCGCGAGCAGGCGCGGCACGGCGTACGCGGGAGCCATCAGCAGGCCCTCGGCGCCGCTGACGTAGTCGACCGCTGCGGTCTCGTAGTCGACGAAGTAGGCCTGGACCTCCCAGCCGCGCTTGGCGGCCTCGTCCTCGGACGCGAGCAGCGCGACCGAGGCGCCGTCGGACAGCGGCGTCGAGTTGCCGGCCGTCATGGTGGCCTGGTCGCCGAGGTTGCGGCCGAAGACCGGCTTCAGCTTGGCGAGCTTCTCGACCGTGGAGTCAGGACGCAGGTGGTTGTCCTTGGCGACACCGTTGAACGGGGTGACGAGGTCGGCCTGCCAGCCCTCGTCCCACGACTTCGCGAGGTTCTGGTGCGATGCGGCGGCGAGCTCGTCCTGGGCCTCGCGGGTGATCTTCCAGGCGTGGGTCGTGATGGCCTGGTGATCGCCCATCGACAGCCCCGTGCGCGGCTCGGCGTTGCGCGGCTGGTCGGGCGCGAGGTACGACGGACGGATCTTCGTCAGCAGCTTGACGAGACCCTTCTTGTCACCCTTGGCCGAGAGCTGGTTGGCCTCGATCAGGATCTTGCGCAGCTTGTCGTTGACCGCGAGGGGCGCGTCGGACGTCGTGTCCGTGCCGCCGGCGATGCCCGTCTCGATCTTGCCGAGCGCGATCTTGTCGGCGACGACGAACGCGGCCTGCAGGCCCGTGCCGCACGCCTGCTGCAGGTCGGTGGCGGGAGTCTCGGGCGACAGCTTCGAGCCGAGCACGGTCTCGCGCGTGAGGTTGAAGTCGCGGGCGTGCTTGAGCACGGCACCGGCGACGACCTCACCGATGCGCTCGCCCTCGAGGCCGAAGCGCTCCACGAGGCCGTCGAGGGCCGCCGTGAGCATGTCCTGGTTCGAGACGTTGGTGTAGACGGTGTTGCTCCGCGCGAACGGGATGCGGTTGCCGCCGATGACCGCGACGCGACGGACGCGCTGGGCGTCGTCGGACGTGGCCGGGGCCGCGGTGGTGGCCGTCTCGGTCACCGAGGCCGGCTTCGCCGGAGCCTTGGCGGCCGGCGTCTTCTTGGCGGCGGTGCTCTTGCTGGGGGCCTTCTTGGCGGGGGCCTTCTTCGCGGGCGTGGTGCCTGCCATGGCGGGACTCCTCGAAAGTGTCGATGATGGTCGCAGAACGTGACGTGTGCCTCGTCGCGCCGGAGTGGACCGGCACTGTCACACGAGGTTACAGTCAGGTGTCGGATTCAGATACCACCGGTATTCGAGAGATAGGACACACCCCGTGAGCGATCGCTACCAAGATCTTGCGCACAACCCCGTCGGCAAGTTCCTGGTCAAGAACCTGGGCCTGCCGAACCCGCCCTACCTCGACCGCTACACCGGCGGCGCGCTGGTCAAGGGCAGCGTGCTCACGGGCAGCGCCAGCTCCGGTCCGGTCAGCAAGGCCGTGACCGCCGCGCTGAAGGCCTACGGCATCGACTCGACCGGCGTCCGCGCCGACGGCAAGAAGTACAAGGGACTCGTCTTCGACGCCACGGGCATCGACTCCGCCGCCGGCCTCGTGGCCCTGCAGGAGTTCTTCACCCCCGTCCTGCGCCAGGTAGCCTCCAGCGGCCGCGTCGTCGTGATCGGGTCGGTCCCGGAGGAGGCCCCCACCGAGAGCGCGGCGATCGCGCAGCGCGCCCTCGAGGGCTTCACGCGCTCGCTCGGCAAGGAGATCGGTGGCGGCTCGACCGTCAACCTGGTCTACGTCTCCGCCGGCGCCGAGAAGACGCTGGGCTCCACGCTCGGCTTCCTCCTCTCCCCCAAGTCGGCCTACGTCTCGGGCCAGGTCGTCCGCCTCGGCACGACGGGCATCACCACGGCCCCGGCCGTCAAGGACGTCACGAAGCCGCTCGCCGGCAAGGTCGCCCTCGTGACGGGCGCCTCGCGTGGCCTCGGCGAGGCCGACATGCGCGCCCTGGCCCGCGACGGCGCCACAGTCATCGGACTCGACGTCCCGCCGCTCGCCGACGACCTCAAGGTCCTCGCCGAGGAGCTCGGTGGCGGCTACATCGTCGGCGACATCACGTCACCGGACGCCCCGGCGGAGATCGCCGAGTACATCCAGAAGCACCACGGTGCCGTCGACATCGTCGTCCACAACGCCGGCATCACCCGCGACAAGCGCCTGCGCAACATGAAGCCGGAGAACTGGCAGCTCGTCGTCGAGATCTCGGTCGGTGCCCCGCAGCGCATCACCGACCAGCTGCTGGAGCAGGGCCTGATCAACGAGGGCGGCACGATCATCGGCATCGCCTCGATCGCAGGCATCGCCGGCAACAACGGTCAGACGAACTACGCCTCGGCCAAGGCCGGCGTGATCGGCTGGATCCAGTCGCTCTCGAAGCGCGTCGCCGACCGCGGCATCACGGCCAACGTCATCGCCCCCGGGTTCATGGAGACCGAGATGGTCAAGACCATCCCCCTCGGCATCCGCGAGGCCGGCCGTCGCATGAACTCGATGTCGCAGGGCGGCCTGCCGATCGACGTCGCCGAGACGATCGCGTGGCTCGCGAGCCCCGGTTCGGCCACGGTCAGCGGCAACGTGATCGGCGTCAACGGCCAGATGTTGATCGGCGCGTCCTGAGATGGTGACGCGCACCTTCGCCAAGGCGCCGTCGACGGCGCCCCTCATGCTGAAGGCGGCCCTGCCGGCCATCCCCGGCGTCGGGTCCCTGCCGGGCGTCAAGCACGCCTCCGGCGGCGCGCCTGACCTCGTCCTGCAGCGGTCGGGCGTCACGACCGACCCTGCCCACCTCGAGCGCTACCGCGAGGTGTGCGGGTTCGGGCACGGCGACACCCTGCCCGCCACCTACCCGCACATGGCCGCGTTCGCGCTCCACATGTCGCTCATGACCGACACGGCGTTCCCGTTCGCGCCGATGGGGCTGGTGCACCTGCGCAACGCGATCACGCAGCACCGACCGCTCGCGCCGGACGAGGCGTTCGACGTCTCCGTGCGGGCCGCCGACCTGCGCCCGCACCCCAAGGGTCGCCTGATCGACCTCCTGACCGACGTCGCGGTGGGTGACGAGGTCGTCTGGAACGAGGTCACGACCCTCTTCGCCCGCGGTCGCGGCGGCGAGGCCGAGTCCTCCCCGGCTCCGCTGGAGGGTCTCGAGGCACCCAGCGGCGTCGTGCACTGGAAGCTCGCGGGCAACCTGGGTCGCCGCTACGGCGCCGTGTCGGGAGACCGCAACCCGATCCACCTGTACCCGCTCACCGCGAAGGCGTTCGGCTTCCCGACCAACATCGCCCACGGCATGTGGACCAAGGCCCACGCCCTGGCGGCGCTGGCGAACCGGCTGCCGGAGGCGTTCCGCATCGACGTCGAGTTCAAGAAGCCGATCCTGCTGCCCACCACCGTGGTGTTCGGTTCCCGGGAGTCCGGCGGCACGATCGACCTCGGCGTCGTGGGTGCCCGCAAGCCCGTCACGCACATGGTCGGTCGGGTCACGCCGCTGCCCTGAACGGGCGTGTAACCGGGCGTCCGCTGTGTCGTTGATCACGGCGACACCGGAGGTCCTGTGATGCGTCTCTTGACGGCTGTTGCCCTGACAGCCGCTGCCCTCGTCGCCCCTGCGGCGGCGACGGCGGCTCCCCCGAACCCGTCGTCGGTGGCGACGTCGGTCTCCACCGAGTCGGTCACGCCGACCAGCTCGGGCTGGGCACCGCGTCCCGAGGAGTACGCCTCGACCGTCGTCGAGACCGACCTCCAGATCCCGACGTCGGACGGCACGGTCCTGCTCGCCGACCTGAAGCGGCCGGTCGACGCCGACGGGCAGGTCGTCGACACGCCGCTGCCGGTCGTCGTGACCATCACGGCCTACAGCAAGACCGTGATCGGCAGCCCCAGCGGCGCGACCCTGGGCGGATCCCCGCCCGACTTCCTGGTGCAGCGCGGCTACCTGCAGCTCACGGTCGACGCCCGCGGCACCGGCGGATCCGGGGGCACGTGGCAGGTGTTCGGGGAGCGCGAGCAGCTCGACTCCAAGGAGATCGTGGAGTGGGCGGCCCAGCAGTCGTGGAGCGACGGATCCGTGGCGATGTCCGGCCCGTCCTACATGGGCATCAGCCAGCTCTTCGCCGCCGGCCTCAAGCCGCAGGGCCTCAAGGCGATCTTCCCGCAGGTGCCTACCGCCGAGGTGTACCGCGACATCGTGGCCTCCGGCGGGCAGCTCGACACTGGCTTCATGCCCTTGTGGCTCGGCCTGGTCAACCTGACCGGACTCGTGCCCTCGACCTCGCCCCAGGCGGTCGAGAACCTGCTGACGCACCTGGTCGGCAACGGCGCGTCGTCGATCCAGCTGCTGCTCGAGGCGGCGCTAGGCGGACCCCAGGCCTACGACGGCGAGTTCTACGAGTCCCGCAGCACGATCACCAACTCCGTCCCCAATATCGACGTGCCCACGTTCCTGATCGGCGGCGAGTACGACCTCTTCCAGCGCGGGACTCCCCTGGTCTACCAAGCCCTGCGCGAGCGTGGCGTCCCGGTCAAGATGATCCTCGGCCCGTGGGACCACCTCCAGGGATCCAACGGCCAGGGCGTGCCGGACGCCGGCCTGGGCACGTTGGGTGAGCTCCAGCTGCGCTGGTTCGACCACTACGTGAAGGGCCTGCCCGATCCGGCGCTCGACTCCGACCTGCCGAGCTTCTCCTACTACGAGCTCGGCTCCGGCGAGTGGCAGTACCGCGACTCCTACCTGAGCGACCAGTCCGCTGCGTCGTTCAAGCTGTCCGGCAGCTCGGCCACGCTGGGCGGTGCGCCGGGCCAGCTCACCCAGGGCCAGGTCGTCGCCGGGTCCTCGCAGATCCTTCCGATCCCCGTCGCGGGCCTGTGTTCGCGCAGCACCTCGCAGTGGACCGCCGGGGTCCTGAACCTCATCGGCGCCTGGGAGGCCTGCAACCAGAACGCGGCCCTCAACGACGCCACCGGTGTCGTCTACGAGACGGCGCCGCTCACGAGCGACCTGAACATCCTCGGGCCCATCAACGCGCGGCTGTACACCTCCAGCACCACCGGCGACGGCATGCTCTCGGTCAGCGTCTCGCGGGTCACGCCCGACGGTGTCGTGGACCGGCTCACGGGCGGCTGGCAGGTCATCTCGCTGGCCGAGCTCGACGAGTCGCGGTCGGTCACGCTCGACGGCGAGATCATCCAGCCGTGGCACCCGTTCACGCAGGAGTCACGTCGCGTGCTGGACCCCGGCGAGATCGTCCCGGTGGACGTCGAGGTCTTCCCGACCGGCGCGGTGGTCAACGAGGGTGAGCGTCTGCGCGTCTCCGTGCAGTCGTTCGACACGCCCCACCTGCTGTCGCCCCTGACCAACCTCGCCGGCCAGCTGGGCGTCATCACGATCCACAACGACGTCGATCACCCGTCCCGCCTCACGCTGCCGACCCTCGGCACGTCCGGCGCCGAGAACGCCGAGGCGGAGGCCGCCGTGCTCGACGACGTCCGGTCGGCGCTCGAGTCGGCCGACGCCGATGCCGGCACCAGCGGGGGCCCGGCGGCGGGCTACGACGGCGGAGAGGTCACCGACTCGCCCGAGGGCGACACGAGCACGTCGTTCGTGCCCGGATATGCCGAGACCTCCGCGACGACCGGCGCGGACGACCCGGCCGGTCTGCCGATCGGATGGCTGCTGCTGGTCGGCGTCACGGTCCTCGTGGCCGTCACGGCCGTCCGCCACCGGATCCTCGCGCACGGCCGGAGCGCGCCACCGCCCGTCTGATTGGTACATGCGTACAAGAAATTTCTCGACGACCCGTGACTGTCGTCACAGTGCGACGTTGAACGAGATGTGAACCTCCTTCTGCGCCGACTCCGCGCTGCCTCCGCACTCGTCCTGCTGGTGCCGTTGCTCGTCGCGACGACCGCGACCTCGGCGGCCGCCGAGACCGTCACCCAGGAGGAGCGGGTCACCGTCTCCGACGGGGTGCAGCTGCAGACGACCCTCACGAGCCAAGGCCCGATCACGGCCCGACCCACCGTGATCGAGTTCAGCCCGTACGGCCCGGGCTCGGCGACCTTCATGCCGGACGCGAACTACAACCACCTCCTGGTGCAGCTGCGCGGCACGGGAGCCAGCTCCGGCGGCTTCGACGCGCTCGGCCCGCGCAGCCAGCAGGACGTGTCCGAGGTCCTGCAGTGGGCGTGCGGCCAGCCCTGGAGCAACGGACGACTCGGCATCCACGGGTTCTCGGCCAGCGCGATCATGATCTACAACTCGATGCACCTCGAGCTGCCGTGCGTCGACACCGCGACCCTGCGGTCCGGCACGTTCGAGCTGTACCGCGACCTGCTCGTGCCCGGCGGCGTGAGCAACATCGTCCCGGGTGCCGCCGTGATCCTCGGCATCGGCGCCCTGGCCCTCGCCCAGGGTCCCAACCGCCTGGCCAACGACCCGGTCGGGTCCATCGACGCCGTGCGTGGCCTGCTCGACAGCGGCCTCCAGGCCGGCTTCCTGCACCCGACGCTCGACACCTTCTGGAAGGAGCGCGGGTTCCGCGGCGATGCCAACGACCTGCCCATCCTCGCGATCAACGGCATCTTCGACGTCGAGTCCCGCGGCGCGTTCCAGGGCTACCAGGAGCTGCGCGACAACGGGTCGCACCTGCTGCTCGCCGGCGGCCACGACGGGTTCCCCGCCGGCACCGACAACGGCCAGGCCGACATGCAGGCCTGGTACGACCACTACCTGCGCGACGTCGACAACGGCATCA
>CAYRZN010000113.1:0-8748 GCA_964428825.1 uncultured Aeromicrobium sp.
TCGATACGCCCGCTCGCAGAGCTCGCGAGGCACTCGACCAGCGGGTGGAGCCGCTCTGCGTGGTTGCTCCTCCCCGGAGAACCAGCGTCAGGGTGAGTGACAAAACGGTTACGGCTTCCCGCAAAGGTTCCGGGTGGGCCTGGACCGACCTAGAGTCTGGCGCAGGCCGACAGAAGGTCGTGCCGAACATCTGAGGAGGAACAGTGCGCCGACTCTCGACGTACGGCGTCGCCCTGGCGACGTGCGGTCTGATCCTGACCGCGTGCGGCACCGCAGCCGACGACAACGACAACGACTCCGGTGCAGCCGCGGAGGAGTGCGAGACCGTCCAGATCGAGGGCGATCCGAAGGTCGGGCTGGCGTACGACGTCGGTGGCCGCGGTGACCAGTCCTTCAACGACTCGGCCTACGCGGGCCTGACCCAGGCCGTCGCCGAGTTCGGCATCGCCGAGGTCGCCGAGGGCGAGGCCGGACAGGACGAGTCGGAGGACATCCGCGAGGAGCGTCTGCGCACCTTCGCCGACAGCGGGCACAACGTCATCGTCGGTGTGGGCTTCGCCTACAGCGAGGCCGTCGACACGGTCGCACCCGACTACCCGAACGTCGCCTTCTCCGTCATCGACGGCTTCGACCCGACCGAGGACGACGTCAACTGCAACGTGGCCTACCTGGGCTTCGCCGAGAACGAGGGATCGTTCCTGGTCGGCGCTGCGGCCGCCCTGCAGTCGGAGACCGGCACGATCGGCTTCGTCGGCGGTGTCAACAACACCCTGATCCAGAAGTTCGAGGCCGGCTACGCCGCGGGCGCCGAGGCGGTCAACCCCGACATCGAGATCCTCACGACGTACATCGAGGAGTCCGATCCCGCGGGCTTCGGTGACCCGGCCGGTGGACAGGCCGCCGCCGAGGGCCAGTACGGCGACGGCGCCGACATCGTGTTCCACGCCGCCGGATTCTCGGGCACGGGCGTGTTCGACGCGGCCGTCGCGGCCGACAAGCTCGCGATCGGTGTCGACTCCGACCAGTTCCTGACCGCGGGTCCGGAGCAGGCGCAGCGCATCATCACCTCGATGCTGAAGCGGGTCGACACGGCGACGTACGGCTTCATCAAGTCGGTCGTCGACGGCGAGCCGGACCAGGGCTTCACGACCTTCACCCTGGCCGACGAGGGTGTCGGCTACTCGACCTCGGGCGGCTTCCTGACCCCCGAGACGATCGCGGCCCTCGAGGACTACAAGGCGCAGATCATCGCCGGTGACATCGAGGTCCCGACCGAGCCGTAAGGCGGTCGTCGACCGATCGTGAGTGATGGGTCCGGGGACACCCCCGGACCCATCACTCATGTGTTCCATCCAGACCTGCGAGAGGATGATCGCGTGACGACCATCGACGTCGAGGCTCGCGGGATCGGCAAACGATTCCCCGGGGTCGTGGCGAACCACGACGTGTCCCTGCACATCCGCCCCGAGCGCGTCCACGCGCTGATCGGCGAGAACGGCGCAGGCAAGTCCACGCTGATGAAGATCCTCTACGGCGTGCAGCCCGCCGACGACGGCGAGATCGTCGTCGACGGCTCGCCGGTCTCCTTCACCTCGCCGACCGACGCGATCGCGGCCGGCATCGGCATGGTGTTCCAGCACTTCATGCTGGCCGACAACCTCACGGTCGCCGAGAACATCGTCCTGGGCGCCGAGAAGCTGCACGGCATCGGTGAGGGCGCGAAGAAGCAGATCCGCGCGATCTCCGACCGCTTCGGCTTCGGGCTCGACCCCGACACCCTCGTGGAGAAGCTCGGCGTGGCCGACCGCCAGCGGGTCGAGATCCTCAAGGTCCTCTACCGCGGTGCTCGCCTGATCATCCTCGACGAGCCGACCGCGGTCCTCGTGCCGCAGGAGGTCGACGCGCTGTTCGCGAACCTCCGCGAGCTCGTGACCCAGGGCTGCTCGGTCCTGTTCATCTCCCACAAGCTCGACGAGGTCCGTCAGATCGCCGACGACATCACGGTCATGCGCCGTGGCACGACGGTCGGCACCGCGGACCCCAAGACCGCGACGAAGCGTGAGCTCGCCGAGCTCATGGTGGGCGCAGAGCTGCCGTCGCCCGCGACCTCGGAGTCCACCGTGACCGACCGTCCCGTGCTGCGCCTCGACGGAGTCACGGTCGCCGACGACGCCGGCCGCGACCTGCTGCACGACATCTCGCTCACGGTCCACGCCGGCGAGGTCGTCGGCATCGCGGGCGTCGAGGGCAACGGCCAGTCCGAGCTCGTCGAGGTCGTGATGGGCATGCTGCGCGCACGCGCCGGCACGATCCACCTGGGCGACGACGACATCACGCGGCTCAGCACCCGTGCCGTGCGCGACCTCGGCGTCGGTTTCGTGCCGGAGGACCGCCACCGCCACGGCCTGGTGCTCGACTACCCGCTCTGGGAGAACCGCGTCCTGGGCCACCAGACGTCCGCCCCGGCGGTCAGGCGCGGCCTCGTGAGTCGCAAGGGCGCGCGGGCTGACGCCCAGCGCATCATCGACGAGTTCGACGTCCGCACCCCGGGTGTCGACACGTCGGCCCGGGCCCTGTCCGGCGGCAACCAGCAGAAGTTCATCGTGGGCCGCGAGATGAGTGGCGACCCGCGGTTGCTGGTCGCCTCGCACCCGACCCGCGGTGTCGACGTCGGCGCCCAGGCCGCGATCTGGGAGCACATCCGAGAAGCGCGACGAGAGGGGCTCGGCGTGCTGCTGGTCTCGGCCGACCTGGACGAGCTGATCGGCCTGTCGGACCGGCTCGAGGTCATCCTGCGGGGTCGCCTGACGGCCCGCTTCGACCCCTCCACGGTCACCGCCAGCGATCTCGGCGAGGCCATGACGGGTGGCGAGGTGGTGGCGTCATGACGACGCAGACGCCCGCCGTCACGACGGCGACGCCCGCTGCACGCCGCGTCGTGGGCACGGTCGTCAGTGGGCTCGTTCCGCCCCTGGTGGCGGTGGTCGCCGCGATGCTCGCGACGAGCGTCCTGATCGCCGCCTTCGGAGGCTCGCCCGGCGACTTCCTGGAGGTCATCTTCTCGGTGCCGAACGACCGCGTCCTGCTCACGATCATCAACCAGTCGGCGATGCTCTCCATCTCCGGCATCGCGGCGGCGATCGGGTTCCGGATGGGACTGTTCAACATCGGCGTCGAGGGCCAGTACATCGTGGGCTCCTGCGCGGGCGCGTTCTTCGCCGGCAGCGGTCTGGTGGCCGGCCCGCTCAACATCCTGGCGACGCTCGTGGTCGCTGCAGCCGCGGGTGCCGCCTACGCCTCGATCGCGGGCCTGCTCAAGGTGTTCCGCGGTGTCAGCGAGGTCATCAGCGCGATCATGCTCAACTACATCGCTCTGACGATGGCGGGCTACCTCGTCACGAAGTACGGCCAGGCCAGCGGCTACACCTTCACGACCGAGCGGCTGCCCCTCGACGCACAGCCGCTCGGCTTCAAGATCTTCGCCGACGCCCCCGGCGACGTCTGGGCCCTGTCGAGCCTGGCGATCATCCTCGGCATCGGCTACTGGTTCCTCATCTCGCGCACCCGGTTCGGCTTCGACCTGCGGGTCACGGGCGAGTCGTCCACCGCGGCGCTCGCGAGCGGCGTCAACGTGAAGAAGATGACGCTGGTCACGATGGCGTTGTCGGGTGCCGTCGCGGGCCTGGTCTGGATGCCGGCCTACTTCGGCTCGGTCCACACCTTCGGCACGCCCGAGAACTTCCAGGCCGGCCTCGGCTTCCTCGGTCTCGCGGTCGCGCTGCTGGGTCGCAACCGGACCCTCGGCATCTTCTTCGCCGCCGCCCTGTTCGCCTTCCTGTCCGGCCAGTCGAACAACCTGCAGTCGGCGGGCATCGCGAAGGACGTCATCGACATCACCCAGGGCACCACGGTGCTCGCGGTCGTCGTGGCGTACGAGGTCGTCGGCCGCCGCCGTGCCAGGACCGAGGCCGAACGGGTCTCGCGACAGCTCGAGGCCGAGCGGGCGGAGGCCACCGCATGACGACCAACGACACGCAGCAGGGCTTCAGCGCCGAGGTCGCTCGCGCTCGGACCTTCCGCTACACGTGGTGGCTCGCCGCACTCGCGGTCATCGTCGTCATCTCGACCGTGCGGCTCTACACCGGCGCCGACCGCATCACGGCTCCCGGCACGCTCCGCGCGGCGATCATCGGCGCGTGCCCCATCCTGCTCGCGGGCCTCGGCGGCCTGTGGGCCGAGCGCGCCGGCATCGTCAACATCGGCCTCGAGGGCCAGATGCTGCTCGGCACGTGGGGTGCCGCGTTCTTCGCGTACCACTACGGCCCTCTCGTCGGCGTCCTGGGCGCGGCGTTCATGGGTCTGCTCGGTGGCCTGCTGCACGCGATCGCCACGATCTCGTTCGGTGTCGACCACATCATCTCGGGCGTCGCGATCAACATCGTGGGGCTCGGCGCGGTCGGCTTCCTCGCGAAGACGACGTTCGACGACCTCGAGGGCGGAGGACCCCGCAACCTCTCGGGCTACTCGACGCCTCCGGAGTTCACGGTGCCACTCGTCGCCGACGGTGCGCGGTCCCTGGCCGACCGGAACTGGTTCGTCGTCTCCGACGTCGCCGGCGCCATCGCCGGCGTCACGACCCGGCTCTCGCTGCTCACCGTGCTGGCGTTCGTCCTCGTGGCAGTGACGGCGTGGGTGCTGTGGCGCACCTCGTTCGGCCTGCGCCTGCGCTCGTGCGGGGAGAACCCCCAGGCGGCGGAGACCCTCGGCATCAACGTGTACCGCTACAAGTACGTCGCCGTGCTGATCTCGGGAGCCTTCGCCGGTCTCGGCGGCGCCTACCTGGCGATGGTCGCCTCGTCGTCGTTCACGGTCGGCCAGACCGGCGGGCGTGGCTACATCGGCCTGGCCGCCATGATCTTCGGCAACTGGCGTCCGAGCGGTGTGCTGACCGGGTCGCTGATGTTCGGCTACACCGACGGGATCTCGCTGCTCTCCAACAGCGGTGTGCTGGTGCACGCGTTGCTGCTGCTCGTGGCGATCGGTCTGGCCGCCTTCGCGGTGCTCAAGCTGCGAGCCGCGGAGAAGGTCACGGCGGCCGTCATGGCGGGGCTCTCCGTCGGCGCGTTCGTCTGGTACTTCAGCTCCGACTCGGTCAACACGTCCTTCACGGGCATGACGCCGTACGTCGTGACGCTGTTCGTGCTCGCGGTGTTCTCGCAACGGCTCCGCATGCCGGCGGCCGACGGTGAGCAGTACCGACGCGGAGGGGCAGGCTGATGGCCGGGCACTCGGGCGGTGGCGCCTCGATGTCGCTGGGCATCAAGGGTGCCGATGACCCGATCGACTGGGCGTCGCTCACGCGGTACGCCACGGAGGTCATGGGACGCGCCTACGCGCCGTACTCGAACTACAAGGTGGGCGTGGCCGGCCTCGTCGACGACGGCCGGGTCGTGCTCGGCTGCAACGTCGAGAACGCGGCCTACGGCGTCGCGCTGTGCGCCGAGTGCGGCATGGTCTCGGCCCTGCACGCCACGGGTGGCGGCCGTCTGATCGCGGTGGCCTGCGTCGACGCCGAGGGTCGACCGCTCATGCCGTGCGGACGCTGCCGGCAGCTCCTGTGGGAGAACGGTGGCCCCGACATGCAGCTGCAGACCGCCTCCGGCATCACGACCATGCGCGAGGTGCTTCCGGACGCGTTCGACGCGACCGACCTGGCGACCGGAGGAGCCGCGACCGAGGGCGACGGTGTCGACCGAGGCGGGCCGGTGTGACGACGAGTCACCTCGACCTGACCGACCCCGCCTTCGTCGCCGATCCGTATCCGGCGCTCTCCGAGCTGCGGGCCACGGGTGACCTGCTGTGGCACGAGCCGTCGGGTCGCTGGCTCGCCACGACGCACGCGGCCGTGACGCGGGTCCTGCGCGACCGGTCGTTCGGTCGCCTGTGGACCGATCAGGAACCGGTCGACGTCATGGAGCCCTTCAACACGCTGCACCGCAACCAGCTGATGGAGAACGAGCCGCCCGAGCACACCCGGATGCGACGCCTGCTCCAAGGCGCGTTCGGCCGCGGCCACGTCGAGCGCCTGCGCCCGGGCATCGAGTCGCTCGCGTCCGAGATGGTGGCACGGCTCGTGCCCGGCAGCGACCTCCTGGCCGACTTCGCCGAACCCTTCCCGGTCTTCGTGATCGCCGACCTCCTGGGCTTCCCGCGCGTCGACCACGTGCTGCTGCGCGACTGGTCGCAGGCGATCGTGCACATGTACGAGTCGGACGTCGACGAGGCCACCCGTGCCGCCGCCGTGCGGGCGAGCACCGACTTCGCCGCCTACGTGCGCGACGTCGTCGAGCACCGCCGCGCGCACCCGGGCGACGACCTCGTGACCGACCTGATCGCGGCGCGCGACGGTGCGGGCGCAGACCAGAAGCTCTCCGAGGACGAGCTCGTGGCCACCGTCGTGCTGCTGCTCAACGCCGGCCATGAGGCGTCGGTCAACACGTTCGGCAACGGGCTCGTCGCCCTGCTCGACCATCCCGATCAGGAGCGACGCGTGCGGGCCGGTGAGGTCGACGTCGCCACCGCGCTCGAGGAGCTCATCCGCTTCGACGCCCCCCTGCAGCTGTTCGAGCGCACCGCCACGGCCGACGTCGAGGTCGGGGGCACGACGGTGCGGGCGGGGCAGGTCGTGGCCTGCCTGATGGGATCGGCGAACCGCGACGCGGCCGCGTTCGAGGACGCCGACGGCTTCGACGTCGGGCGCGACCCCAATCCCCACGTCGGCTTCGGCATGGGCCTGCACTTCTGCCTCGGGGCGCCCCTGGCCCGCCTGGAGCTGCAGATCAGCCTGCGGACCCTGCTGGCCCGCTTCGGCACGATCGAGGTCCAGGCCGCGCCGCGACGACCGACGTGGGTCCTGCGTGGCTACGAGAGTCTCGTGTGCGACCTCTCCGTGACGGCCTGACGGTGGCGACCCCGTACCACCGGCTCGCCCGGGAGCACCCCGACCACGAGTGGTGGAAGCTGCCGGTGGCCGGTCTGATCGGCACGGTGGGCTACCTCGTCGTCTCCGTCGTCCTCGGTGTCGTCGGCGCGATCGTGCTGATCGTCGTGATGGCGAGCGACGAGGACGCCTTCGACGCCTGGATCGACGAGCTGCTGTCGGGTTCGATCGGCTCGCCGTGCATCCTCGCCGTCATGCTCGGGTCGATCGCCCTGTTGCTGCCCGCCGTGCTCCTGAGCGTGCTGGCGACCGGTCCGCGGCCCGTGGGCTACCTGTCGTCGGTCGAGGGCCGGCTGCGTTGGGGCTGGCTCGCCCGCGTCACGGCCGTGGCGTTCGCGCTGTACGGGGCCGTCATCGTCGGCAGCCTGGCGCTCGGTATCGGGGGTGACGCGACCACGCCGAGCCTGGCGGACGACGCCGTGGTCTACTTCCTGGTCGCGCTGCTGCTCGTGCCGTTCCAGGCCACGGCCGAGGAGTACGTGTTCCGCGGCTACCTGTTCCAGCTCGTCGGGTCGTGGACGCGGTTCGCGATCGTCCCGGTCCTCGTCAGCACACCCCTGTTCGTGGCCGGTCACGTGTACGAGTTCTGGGGTCTGGTCGACGTCACGATCTTCGCGCTGATGGCCTCCTACCTGGTCATCCGCACGGGCGGGCTGGAGGCGGCCATCGCCGCGCACGTGGCCAACAACCTGGTGCTGTTCACGCTGGAGGCGTTCAACGTCGTCCGCGCCACGAGCGAGGGGTACGGTCCTGTCGACGTGCTGCCGACCCTGCTGACCTCGCTGGTCTTCGTGCTGGTCGTGGAGCAGATGGCGCGTGCCGAGGGCCTGCAGCGCACGCGCCCGCCGCTCCCGCCGAAACCGCCGCCGCCGCCGGTGTGGGTCCCCGCGTGGCCGTACCCGTACCACCCGCCGCAACCGCAGCCCGGGTACGCGTACCCGCCGCCGCAGCCGTTCGGCTACCCGCCCCAGGCGCTTTACCCGTACCCGCCGCAGGACCCCTTCGGCCCTCCGCCACCGCCACCGCCACCGCAAGGAGTCACCCATGACTGAACCGTTCGACGCCGTGGACGTCATCGCCGCGAAGCGCGACGGGCACCGCCTGTCGCTGGGGCAGATCGACTGGGTCGTGGACGCGTTCACCCGCGGGGTCGTGGCGCCCGAGCAGATGTCGGCGCTCGCGATGGCGATCCTCCTGAACGGCATGGACCGCGAGGAGATCAGCCGGTGGACCGCGGCGATGATCGCGTCGGGGGAGCGGATGGACTTCTCCTCGCTCAGCCGTCCGACGTCCGACAAGCACTCCACGGGCGGTGTCGGCGACAAGATCACCCTGCCGCTGGCTCCCCTCGTCGCGGCGTGCGGTGTGGCGGTGCCGCAGCTCTCGGGCCGGGGACTCGGTCACACCGGTGGCACGCTCGACAAGCTCGAGGCGATCCCGGGCTGGCGCGCCGACCTGTCGAACGCCGAGATCATGGCGCAGCTCGAGGACGTCGGCGCGGTGATCTGCGCCGCGGGTGCCGGTCTGGCACCGGCCGACAAGAAGCTCTACGCCCTGCGCGACGTGACCGGCACGGTCGAGGCGATCCCGCTCATCGCGAGCTCCATCATGAGCAAGAAGATCGCCGAGGGCACCGGATCGCTGGTGCTCGACGTCAAGGTCGGCTCGGGCGCCTTCATGAAGAGCATGGACCAGGCCGCGGAGCTGGCCAGGACCATGGTCGGTCTCGGCACCGACGCCGGTGTCAC
>CAYRZN010000114.1:0-8718 GCA_964428825.1 uncultured Aeromicrobium sp.
GTACCCCGTACGGGATTCGAACCCGCGCTACCGCCTTGAAAGGGCGGCGTCCTAGGCCGCTAAACGAACGGGGCGTGACGCGACCGACAGCATATCGGTCGCGCTGACGCTCAGGCCGCGGAGTCCTCGACCTTCAGCACCAGCAGGGCGACGTCATCGTCGATGTCGGAGGGCATGTGGCCGATCAGGAGGTCGCAGATCTCCTCGGGCTCGGCGAGCCGCTGCCCGGCAAGCGCGTCGGTGAGCCAGGCGAGACCGTCGTCCAACGAGCTGCCGCGACGCTCGATCAGCCCGTCGGTGTAGAGCACGACGACCGAGCCGGGCGCCAGGACGTCGGAGTGCTCGCGGCGCTCCCAGTGCCCGACGCCGACCAGTGGATCGGGCGGGTGCGCGAGCACCCGTGTCGAGCCGTCCGGCTCGATCACGACCGGCGGCAGGTGCCCGGCGTTCGACCACCGCAGTCGCGCACCGGGTGCGTCAGGACTCGGCTCGACGTGCGCCACGATCGCGGTCGCGAGGACGTCGAGCTCCAGCTGCTGCACGGCGCGCTCGACCGCGCTGAGCACCTCGGCGGGCGAGGTGAGCGTCATCGCGACCCCGCGCAGGAGGTTGCGCATCTGCGCCATGCTCGCGGCGGCCTCGCGATCGTGGCCGGTCACGTCACCGATCACGAGCGAGACCCCGTCACCCGGGAGCCGGAACGCGTCGTACCAGTCGCCACCGATCTGGGCCTCCTCCGCCGCCGGCACGTACCGGACCGCGACGGGCAGGCCCTGGACCTGGACCGGGCGGCTCAGCAGGCTGCGTTGCAGCGTCTCGCTCAGGCGGCGCTCCTGGTCGATGTGCTGACGCTGGGCCACCTCGGCGCGGGCCCGACCGAGGGCACGGCCCACGACGGACCCGGCGAGGCGGACGAAGTCGGTCAGGTCGTCGTCGAGCAGGATGCGGGGATTGAGCTCCATGACCAGGGTCGACACGGCGCGGTCCTCGCGGTCGGACTCCAGGGCCACCCAGACGACGTCGCGGCCGTCGGCGGACCTGCCGGCGACGACCTCCCCGGCGTAGATCGGCCGTGGCGGCTCCCAGTGCGGCTCGCCGGACCAGTCCTCCGCGCTGCTGTCGGCGAGCTGCAGCTCGACGTCGACCGCATCGGCGTCGTAGCCGCGGAACACCCGGAGGGCGTGTCGCTTCACCTCGTCGAGCGAGCCGGCACCCGCCAGCGACTCAGCCAGGCGCGCCAGCACCGCCAGACGCCGTTGGCCCAGCACGGCCCGGGTGGTCTCGGTCGAGACGTCGAGGACGCCCTCGATCCGTCCCTCGGCATCGCGGACCGCGGAGTACGAGAACGTGAAGTAGCAGTCCTCCAGGAAGCCGCGTCGCTCCAGCGGCACGAGGGTGTCCTCGATGAGCTCGGCGTGGCCCGTGAGGCGGACCTCCTGCATGATCGGCCCCACCTGCGCCCAGGCCTCGTCGAAGACGTCCTCGACGCGGCCGCCGAGGGCCTCCGGGTGCTTGTCGCCGATGAGCTCGACGTAGGCGTCGTTGTAGACCAGCACGAACTCGGGTCCCCAGAACACCGTCATGGGGAACTGGCTGTGCATCATCAGGTCGACGATGTCGAGGAGGGTCCGGGTCCAGCCGCGCATCGGACCAAGGGGCGTCGCCTCCCAGTCGACAGCCGCGTAGGCCGCACGGAGCTCAGGGCTCGCGGCGGCCAGGACGTCTCGGGTCACCCCCGAATCCTAGGGAGACCGGCGTCCGTCGGCAGGTCAAGGCGACCGGGTCACTGGCAGGATGGTGCCGTGATCGAGGTCGACGAGGACCGCTTCGTGGAGCTGGCCGAGGCCGCACTGGCATCGCTGCCGCCGCAGCTCGCCGGGCTGCTCGACAACGTCGTGCTGTTCGTCGAGGACGACGCGCCTCCGGAGGAGCCTGATCTGCTGGGGCTCTACGACGGGGTGGCGCTGACCGAGCGCGACACCACCTACGGCGGGGTGCTGCCCGACCGCATCATGATCTTCCGCCGGCCGACCCTCGCGATCTGCGAGACGGAGCAGGACGTCGTGGAGGAGGTCCACATCACGGTCGTGCACGAGATCGCGCATCACTTCGGCATCGACGACGCCCGGCTGCACGACCTCGGTTATGCCTGACCGCGAGCTGCGGCGGGCCGACCAGCGCTACCTCACGGTCGGCGACGGCACCTCGACGCGCCACTCGTTCAGCTACGGAGCGCACTACGACCCCGACAACGTGGGTTTCGGTGCGCTCGTCGCGATCAACACGGAGTCGCTCGCGCCGGGCGCCGGGTACGACGAGCACCGGCACATGGACGTTGAGATCGTGACGTGGGTGCTGACCGGCGCCCTCGAGCACCGCGACTCCACGGGAACGGGCGGCGTCATCCGCCCGGGGACCGCTCAGCGCCTCAGTGCCGGCGAGGGCGCGGAGCACGCCGAGCGCAACGCCTCATCGACCGAGCCCCTGGTGTTCGTCCAGACGATGCTGCGCTCGCGGCACGAGTCCGCACCGGAGTACGCCTCGCTGGAGGTCCCGGGCGGACCGGGGCGGCACGACGGCGTCACGGTCCACGCCGACGCCCGGCTCGAGGTCGTCCGTCCCGCCGCGCCGGTGGACCTCGAGGTGGCGAGTCGCGTGCTGGTGCACGTGACGCGCGGGACCGTGGGCGTCGATGACGTCGTCCTCGCGGAGGGCGACGAGCTGCGGTGCTCCGACCCCGGTGACCGCCTCCGCCTCGCCGGAACCGGCGAGGCCCTCGTCTGGCACCTGGCCTGACCTGCGACGTCGTGACCTGCCATGGGTCCTTCCGCTCTGAGCGAAACTCGTTGCCGTGCGCAACGACACCCTGGTGCTCCGCCGAGACGACGCCCTAGTCTGTCGGTGTGAAGGGTTGGAGCGCGCACCAGGAGTCTGTGCAGCGACTGCGTGAGTCCTATGCGGCGATCCCGCCGGGGGCGCCCGTCCGGCTCGCCAAGCGCACCTCCAACCTGTTCCGCCCCCGCACGGCCACGACGGCCCCGGGCCTGGACGTCTCCGGGCTCGACGGCGTCATCGCGATCGATCTCGACGCGGCCACCGCCGACGTGCAGGGCATGTGCACCTACGAGGACCTCGTCGCCGCCACGCTGCCGCACGGGCTCGTGCCGTACGTCGTGCCGCAGCTGCGCACCATCACGCTCGGCGGCGCCGTCACGGGTCTCGGCATCGAGTCCACCTCGCTCCGCAACGGCCTTCCCCACGAGTCCGTGCTGGAGATGGACGTCCTGACGGGGTCCGGCGAGATCCTCACGGTCACCCCGGACGGCGAGCACGCCGACCTCTTCACCGCGTTCCCCAACTCCTACGGCAGCCTCGGGTACGCCACGCGCCTGCGCATCCGCCTCGAGCGGGTGCCGGAGCGGGTCTCGCTGCGTCACGTGCGCTTCGACTCGGCCGACGACGCGATCAAGGCCATCCACCAGATCGGCCAGACCGGCGAGCACGACGGCCGCCGCGTCGACGCCGTCGACGGCACCGCGTTCACCCCCGACGAGATCTACCTGACCCTCGCCGAGCTCACCGACGCCCCGATCGACGTCAGCGACTACACGGGCCAGCAGATCTACTATCGCTCGGTCCGCGAGCGCGAGACCGACGGGCTCACGGTCCACGACTACCTCTGGCGCTGGGACACCGACTGGTTCTGGTGCTCGGGCGCCTTCGGTGCGCAGACCCCGTGGGTCCGCCGCCTCTGGCCGCGCCGGTGGCGCCGCAGCGACGTCTACCACCGTCTCGTCGGCCTCGACACCAAGCTCGGCATCATCGAGAAGCTCGACAAGATCAAGAAGGTGCCCGGCCGCGAACGCGTGATCCAGGACATCGAGGTGCCGCTCGAGGCCCTGCCGGAGTTCCTGGCCTGGTTCGACGCCGAGGTGGGGATGCGCCCCGTGTGGCTCTGCCCGCTGCGCACCACGCGCGAGTGGTCGTCGTACCCGCTCGAGACCGGGGCGATCTACGTCAACGTCGGCTTCTGGGGCACCGTCGAGGTGCCGGCCGACGCCGCACCGGGCGGCGTCAACCGGGCCGTCGAGGCCAAGGTCCACGAGCTCGGCGGCCACAAGTCCCTCTACTCGGAGGCCTTCTACGACCAGGAGACGTTCGCCGAGCTCTACGGCACGCGGACGATCGACGCCCTGCGCGAGCGCTACGACCCCGACGCGCGACTGACCAACCTGTACGACAAGGCGGTGAGGAACTCATGACGATCTCCGCGGCGCTCGAGAAGCTGATGCGGCACGGGATGCCGTTTCGTTTCGAGGCCTACGACGGCAGCACGGCTGGTGACGTCGAGTCGACCTACACCGTGCGGCTCCTGAACGAGCGCGGTCTGCGCTACCTGATGTCGCACCCGGGTGACCTCGGCTTCGCCCGGGCCTACGTGGCTGGTGACCTCGAGATCGACGGCATCCAGCCCGGCGACCCTTACGAGCTCATGCGGCACTTCCGCAGCCGCCTCACGTTCAAGCTCCCGCCGCCGGGCGAGCTCCTCACGGTGCTGCGCAGCCTGGGGCTGGCCAACCTCATCGCGCCCACACCGCCGCCGGAGGAGCACCTCTCGCGCACGCGGCGCGCGTTCGAGGGATGGCGCCACAGCCGACAGCGCGACGCCGAGGCGATCCACCACCACTACGACGTCTCCAACCGCTTCTACGAGCTCGTCCTCGGACCCTCGATGGCGTACACCTGCGCGGTCTACCCCGAGCTCGACGCCACCCTGGAGCAGGCGCAGTCCGAGAAGTTCGACCTCATCTGCCGCAAGCTCGACCTCAAGCCCGGACAGCGGCTCCTCGACCTCGGCTGCGGCTGGGGCGGCATGGTGCGTCACGCGGCCGAGCACTACGGCGTCCAGGCCCTGGGCGTCACCCTCTCGGAGCAGCAGGCCGTCTGGGCCCAGCAGGCCATCAAGGAGCAGCGGCTCGACGACCGCGCCGAGGTGCGCTTCCTCGACTACCGCGACGTCACCGAGCGCGATTTCGACGCGATCAGCTCGATCGGCCTCACCGAGCACATCGGCGTGCGCAACTACGGCTCCTACTTCGCCTTCATCGAGGACCGGCTCCGGCCCGGCGGACGCCTGCTCAACCACTGCATCACCCGCGACAACAACACCTCGCCGGCCAGCGCGGGCGCCTTCATCGACCGCTACGTGTTCCCCGACGGGGAGCTCACCGGTGTGGGTCGCATCGTCTCGGCGGCGCACGACGCCGGGCTCGAGGTGCGCCACAGCGAGAACATCCGCGAGCACTACGCCATGACGCTGCGCGACTGGAACCGCAACCTCGTCCGGAACTGGGACGAGGTGCTCGGCGAGGTCTCGCTCGGCACCGCCAAGGTCTGGGGCCTCTACATGGCCGGGTCGCGGCTGGCGTTCGAGGAGGACGAGATCGAGCTCCACCACGTCCTCGCCGTCAAGCCCCACGCGGACGGCACCAGCAGCTTCCCCCTGCGCCCCACCTGGTAAGCCGCGACCACCGGTGGTTGAGGTGCGAACGCCCTCCAGGGCGTGAGCCTCGAAACCTCGCTCACTCGACGTCGCGTGGTCGCCGCCCTCACGTCGAGGTGCTGTCCGGCGGTTGCTCGGGTAGGAACGGGGGGTGAGCCATCTGCCTGACGACGGTGCCGTGCCCTCGCCCGTCCCCCACCGCGACGACGACCCCGACGTGGTCGTCGACCGGCCGATCGGGACCCGGTCGTTCGTGTACGGCGCGAAGATGATGGCGGTCGCGGCAGTCGCGCTGCTGCTCACCGTGGGGACCGGGCGTGACTTCTGGGCAGGATTCTGGCTGTTGCTCGCCGCAGGCGTCCTGGGCATGAGCTTCGCGCTGATCGAGCGGTCCACCACGGCCGGCGCCGAACGGGTCAGCCAGCGTCGGGTCAACGTCGACGTCCTGCTGACCGTCGCCCTCGCGGTGGTCGTCAACGTCGTGGCGGTCGTCGCCTCCCGCTGAGACGTCAGCCGTGCTTCCGCCAGATTCGTGCGCGAATCCACCTGAAGAAGGCGCGAGAGGGTCGATCTGCGCACACATCTGGTGGGCTGGTCAGGGCCTCAGTCGAGGTCGATGACCACGGGGGCGTGGTCGCTGGCGCCCTTGCCCTTGCGCTCCTCGCGGTCGATCCAGGCGCCGCTGACCCGGTTGGCGAGGGCGGGGGAGCAGAGCTGGAAGTCGATCCGCATGCCCTGGCGCTTCGGGAACCGCAGCTGCTGGTAGTCCCAGAACGTGTAGACGCCCGGGCCCGGGGTGTGGGGCCGGACGACGTCGGTGAAGCCCGACTCGACCATCGCGCGGAACGCTGCCCGCTCCGGCTCCGAGACGTGCGTGCTGTTCTCGAAGGCCGCCATGTCCCAGACGTCGTCGTCCTCGGGGGCGATGTTCCAGTCACCCGTCAGGGCGATCTGCGCCTGCGGGTCGGCGGCCAACCAGGCCTCCCCGGCGGTGCGCAGACGCTCGAGCCAGGCGAGCTTGTAGGTGTAGTGCTCGTGGTCGAGGTCGCGACCGTTCGGCACGTAGAGGCTCCACACCTGCACGCCACCGCAGGTGGCCCCCACGGCACGCGGCTCGAGGACGTCGGCGAACTGCGGCTGATCGTCGGCGAACTGCCGCTGCACGTGGTCGAGACCCACGCGTGAGACCAGGGCGACGCCGTTCCACTGGTTCAGCCCGACGTGGGTGTACTCGTAGCCGAGCGCACTGAGCTCGAGCCCGGGGAACTGGTCCTCACGGCACTTGGTCTCCTGGATCGCGAGCACGTCGACGTCGTGCCGCTCCAGGAAGGCGACCACGCGGTCGATGCGGCTGCGGATGGAGTTGACGTTCCAGGTGGCGATGCGCACGACTCGAACCTAACCGAGGGCGACGAGCGAGACCGCAAGGGCCGCGGCTGCCAGCCCGACCGCCTGGCCGCGGCCGATCCGCTCCTTCAGCACGAGCCAGGCGAGCAGCACGGTCGAGGCGGGGTAGAGCGCCGCGATGACCGACACGATCGACAGCAGTCCGTGGTGGGTCGCCAGCAGGAAGCTGCCCGTCGCGACGAAGCTCAGCGGTCCCAGAAGAAGTCCGCGCGCCGCGCCGCGCGTGCGAGGCACCCACGACTCCCGCAGGGCGACCGCGGTGGTCACGACGGCCACGATCGCGGCCGAGTTCGCGACGGCGAGCGGGGCGAAACCGGCCTCCTCGGGCACCTGGCCGAGCGCCGCGAACAGCACGCCGAAGCCGATCCCGGCGAGCACGCCGTCGAGGAACCCGGTGCTCGCCACCTCGAGACCGTCGGGCTCGTCCACGGGCCGTGCGACCAGCCAGATCGCGGGAAACGCGCAGGCGACGCCGACCGCCGCGACGGCTGAGGGGCGGTCGCCCTGGCCGAGTCCGACGGCGAGCGGCACGAGCGCCGAGCCCACGGCCGAGACCGGCGCGACGACGCCCATGCGTCCGTGCGCCAGGCCGCGGTAGAGGAACACGACGCCGAATCCCGAGCCCAGCCCGGCCACGGCCCCGAGGAGCAGGTCGCGGCCCGTCGGGTCGCCGGTGATGAACAGCACCGAGACCCACGTGACGGCCGCGGCGGACGCCTGGCCGCAGACCGAGATCTGCCACGCGCTGGCACGCCGCGAGAAGAGACCGCCGAGGAAGTCGCTGATCCCGTACGTCAGCGCCGAGACCAACGCGAGGATCACCGCCACGGCGCGAACGTACTGCACGGACGTGTGGTGGGCGCGGCTCCGTAGGCTGGCCTCGTGACAGAGCGCATGAGTGGGCGCACGAGTGGGCGCAGGCGCGGCTGGGGCCGTCGCACGAACGAGGCAGCGAGTCGCGTCACGGCGCGCGTCGACGACGGCACCGGACGGGCAGCAACCCGCGCTGCCGACCTGCTGGTCGCCGCGGTCCGCATCCTGCGCATCCCCACGGCCGTCCTGGTCGCCGTGCCGGTGCCCTTCATCGCGGTCACGGCCGCCGTGGCCGCCAGCTCCGACGGTGCGTTCCGGATCGTCGGGCTCGTCGTGGCTGCCCTCCTCGCCCTGGTGTCGGCGGCGTTCGCCTGGCGCCGTCATCAGGTGGTCAAGGCCGTCGACGACCCGGTCGCGCTGGCCACCGAGCTCGCCATCATGGTCGAGATCAGCGGCCGAGCCGACGAGACCCGCGGCATCCTGGAGCAGATCGCCGGGGGTGGCGGATCCCGCGTCTTCTCGCGTCTGCGCGGGGCCTGGCGCGGCGTCACGATGCCGGCCCGGTGGATCGAGGGGGTCGAGGACCTCCGTCGAGCCCGCAACTTCGCTCCACCGCGCATCGGGTGGACGATCTCGCTCTCGATCGCCGCCCTGTGGCTCGTGCCCGTCTCGGTCGTCGTCGCCCTGTTCGCGCTGGTCGGAGGCCTGGCCGGCTCGCTGTGACCCGGCCCGCGTGCCGTCGTGCCACATCCGGTGACAGCAGCTCGCCGCGGACCTAGGCTGACCGCCATGGACCTCCGTCAGCTCGCCTTCCTGCCCCTGCGGGTCACGGTGGCCGCCACCCAGACCACGCTCGCGCTGGGCCACTTCGTCTCGCCGCAGGGACCCTTGCTGCGCGAGGGCGGGTACGCCGCGCAGCTGTCCAAGATCCTCGCCGACGACGGCCTGCTCAACCAGCTCAACCGTCTGCTGGAGGACGAGCACGGCCCGATCGG
>CAYRZN010000115.1:0-8687 GCA_964428825.1 uncultured Aeromicrobium sp.
ACCTGCGACCCTCCGCTCCCAAAGCGGATGCGCTACCAAGCTGCGCTACATCCCGTGGCCGGGCCGAGTCTAGACCGACCAGGGACGGCTAGACCCGGTCAGGCCGGTGCCGCCGGAGGAGCAGCCCACCGCCGACCAGGGTGAGCAGGCCCAACGCCAGGAGCAGTCCCGCCGGGCCACCGGTGTCCGGCAGCCGCGAATCGCTCGGCGTGGGCCCCGGGCCCGTCGTCAAGCCCGTCCCGCCGCCGAGGTCGGAGCCTGGACCGGCGGCACCCGGAAGAGCACCCGGTGTGCCCGGGCCGGTCACCGTGCCACCACCGGGAACGGTCGTCCCGTCGCCGTCGCCATCCCCGTCACCGTCACCGTCCCCGTCCCCGTCACCGTCACCGTCCCCATCGCCGTCGCCGTCGCCGTCGATGTTGCACGCCGGCGCCGTGATCGTGTTGGTGTCGAGATTCACGGCACCGTTGCTCGCCAGGAGACGGCCCTGGAAGGTGGCGTTCGTGTTCGCCGTGATCGTCGTGTGCGCCAGCACGTTGCCGACGAAGCTCGTCCCCGTGCCGAACGTGGCCGAGCTGCCGATCTGCCAGTACACGTTGCACGGCTGGGCTCCGTTGACGAAGCGCACCACCGAGTTCGAGGCTGTCGTCAGGGTCGACGTCGTCTGGAAGACGAAGACGCCGTCCGAGCGGCCGTTCCCGTCCAGGACGATCTCGCCGCTGAGCAGCATGCTGCTGGGAGCGGCGTAGACGCCCGGCAGGTAGGGATCTTCACGGACCAGGTCCTGGGTGATGGCGGTCGGCGACAGCGCGTTCTCGGCAGCCGTGTAGGCCAGCAGGAGGTGGGCCTTCGCCTGCTGGGTCACGGCGTCGCCGGCATGGTTCACGGCGCCGGGGCTCGTGAACACGAACGGCGTGTCGGTCGTGATCGACGGGGTCTCGTACGACCCGATGCTCTGCGCGACCGAGGTGACGCCGGTGTTGGTGACTCCAGAGCCCGCGAGGACGGAGAAGCTCGACGCCGTCTGCAGGTCGATCGCCGGTTCGGCGGCACTGGCTGGAAGGGTGCAGCCCATCCCTGCCGCGACGAGCACGATGGACCCGAGGACGGGAACGACCCGAGCAACCAGCCGGGACGGGTGCGAGGACCTGCGATGGACGTTCATGAGAGTCGATTTCTCGCGACCGGGAATAGAAGGGTCGCGGCTTCTGGTCGTCCGCGCCAGCGACAGGCATCGGGTTGGCGGACAGCTCCGCGACGGCCAAGGGGACTGGGGTCGGCCAGGGTTGCGGATGACAGCGGTCCCCGCCCCCCTCCAAGGGCGGTGGACCAGTGACCTGTCGCGCGTGATCCGGTCCCTCACCGGACTCGCGGCAGCTTCTGTGACCAGTATCACACCGACGAGGTTCATGCGCCGACTCTTCGCCGAATTCGGAGGCGAGCGTTCGCCCGGGCCACCGCAGCGGCCTGAGACCGCCTCGCGGAGAAGATCGGCCGACGGCCCGGGCTGCCCGGTGCGGGCGACGACGTGGAGCGGACGACGGGACTCGAACCCGCAACATTCTGCTTGGAAGGCAGAGACTCTAGCCATTGAGCTACGTCCGCGATGCCGCTCGCGCGGCGCCCCCATGATGCCACAGGCCAGCCCGGCGAGCGTGGCCCGAGGGTCTAGTCGACCAGCGCGATCGCGGTGAGCACCATGAGCAGCAGCGTGGCCACTGAACCGAGCCCCAGGACCGAGGCGACGCCCGGCGTCCGGGACTCGTCCGAGGGGTCCACGAAGGTCGCGTCCCCGTCGTCGAACGGGTCGTCCTCGACCCACCGGTGTCCCATCAGCGCGTCTCCCGTCGCCTGTGCGCCGAGCGTAGGCGCCCGAAGGGTCACCTGCTCACCGTCAGGCGCGGCGCTCGACGATCAGGACGGCGCGGTCGTCGCCACCTTCGGTCACGAGCGCAAGGATCTGCCGGGGCGCGTTGTCCAGACCTGCGGCAGCGATCGGCTGGGCCACGTCGCGCAGCCACTCGATCCCGGCACCGATGTCGCGGGTGCGGGACTCGACGACGCCGTCGGTGTAGAACATCAGCGCGTCGCCGAGGTCGAGCAGCCCCGTGGTCTGGTGGAACTCGGGGCGCTCGTCGATCCCGAGCGCGAGACCACGAGCGCCGTCGATGGTCCACTCACCGACCACGGCGTCCCAGCGCATGGCGGGCGGATGGCCCGCGTTGAGGATCGAGTACTCCCCAGTCCGGAGGTCGACCAGCACGTGCACCGCGGTCGCGAAACCCTCGTCCCAGCGCTGCCGCAGCAGGAAGTCGTTGGCTGCCCCGAACAACCCGATGGGCGGCAGCGCACCGATCAGCCCGCCGAGCGCGCCGGCGAACTGCAAGGACTGCGACCCCGCCCCGACCCCCTTGCCGCAGACGTCGACCAGCACCATCTCGAGGCGGCGCTGGTCCTTCGAGAGGTTGGCGACCAGGAAGTCGCCGGCGAAGTTGATGCCGCTGGCGGTCTTCATCGCCGACTGGCTCCGCCAACCCGCGGGCAGGTCGGGGATCGTGCTCTGCGACTGCAACCGGTCGCGCAGGTCGACCAGCATCGCCTGCCCGAGTGGTCCGGGGAGCCCGGAACGCTGACGGCTGGCCTGGTAGAGGATCAGGCTGACGGAGCACATCATCAGCACGATCGACGTGATGCGGGCCGTCGTGAGGGCCCCTTGGTCGACCACCGTGATCGCCCCGAAGACGACCGTCAACGAGACCAACGAGACCAGCGGCCAGAAGCGCAGCAGCAACATGCCCAGCAGGAGCGGCACGTAGAAGCCGCTGATGGGCATCCGGTTGTAGTCGTACAGCGAGATCGCGAGGAAGGCCACGTCGAGGCCCACGATCGCGACCAGGACCTTGAGCTGACCCTCGCGGGTCCCACTGCGCCACCGCACGACCGTGTCGTTCACGTACTCGCGCATCGCGCGGAACGCTCGACGCGCCGGACTGGTCACGGAGCGACCCTATCCGCGGGCTGGCACGTCGGGCACCAGAACAGCCGACGTTGATCGAGCTCCGTCGCTGCCACCGGAGTGCCGCAGACCCAGCACGGCATCCCGTCGCGCCGGTACACGTAGACCTCCCCGCCGTGGTCGTCGTCGCGCGGCTCCCGGCCCATCGCCTCGGGCTCGTGCTCGGGTCGGACCGTGTCGATGCGGTTGCGCACCACGCCGATCCGCATGAGGGCTGCCAGGTCGTCCCAGATCGTCAGCCACGTCGCCCGGTCGATCGCCGACCCGGGTGTCATCGGATCGATGCCGTGGCGGAAGAGGACCTCCGCCCGGTAGACGTTGCCGACCCCGGACAGGACCGTCTGGTCCAGGAGCAGTGCCGCCACCGGCCGGCGCGAGCGCTGCAGGCGTGCCCACCCCCGGTCAGGGTCGGCGTCGGCGCGCAGCGGGTCCGGCCCCAGGCGGGCGATGACCGCCTCGACCTCGCCCGGCAGCAGCAGCTCGCAGGCCGTCGGTCCCCGCAGGTCGGCCGTGACCGGCGCCCCGGACCGTGCCGACGCCGTGAGGCGCCAGCGGACCTGCCCCACGACGACGTGCCGGGAGCCCGGCTGGAGACGGAAGGAGCCGTAGAGGCCGAGGTGCACGTGCACCTGCCACGGGACGTCCCGCACCTGCACGAAGAGGTGCTTGCCCCAGGCCTGCGCCCCCTCGACGGTGCGGCCGTCGATCCGCTCGGCAGCGAACCTGCCCTGGGGGCTCGTCGACCGCACCCGTCGGCCCGCGAAGGCCCCGGTGAGGTCGGCCGCGAGACGGTGGAGGGTGTGCCCCTCAGGCACCCGCGTCGGGGAAGCTGCCGGTGGTCTCGTACCCGAGGAGCAGGTCGATCCGACGCTGGTGCCGGGCCTCGTCGCTCCACGGTGTGGTCAGGAAGGTCTCGACGATCGCCGTGGCCTCTTCCTGCGAGTGCATCCGCGCCCCGATCGAGACCACCTGGGCGTTGTTGTGCTGACGGGCGAGCGAGGCGATCTCGGTGCTCCACGCGAGCGCGGCGCGGATGCCGGTGACCTTGTTGGCCGCGATCTGCTCGCCGTTGCCCGACCCGCCGATCACGATGCCCAGCGAGCCGGGCTCGGCCGCGACGGCCTCAGCGGCGGCGACGCAGAACGGCGGGTAGTCGTCGAGGGCGTCGTAGCCGAACGCACCGTGGTCGACGGGCTCGTAGCCGTTGTCGGCCAGCCAGGTCAGGAGATGGGTCTTGAGCTCGTATCCGGCGTGGTCCGCCGCGACGTGGACGCGCATGGGCCCAGTCTGTCAGGTCCGTCCGTGGTGGAGCAGGGCGGCGACGGTCGCGACGGTCGCCCGTGCGGCGTCGAAGAGATCGGGCTGGCGCCAAAATCCGTGGACCTGGCCGAGGACCCGGTGGGCGACGACCTCGACTCCGGCCTCGGCCAGCGCCGCCGCGTAAGCCTCGCCCTGGTCGCGCAACGCGTCGTGCTCGGCGGTGACGACGACCGCCGGTGGGAGGCCCGGGAGGTCGGCCCGCAGCGGGGAGACCTCCGGGAGGTCACCGAGGGCGCCGGGGGCGTAGGCCTCCCAGAACCAGTCCATCCCCGTGGCATCCAGCGCCGCGTTGTCCTCGGCGGGCAGCTCCGCGCGCCGGTCGACCGCGGGGTAGATCAGCACCTGGAGGTCGATCGACCGCGGGTCCCGGACCGCGAGCCCGGCCACGAGGTTGCCGCCCGACGAGTCACCGATCGCCGGGAGCCAGGTGGCGTCGACCTCCAGCGCGGGTGTGGCTCCTCGAAGCCACGCAGCAGCGGTCGTGACGTCGTCGAGCGGCGCCGGGTACGGGTGCTCCGGGGCGCGCCGGTAGTCGACGGCCAGGAGGGCGAAGCCCGAGGCGTCGGCCAGGTAGCGGCAGAACGCGTCGTGGGTCTCGAGGTCGTGCAGCGCCCAGCCGCCGCCGTGCACGTAGAGCGCCACCGGAGCGCCCCGGTGCGGCCGGTACAACCGGCAGGCCACGCCGTCGGCGTCGACGTCGACCACGTGCTCGACGGCGACCCGCTCGGCCAGCGCCGGGACCGCGGCACGCATCTGGACGCGCGCCGCGCGGACGCCCTCGACCGACAGCTTGTCGGGCTCGCCGAGCGAGGCCAGGTAGGCCCGCGCCTGCGGGTGGAGCGTCACCGGCGGGGCTGCCGGGCCGTGGGCGGCAAGGTCAGCACAGCCCGGCGGAGCTGCCGGGCCGTGGGCGGCAAGGTCAGCACGACTAGCTGAAGTCGAGCTCGCCGTGGCGAGTGCGCTTGAGCTCGAAGAAGTCGGGGAATCCTGCGAGCGCGCGGGCACCGTCGAAGACCGTGCCCGCCGTCTCGCCGCGCGGGATCGACTGCAGCACCGGTCCGAAGAACGCCGTGCCGGCGATCTCGATGACCGGTGTGCCGACCTCCTCGCCGACCTTGTCGATGCCCACCTGGTGGGAGGCCCTGACCGCGTCGTCGAGCGAAGCGTCCTCCGCAGCCGTGGCCAGCTCGGCGGGCACACCGATCTCGGCGAGCACCTCGGCGAACAGGTCGGGCTCGAACTCGCGACCCTCGTTGTGCTTCTTGGTGCCGATCGAGGTGTAGTACTCGCGCAGCTTCTCGGCGCCGTGGTGCTGCTCGATCGCGATCGCGAGCCGCACCGGCCCCCACCCGCGTTGGATCATCTCCTTGTACTCGTCCGGCACGTCCTTGTCCTCGTTGAGGACCGACAGGCTCATGACGTGGAACGTGGTGCGGACGTCGCGGACCTGCTCGACCTCGAGCATCCAGCGGGACGTGATCCAGGCGAAGGGACACAGCGGATCGAACCAGAAGTCGACGTTCTCGGTAGCCACGGGAACTCCTCCAAGGTGCAGCGGATGGGACAGGGTCTCTAGGGCAACACCGGGCGGCCGGTGCGCATTTCCTCGACCAGTGCCGCCGCGACCGCGTCGAGCTCACCCCCGTGGGCGGCGGCCACGGCCCGCTGCCGCTGGTAGGAGGCACCGCCGGCGATGATGTCGGCCACACCGGCCAGCTCGTCGCTGCAGCCGAGGTCGTGGGCCACCGGCTCCAGGATCGTGATCCAGCGGGCGAGGTCGTCGCTGACGAGCTGCTCATCGGCGGCGCGGTCGAGGATCAGGATCGCGTCCATGCCGTAGCGGGCCGCGCGCCACTTGTTCTCCTGCACGAACCACGGCGGCATCGTGGGCAGCTCGCGGCCGGCGTCGAGCTCGCGCGAGAAGTGCTCGACGAGGCAGTGGATGAGCGCCGAGATGCTGAGCACCTCGGTCAGCGTGGGGATGCCGTCGCAGACCCGCACCTCGATCGTGCCGAACTTCGGCGACGGACGGATGTCCCACCGGATCTCGTCGAAGCTGTCGATCACACCGGTGTGCATCATGTCGTCGACGTAGCCCTCGAGCTCGGACCACGTGTCGAACTGGAAGCCGAGTCCCGCGGTGGGCAGCTGCTGGAACATCAGGGCCCGGTTGGACGCGTAGCCGGTGTCCTTGCCACCCCAGTACGGCGACGACGCGCTGAGCGCGAGCAGGTGACCGTAGTGGCCGAGCAGGGCCCGGCTGATTGGCAGGACCTTGTCGCGGTCCTCGATGCCGACGTGGACGTGGACGCCGTAGATCAGCATCTGGCGACCCCACCACTGCGTGCGGTCGATCAACGTCGCGTAGCGCTCCTTGTCGGTGACCTTCTGCATGTCCCAGCGCGAGAAGGGGTGCGTGCCGGCGCAGAGGAGCTCGACCCGGAGTCGGTCGGTCACGGTGCGGATCAGCTCGATGCTCTGCTCCAGGTCACGACCGGCCTCGACCACGGTGCGCGAGACGCCGGAGACGACCTCGACGGTGTTGACGAGGAGCTCCTGGCGGATGTGCGGGTGCTGCCCGCCGCCCACCGGGGCGACGGCGTCGAGCACGTACTCGGCGACCTGGCGCAGGTCGCCGGAGTCGGCGTCGACGAGTGCCAGCTCCCACTCGATGCCGACCGTGGACCGCTCGGAGGCGGCGAAGGGAACGGCCATGCGCTCCATCCTGCCCGACGGCGGGCCAGGGCGCCCCGGCCCGCTCGGCGAGACGCGTCGGCCAGGACGGCTGGACAGCGGTAGGGACGCGCGCGGCCTACGCTGACCGTCATGGCAGATGGCTCGAGCCGGAGCTGGCAGCGCGACCACCCGTGGGCGTTCGTGTACGACCGCATCTCCGGCGATCCCCGGGTCGGCGCGCTCCTGTGGCGCATCGGCGTGGGGTCCGGCATCGACGTGCTGCACCGTTCCGCGGCGCGCGAGCTCGAGCGGCTGGACCCCGGCGACACGGTGCTCGACATCCCGTGCGGCGGCGGCGTGGTGCTGCGGGACCTTCCGGCCGACCACGGCCTGCGGTACCTCGCGGCCGACATCTCCCCCGCGATGCTCGACCGCACCAGGACGGAGGCCCGGCGGCTCGGCCTGACCGGCATCGAGACCGTCGAGATGGACGTCGGGAGCCTGCCCCTGGACGACGGAACCGTCGAGCTGGTGCTCGCCTTCACGAGCCTGCACTGCTTCCCCGACCCGCGAGCCGCCCTCGGCGAGATGGTCCGGGTCCTCGCGCCGGGCGGGCGACTGGCGCTGAGCACGATCGTCACCGACGCGCCCTGGCCGTACCGGGGCGTGTGGCCCCTGGGGCGGGCCGCTGGCGTGCTCGGTCCGGGCTGCTCCCGCGCCGAGCTGCGCGACTGGGCCGCCGGGGCCGGCCTCGTCGACCTCGAGCTGCGACCCGCCGGCGGGCTCACCTACGTCACGGCGACGCGGTCCTGACGCGTCCCCGGGACGAGCCGGTCGGCCCGCGGTGACAGAGTGGTCACCATGCCTGGCACCAATCTCACCCGTGAAGAAGCTCACGCGCGCGCGTCCGTCGTGTCTGACCCGACCTACGACGTCGCGCTCGACCTGACCGTCGGCGACGAGCGCTTCGGCTCGGTCACGACCCTCACGTTCTCCGCCTCTTCGGGGGCCTCGACGTTCGTCGACCTCGTCGACGCCGAGATCGACGCGATCACGCTCAACGGCGACGCGATCGACCCCGCCGTCTACGCGGACAGCCGGATCCCGCTCGAGGGACTGCAGGAGCGCAACGAGCTCGTCGTCACCTCGCGCAACCTGTACTCGCACTCCGGCGAGGGCCTGCACCGCTTCGTCGACCCGAGCGACGACAAGGTGTACCTCTACACGCAGTTCGAGGTGCCCGACGCCCGCCGCGTCTTCGCGACGTTCGAGCAGCCCGACCTCAAGGCCGAGTTCACGTTCCACGTCACCGCGCCGTCGCACTGGCAGGTTGTCTCGAACTCCCCCACGCCGGAGCCGGTCCCGACCGACGGCCCGGAAGCCGCCGCAACGTGGCACTTCGCCCCCACGAAGAAGATGTCGACCTACATCACGGCGCTCGTGGCCGGCGACTACCACGTCGTCCGCGACACCTACGCCGGCGAGCACGGCGAGATCCCGCTCGGTGTCTTCTGCCGCCAGTCGCTCGTGCCGTACCTCGACGCCGACGACATCCTGCTGATCACCAAGCAGGGATTCGCCTTCTTCGAGGACGCCTTCCAGATGGGCTACCCGTTCGGGAAGTACGACCAGCTCTTCGTGCCGGAGTACAACATGGGCGCGATGGAGAACGCGG
>CAYRZN010000116.1:0-6472 GCA_964428825.1 uncultured Aeromicrobium sp.
CCCGCCCGGTGGACCCCGTCAGGGGCCCGGCGGGCCGGGGCAGGGGCCCGGTGGCGACCCGGGTACGGGTCAGCTGCCGGAGGGTGGACCGCAGGGCGCTCCCGATCCCACGGACTCCTCGGGCTCGGCCGACTCCACGTCCTGAGGCGAGGTGCTTCGCACCGCGGGCCGCCTTCGCGGTAGAACTCCTGCATGAGTCGTCGCGGAGCGTTGCCCTCGGCGGGGGCCGGCCGGGTCTCCTTCGTCTGGCGCCTCCGGGCCGCCATGGTGGCGGGCCTGGTCATGACCAGCGTCGTCGGCGCGGTCGTCGTCTTCTGCCTGGCGACGCTCGTGATCCCGCTGCCGATCGAGGACGACGACGGCCTCGCGATGGTCAACCTCGTGACGGTCTCGATGGTGGTGCCCGTGCTGCTCGTGATCGGGATCGCCTGCGGTCTGCGGATCACCCGTCCGGCGCTGCGGTGGGTGCGGCAGGAGCGCCCCCCGAGCGACGACGAGAAGCGGGCGGTGCTCAACACGCCGCGCCGCTTCTTCGTCCTCCACGCGGTGCTCTGGGGTGCCGCGACGGTCTTCTTCGCGACGTTCAACGCCTTCGTGTCGGTCCAGCTGGGGGTGACGGTCCTGCAGATCGTCGGACTGGCGGGCATCGTGACGAGCTCGGTCGCCTACCTGGTGTCGGAACGGCTCACGCGTCCCCTCGCGGGTCGGGCGCTGGCGTCGGGCATCCCCGGGGACATCCGGGTGCGGTCGATCGCCAACCGCACGATGTTCGCGTGGCTCCTCGGCACCGGGGTCGTGGTGTGGGGGATCGGCGCCGTCGGTCTCGCCTCCCTCGTGCGGCGCGACGACGTCACGGTCGTGCAGCTCTCCGTCACGATGCTCGTGCTCGGCGGCATCGGCTTCGTCGTGGGTGGGTTCACGATCTACGTCGCGGCCCGCGCCTCGTCCGATCCTGTCCGAGTGCTGCGCCTCTCGTTCGCCCGCGTGGGCGACGGCGACCTCGACGTGCGCTCACCCATCAACGACGGGACGGAGATCGGTCTGCTCCAGGCCGGATTCAACGAGATGGTGGACGGGCTGCACGAGCGCGAGCAGCTGCGCGACCTGTTCGGTCGTCACGTGGGCAGCGACGTGGCGCGGGCCGCGGTGGCCGGTGGCGTGCAGCTCGGCGGCGAGGCTCGCGACGTCGTGGTGCTGTTCGTCGACGTCATCGGCTCGACGACCCTGGCCACGGAGCGACCTCCGGAGGAGGTCGTGTCGCTGCTGAACCAGTTCTTCACGGTCGTGATCGAGGTCGTGCACGACCACGGGGGCTGGATCAACAAGTTCGAGGGTGACGCCGCGTTGGCGATCTGGAACGCCCCGGTGGAGATCGACGAGCCGGAGTCGAAGGCCCTGACGGCGGCCCGGGTCATGGCCGCCCGTCTCGCGGGGGAGGTCCCGGAGCTCTCGGCGGCGATCGGGGTCTCGGGCGGTCGGGCCGTCGCCGGCAACGTGGGTGCGGCGGAACGCTACGAGTACACGGTCATCGGCGATCCCGTGAACGAGGCAGCGCGCCTGACGGTGCACGCCAAGGAGTTCCCGGCCCACGTCGTCACGAACGCCGAGCTGCTGGCGGTCGCGGGGGAGGAGGCCGACCACTGGCGGGAGGTCGAGCCCTTCGTGGCGCGCGGACGCTCCGACCCGACGCGGGTCGCGACACCGCTGGACTGACCCGGGCGGCCTCACGCGTGCGCGTCGCGGGTGCTCTCGTACGAGGCCCGCACGATCGCTGCCAGCACCTCGATGTCGACGCCGGCGAGACGCTTGAGGTGCAGGCAGGCCTTTGTGACGGAGTGAGGTCCGAGACGGGCCAGCGCCTCGACGTGCTGGTCGGTGCCGTCGTTGAGGTACAGCGACAGCTTGCCGACGCGCGGGGCGAAGCCGACCACGGCAGCGTCGCCCTCGCGGCCGCTGGCGTAGCGGTAGTGGTAGCTGCCGAACCCGATGATGCTCGGGCCCCACATCACGGCCGGCTCGGCGGTGACGGCCTCCAGGAGCGCGACGAGGGTGCGGCAGTCGTCGCGCGTCGCGGGGTCGTCGAGGGTCGCGAGGAAGTCGTCGACCGGGACGTCGGTGGGACGGGTCTTCGCGTCGTCGGCCATGGCCAGGAGCGTAGGCGGCTCAGACGGCGCCGGGGAAGCCCTGCTGGCGCCACGCCTCGTACACCGCGATCGAGGCGCAGTTCGCGAGGTTCATCGAGCGACGGGACTCGAGCATGGGGATGCGCAGCCGGTCGGCGACCCGGCTGTCGTGCTGGACCTCGTCGGGCAGGCCGGTGGGCTCGGACCCGAACATCAGCACGTCGCCCGGCTCGTAGTCGACGTCGGTGTGGCTGCGGGTGGCCGACGTCGTGAACGCGAACACCCGCGCACCACCGAACGCCGCGTAGGCGGCATCGAGGCTCTGGTGGACCGTGACGACGGCGAGGTCGTGGTAGTCCAGGCCCGCGCGGCGCAGCTTGCTGTCCTCCAGGTCGAAGAGCGGGTCGACCAGGTGGAGGTGCGCGCCGGTCGCGGCGGCGAGGCGGATCGCGCTCCCGGTGTTGCCGGCGATCCGCGGCTCGACGAAGCAGATCTGGAACACGGCTCGCAGACTACTCGGCGCCCCCTACACTCATCGCTCATGGCCGCTCCCACGCGTGTACGCGTCACCCACGTCTTCACCTCGAGCCCGGAGGTCGTCTTCGACGCCCTCGCCGAGCACGAGAACCTCGGACCCGTCTTCAACGCGAAGATCTCGCGCGTCAAGGACGGCGACACCGAGCGCAACGGGGTCGGTTCGACCCGCTCGCTCAAGATCGGTCCGCTCCCGGCCTTCCAGGAGACCACCACGGTGGCCGACCGTCCGGCGCTGATCGAGTACAAGATCACGAAGGGCTCGCCGCTCAAGGGTCACTGGGGTCGTCAGGCACTCACCCCGACCGCCGACGGTGGCACACGCCTGGACTACACGATCGGCTTCGACGCGGCCGTGCCCGGTCTCGCCCCGCTCGTCGGCAAGATCCTGACGCTCGCGATCGGCAAGGGCCTCGGCAAGCTCGTCCCGTGATCTGACTCTGGTGCCGAAGGCGGGATTCGAACCCGCACACCCTGAGGTACGGCGTCCTAAGCGCCGCGTGTCTGCCTTTCCACCACTTCGGCCGTCACGGGATTCTATGGCTCAGAGGACGCCGCGCGATCGGCGAGGATGTGTACACCGCGGCTGCGACCGGCGAAGTTTGCTGTCAGTCGGTGGCAGTTGGGGCAGAGGAAGCGCAGGTTCTCCGCCGTGTTGTTGAGGATGTCGCCGTCGATGTGGTCCACCTCGAGCGTGAGGTCCTCGCCCATCCATTGCCCGGGGTTGCCGCAGCGGGCGCAGCAGTAGCTTCGCCCGGACTCGCGCAGCGCACGGCGGAGCATGTGCGCATGAGCACGTCGTTGCGAGGGATCACGCCGGACCAGGATCTGCTCCGGCGTCAAGCGCCGGTACCTCTGGCCCTTTCCGGGTCTACGGAAGTGCGAGGTGTCGAACCCGTGCCTCTTGATGACGCGGCTGAGATGGGTGTGCGCGCCGCCGTTGGGCCTCAAACCGAGCTTACGAACGACCTCGGCCACGGACGTCGACTCGATCACGAGCGGCTCCAGGAGCTCGCGGGTGTACTTGTACGGACCTCTCATACCAGGGACGCTAGGAGCGCCTACCGACATCAGCGATACCCGCAGAAGTGGGCTGTGGACAACCTGGCGCGGTCCCGACCAGACCTCAGTCGAGACCGAGATCGCGGCGGAGCTTGGCGACGTGACCTGTGGCCTTGACGTTGTAGGCCGCGTGGCTGATCTTCCCCTCGGGGTCGACCACGAACGTCGACCGGATGACGCCGTTCACGACCTTGCCGTAGAGCTTCTTCTCGCCGAACGCGCCCCAGGCGGTCAGGACCTCCTTCTCGGGGTCCGAGAGGAGCGTGATCGTGAGGCCGTCGTTCTCGCGGAACTTCGCGAGCTTCTCCGGCTTGTCGGGGGAGATGCCGACGACCTCGTACCCCTCGGACTTCAGCCGGTCGATCGAGTCGCTGAAGTCGCAGGCCTGCTTCGTACAGCCCGGCGTCATCGCCGCCGGGTAGAAGTACACGATGACCGAGGTGCCCCGCAGGTCCGACAAGGTGACGCTCTCGCCGGTGTCGGAAGGCAGGGTGAAGTCGGGGGCCGGGTCGCCGGGCTGCAGTCGCGTCGTCATGACCCCTATCCTTGCCCAGACGGGCAGCCCGCCCCGACCGAGGTGGACAGGAGCGAGACGTGGCGCGTGAGACCGACCAGCTGGTGGCCGAGATCGACGAGGTGCGCGATCACCTCGCCACCACGATCGACACGTTGATCGACCGGACGAGCCCCAAGTCCATCGCTCGTCGCTCGGTCGCGTCCGTGAAGGCGAAGTTCGTCGACGAGAACGGTTCGCCCCGCTTCGAGACGATCGTGCCGATCGTCGCCGGCGTGGCCGGCATCGTCGCTGCGGCGATCGTGGTGCGTCGCCTGAGCCGGTGACGACGCGGTCATGATGGGGGCATGAGGCCGCACCCGCTCCTGGCGCTGCGTCGGATGCCGATGCCCCGGGAGTCCTTCGCGGACCGCTGGGCCACGCTGCGCCGGCGGTGGCGCCTCATGCTGCGGCTCAGCATCTCGACCGCGGCGGCGTTCGGGATCGCGACGCACCTGCTGGGGCACCAGCAGGCGTTCTTCGCACCCATCGCCGCCGTCATCGTCATCATCGCCGGCGCCGGCCAGCGCGGACGCACCACGATCGAGCTGGTCGTCGGGGTCGCGATCGGCGTGTTCGTCGGTGAGCTCCTGATCCTCACGATCGGACGCGGCGCCTGGCAGATCGCGCTCGTCGTCGCGCTGACGGTCGCTGTCGCGACCCTGGTCGGCATCAAGGGTCTCGCCCTGACGCAGGCGGCGAACTCCGCCGTCCTGCTGGCCGCCGTCCTCCCGGCGACCGGTGCGGGCAACCCGGCCGTGACGCGTTTCCTCGACTCCCTCGTGGGCGGCGCGTGCGGCCTCGCGATGGTGCTGCTCCTGCCACGCAACCCCGTGCGCGACATGAACCTCCAGGTCCAACGTCTCCTCGAGGACGTCGCCGAGGTGCTCGACCGGATCGCCCAGTCGATGCGCACGGGCGACTCCGCCCTGGCCGACATCGCGCTCGGGCAGGCCAGGTCGGCGCAGACCCTGATGGACTCGGTGTCGTCCACGGGCGTCAACGTCGCCGAGATCGCCCGCATGTCGCCCGTCCGGTGGCGGCAGCGCGACGAGCTGCAGCGCTTCGTCGGGTCGGTGCGCGACCTCGACAACGCCCTGCGAGACGTCCGGGTGCTGGCGCGCCGTGTGGCCGCCATGCTCCGGCACGGCGAGGCGGCGCCTGACGACATGCAGCGAGCGATCGAGCGCATGGGCAGCGCCGTGCGGATCTACGCCGACGACCTCGCGACGCACGACAGCTTCGCCGAGGCACGCGACGAGCTGATCGAGTCCGCGCGGCTGGCCATCACGTGCCTCCAGGGCGAGATGACGATCAACGCCGCGGCGATCGGCGCGCAGGTGCGGTCCCTCGCGGCTGACCTGCTCTCGGCCAGCGGCGTCACGCGCGACGAGCTTGGCGACCTGCTCGCGTTCGACTGACCCACGGCCCCGCGCGCGTGTCGGTCTCGACAGGTGGACGGTTCCCGCGCTAGCCTGCTCGCACCAGCACGACGAAGGAGGTGAGCCCCGTGATGAACCCCACCACGACGATCGACGCGTACCGCGCCTCGACGAACGACGCCTTCTGCGCGTTCGACGCCGTCCGGTTCCTCGTTGGCTCGCCCTCCGGAGTCGTGCACCTGCCGTAGCACCATCACGGCACGTCCACGCACCGCTCCGGGTCGACGATCCGGAGCGGTTTTCTGTGTCCACTCATCTCGAAAGGAGGCGCGCCATGACCATCAACCCCCCATCACGTACCGACGAGACCATGCCCGCACACACCCATCCGACCACCACTTCCGGCCCAGCTGCCGGCCGATCCACCCGGAAGGAGGTGTCGGACATGGCTCGATTCGGTCGCCAGGCCCGCGTCAAGCGCGCCTGGGACGAGCTGTCGGAGGCGGATCGTCAGGTCCTGCTGAACCAGGCGCGCGAGCGTCGGGAGCAGCAGGCACAGCGTGACGCGCGGATCACCGACGCGTACGCCGCGCGGATCAACCGCTAGGACGCACCCGCAGCACCAGCCCCACGGCGCCGGCCCCCGCGAGAGCGGGGAGCCGGCGCCGTTCCGCGTGCTGGCACTGTCGTCGGTGCGGTGGGTCAGGGGCGCTTGACGATCTTGACGATCTGCCCGGTGGCGATGACCTGCCCGTCACTCTCGACCTGGCCCGACAGGAACGCGTGCCCGCCGCCGAGGCGGTCGATGCGGGCGGAGG
>CAYRZN010000116.1:6572-8684 GCA_964428825.1 uncultured Aeromicrobium sp.
ACCTGGCCCGACAGGAACGCGTGCCCGCCGCCGAGGCGGTCGATGCGGGCGGAGGCCGTGACAGTGCTCCCCAGACGGGCGGCCGCCACGAGGGAGACCGAGGAACTGATGGTGGCGGCGAAGGCTCCCGGGGGAAGCTTGGAGGCGAGCAGGAGGTAGGCCGAGACGTCGATCAGCAGGCCGTGGAGACCGCCGTGCAGCACGCCGGACGAGGCGACGTTGTCGGGACCGACCTCGACCTCGAGCCCTGCCGTCGGGTCGTCAGGGTCCCGGAGGCGGATTCCGAGCGTCTGGTGCAACGGGGTGGAGAGCACGGTGTCAAGGACCTCGTCGAGCAGGCGGGTCTCAGTCATGGCCGCCATCGTCGCAGCCGAGGTCGCGATTTCCGTCACCGGTCGGTGGCAGCCTGGCCGCATGGGACGCACCGTGCAGATCACGATCGACGCAGTGGACCCCGCCCGGGTCGCCGAGTTCTGGGCCGCCGCCCTCGGGTACGAGCTGCAGGCGCCGCCGCCCGGGTTCGACACGTGGGAGGACGCACTCACGGCGTTCGGCGTCCCGCCCGAGCTGCACAACTCCCGCTCCGCCGTGGTTGATCCCGACGACGTCGGCCCGCGCGTCTTCATCCAGCAGGTCCCCGAGGCCAAGGCCGGCAAGAATCGGCTGCACCTCGACCTCCGGGTCGCTCCCGGCCTGGTCGGGGAGGAGCGCATGGCGGCGTTGGAGGCCGAGTGCGATCGCTTGATCGCCCTGGGCGCATCGCGCCTCTACCGCGTCGAGCCCGACGGACGCATGGAGGCCGGGTTCGTCACGATGGCCGATCCCGAGGGCAACGAGTTCTGCCTCGACTGAGCGTCGGGCCCGTCGTCAGGGCAGCAACAGGAGCTTGCCGGTCGTGCGTCGACCCTCGAGGTCGACGTGGGCCGTCGCGGCGTCGGCCAGGGGGTAGGTGCCGCCGATGCGCACGTCGAGGCTGCCGTCGGCGACGGCGGCGAACACGTCGGCCGCACGCCATTCCAGCTCGGCGCGATCGGCGATGAAGTGGGCCAGCGACGGGCGGGTCAGCACCAGCGAACCCTTGGTGTTCAGGTCGCGGGGATCGACCGGGGGTACCGGACCGCTCGCAGCGCCGAACAGCACGAACGTGCCACGCGGCTGCAGGGCGTCAAGGCCCTCGGAGAAGGTCGTGGCCCCGACGCCGTCGAACACGGCCCGCACCCCGCGACCACCGGTCAGGTCGCGGACGGCCGCACCGAAACCCTCGTAGTCGAGCACCTCGGCGGCGCCCGCGCCGCGCGACAGCTCAGCCTTCTCGGGCGAGCCGGCCGTGGTCAGCACGCGAACGCCCTCGCGCACGAGCAGCTGCGTGAGCAGGAGGCCGACGCCTCCCGCACCGGCGTGCAGCAGCACCGTGTCGCCCTCGGCGAACGGGACGATGGAGTGCACGAGGTAGTGCGACGTCATGCCTTGCAGCATGATCGCGGCGGCGACCTTCGGGTCGATCCCGTCCGGCACAGCCACGGCCTCGGCGACCGCGACGATCGCGTGCTCGGCATAGGCGCCCTCGCCGTGCCCCCACGCGACGGTGTCGCCCTCGGCGAACTCCGTGACGCCCTCGCCGACCCGCATGACGCGGCCGGCGGCCTCCTTGCCGAGGGTGAACGGCAAGGGCGTCGAGTAGGTGCCCGAACGCTGGTACGTGTCGATGTAGTTGACGCCGGCGGCGGCCACCTCGACCAGGAGCTCGCCGGGACCGGGATCCGGCACGGCGATCTCCTCGAGACGCAGCTCGTCGGGTCCGCCATGGGCTCGGATCACGATCGCGCGAGTCATGCGGTCAACCCTACGCACAGGTGGTGGGCCAGGGGCGGGGTGTCGGGACGGCCCGCGGCCCGCGGGCGCGGCAGAATAGGGGTGCACCCCCGGCAGGGGTGCCGGACCCCGGGCGGCGGGATGGGCAAGGAGGTGGGGCATGACGCTGTACCGCGACTCCGCGGTCGTGCTCCGGACCCACAAGCTCGGTGAGGCCGACCGCATCATCACGATGCTCAGCCGCCAGCACGGCCAGGTGCGCGCGGTCGCCAAGGGCGTCCGCAAGACCACGAGCCGCCT
>CAYRZN010000117.1:0-8651 GCA_964428825.1 uncultured Aeromicrobium sp.
TCGCAAAGGCATCGACGAGAGCGCCGTCGTCGCGGAGCGAGGTGGGGAAGCACGCCACCGAGATCGAGGTGCCGTCGACGGTCAGTCGTGCGGTCGTCCAGATCGTGAACTCGGTGCCGAGCTCGGACCGCTCGGTGGACGTGCCGTCGAGCTCGAGGACTGCTCCGTCGATCGGGATCGACCGCACCGTCACGTCGTCCGGCGTGCCGCTCAGGGGGTCCTCCCAGGGTCCCGTGCCCGTCGCCACGACCCTGACGAGGCGCTTCGGCAGCAGTGCCGTGTAGGCCACGCTGGATCCGCCGTCAGGCAGGTCGGCGCGTTCGCCGATCTCGGCGATCACGTTGCCGCCCTGGGTGGCCGCGAAGAACGGCAGCCAGACCGAGTGGGGCGGGATCCGGATGCCGTGGTTGAGCCGCCGCAGTCGATCTCTGACGTTGTCGCCCGTGATGTTCACGTTCTGCCCTCCTGCCGTGCCTGAGAGTCCTGACGGTATACGCGCGAGCCGGCACGCTCGTCGTCCCGGCGGCGCCACGCCCGGTGCGCCGTCCATGATGGGGTCATGCGTGTGTCCTTCGTCGGTGTCGTGGCCCTTCTCCTGTCGCTCTCCGCCTGCGGCGGCAACGGCGTCGAGTCGGCGCAGGCGGCCGCGGACGAGCTGGGCTGCGAGGACGTGGAGGAGGACGAGGTCGTCGGGTCGGACAAGACGCTCTCCTGCACCATCGACGGCAACGGCTATCGGATCGCCTGGTTCGCCGACCGGGAGAGTCTCAACCTCTACCGGACGGCCGCCGAGAACGTGAAGCAGTACACCGAGGACGCCGGGGAGGACCCGCCGGGCGAGTTCGGCGTGGTGTTCGGTGACAACTGGGCCGTGGAGTGCCTCGACACCTCGTGTGACGAGGTCCTCGAGATCCTCGGCGGCGAGCGGGTCTAGCTGCCCGAGCGCCCCCGGACGTGCGCCATCGACCGCCTCGGGCGATGGTGGAGGCATGAAGACGTGGCACCGCTTCCGCGGACATCAGCTCGGCCCCGCCTCCGTGCTGGGCGTCACCCACTGGACGTGCTCCTGCGGACGGCGCTGGCTGCCGTAGCCCGAGGGAGCCTGCGGTCAGCGCTTTCCGAAGAACAGACGGAACCGCTGGATCGTCAGGGTCATCAGCGGCTTGCGTCCGGCCAGGAAGGCGAGCGGGCCGTCGGGGTCGAAGGTCCAGAAGCCCTTCGCGAGCCCGAGGCGCGCTGATCCCTGGACGGGGGACACGAGCAGGGATCCGCTGCGGTCCTGCGCGATGCGGAAGCCCAGGGGCAGGCGGAACGGCAGCGCCTTCCACCGCGCGAGCGTCAGCGTGCCGATGCCGGTGGCGGTGTAGGCGCGGTTCGTGACCCGCTCGAACTGCGCGAGCTCCTTCGGGATCGCCCAGAGCTCGCGGCCCCCGGCCTCCGAGGCGGGGGAGTCGACCCAGATGTGCGTGATCGAGACCCGTGGCCGCCAGCCGTCGAGCACGAGCTGCGTGGCCATGATCTCGTCGTACGTCAGCGGGCTGGGGTCGTCGTAGCGAAAGAACGCCGCACCGACGAGGACCCGGCCGAACACACGGATCTGTCGGGAGCCCGGGTGATGGGGCGGGGGAGCGGCACGCTTCGGGACGAGCCACACGCCCACCTGGGCGTGGCCGTGGAGGTCCCACGGCTCAGCGGGGTACGCGAGCTCGTCCGGCTCGCTCTCGAGGTGGTTCAGGACCATGCGAAGTGCTCCGGGGTCAGGTGGCGGGTGGCGCGCTCGAACGGCTTGGTCGAGCCGGGCCAGTTGGACGTGATGCGGCCCGACGGGTGGCGGTACCAGTTGTCGCACTGACCCCAGACCGACAGACCGAGACGCTCCTGCACCCGCTCGTCGAACTCGCGCTCGGCCTCCTCGGTGACCTCGACGGTCTCCCACGAGCCGGCGCGGAGGCGGTCCAGGACCTGGCGCATGTGCCGCGCCTGCGCCTCGAGCATGTAGATGATCGAGCCGCCACCGAGGTTGGTGTTGGGCCCGTACGACACGAACAGGTTCGGGAAGCCCGGCACGTACATGCCGAGGTACGCGTGCGCGCCGTCGGCCCACTGCGCCGCGAGCTTGCGCCCACCGACGCCCGTGATGTCGATCGAGTCCAGGAAGTCCTGGGAGTCGAAGCCGGTGCCGTAGACGATGACGTCGACCTCGTGCACCGAGCCGTCGGCGGTCTCGAGCCCCTGCGGGGTGACCCGCGTGATGGCGGCCGACTCGAGGGTGACGTCGGGGCGGTTCACGGTCGGGTAGAAGTTGTTCGAGAACAGGATGCGTTTGCAGCCCAGTGGGTAGTCCGGGGTGAGCGCCGCGCGGGTCTCGGGGTCGTGCACCGATCGCTTGAGGTGCCAGTCGCACACCTTCGCGATCGCGCGGCCGGTGCGCGTGCCGAGGTCGAGCCCGCGCGAGAACTGTTCGCCAAAGGTCCACCAGAGCCCGCGCTCGTACGGGATCGCCTGGCGCCACCACCGCGGGATGGCGGAGTCGGGCTTGGGGAAGATGTGGTTGGCCGAGCGCTGGAACAGGGTGAGGTGCTCCGCCTGCTCGGCGAGGTGCGGGGCGTACTGGATGGCGCTCGCGCCGACGCCGACCGCCGCGACGCGCTTGCCGGTGAGGTCGAGGTCGTGACGCCACTGCGCGGAGTGGAACTGCTGGCCCACGGCGCTGATCAGGACGTCGACCCGTTCGGTCCCGCCGGCCGCGAAGCCGACCTCCCACTGGCGGTCGTCGTCGATCCAGTGGGCCGAGACGATCTCGTGGTCGAACCGCACGAGCGGCGTCACGCCGAACTCGTCGGCGGTGCGGCGCAGGTAGTCGAGGATCTCGGCCTGCAGCGCGTAGCGGCGGCTCCAGTCCTTGTTGACGTTGAACGAGAACGAGTACAGCGGCGACGGCACGTCGCAGCCTGCACCGGGGTAGGTGTTGTCGCGCCACACGCCGCCGAGCTCGGACGATCGCTCCCAGAGGCGCACGTCGTCGTGTCCGTGGCGGGTCAGCTCGACGGCGGTGGCGATGGCGCCGAAGCCCGAGCCGATGATCCCGATCGAGGTCATGAGGTCTTCTCCTTGGTGGCGAACAGCAGGACGGTGTCGGTGAGCAGGTCGAGGGCTTCGTCGCGGGTGAGCGTCTCGCGCTGCAGCCACTCGCGGCAGACGGACTTGACGAGGGCTGCGGTGGCGCGGAGCCGGGCGCGGAGGTGGGGGTCGTCAGGCAGCCCGATCGCGTCGAGCGTGAGCCGGGCGGCATGGTCGTCGGCCTCGTCGACCACGACCTGGAGGTCGGAGTCGCCGTGCAGGTCGGCGGCCCCCGAGACGCTGACCCAGGCCTGACCGTAGGTCTCGGCGGCCTGGAGGATCCAGTCCATCGTGAGGCGGACGCGCTGGGGGAGCGGCAGGTGCGACAGGTCGGGCAGCTCGGACTCGGGCATGCGGATCGACGAGCGCATGACCTCGATGAACAGGTCGCGCTTGGAGCCGAAGTAGTGGTTGATGAGGCCGCGCGCCACGCCTGCCGCCGCGGCGAGCTCGGCCGTGGACACGTCGTTGAAGGGGCGTGCCAGGTAGAGCGGGCGGACGGCGTCGAGGATCTGGCGACGGCGCGCGTCGGGCTCGAGCCGGCTGCGAGCCGGAGCGGTGGCGGAAGTGGTCACGGAGTCAGTCTGTCGACCCTATTGGCAAAGTGTCAATAGCGCGTGTAACCTGCACCACATGCGTGAGAAGACTGATCAGTTCGACTACGACGTCGTCGTCGTGGGGTCCGGCTTCGGCGGCAGCGTCACGGCGTTGCGTCTGACCGAGAAGGGCTACCGGGTCGGCGTCATGGAGGCCGGTCGGCGGTTCGCCGACGACGAGTTCCCGGAGACGTCGTGGAAGCTGCGTCGCTACCTCTGGGCGCCGTGGGCCCGGTGCTTCGGCATCATGCGCATCACCCTCCTCAAGGACGTGCTGATCACGAGCGGCACCGGCGTCGGCGGCGGGTCGCTCGTCTACGCCAACACGCTCTACGAGCCGCTCGAGCCGTTCTACGCCGATCCGCACTGGGCGCACATCACCGACTGGCGCGACGAGCTCGCCCCGCACTACGCGCAGGCCAAGAAGATGCTGGGCGTCACGACGTACCCCGGCCGTACCCCGGCCGACGACCTGGTGGAGCAGCTCGCCCGCGACTACGGCGTCGGCGACACGTTCCACCCCACCGACGTCGGTGTCCTGTTCGGCGAGGAGCCGGGCGCGAACCTCGGTGACCCGTTCTTCGGCGGCGCCGGGCCCGACCGCAACGCGTGCCTCGACTGCGGCGCCTGCATGACCGGCTGCCGGCACAACGCGAAGAACACGCTCGTCAAGAACTACCTGTACCTGGCCGAGAAGAACGGCGCCGACATCCACGCGCTCACGACGGTGCACGACGTGCGCGAGCGTGAGGCGGGCGGCTACGAGGTCCGGACGCGGCGCACGGGCAACCCGCTGAGGCGGAGGAGCTTCACCGCCGAGCAGGTCGTGTTCGCCGGTAACGCCCTGAGCACGCAGGACCTCCTGCACCGGCTCAGGGAGCGCTCGCTGCCGCGCCTGTCGGACCAGATCGGCGCCCTGAGCCGCACGAACTCCGAGGCCGTCCTGTCGGCCCGGTCCGCGGCCAAGGACGCCGACTACACCGAGGGCGTCGCCATCACCTCGTCGTTCCACCCCGACGCGGTCACCCACGTCGAGCCCGTGCGCTACGGCCGCGGCTCGGGCGCGCTGAGCCTCATGAACATGGCGCTGCCGGACCGCCCGGGCCCGGGCGGACGCCTGCGCGCCGTGCTGCGGGGGTACCGGCTGCTCGGGCTCCGCGGCACGTGGCGGGTCCACTCGCCGCGCCGGTGGGCCGAGCAGTCGATCGTGATCCTGGTGATGCAGTCGGTCGACAACTCGATCACGACGTTCCGCAAGCGCGGCCTGCTGGGCACGCGCCTGACCAGCAAGCAGGGGGCCGGCGAGCCGAACCCCGACTGGATCCCTGTCGCCGACCGCGTCTCGAAGGACGTCGCCGCGGCGATCGGCGGGCATCCGGGCAGCTCGGTCGGCGAGCTCGTGGGTGTGCCCCTCACGGCGCACTTCATCGGGGGTTGCGTCATCGGCGAGACGGCCGAGACGGGCGTGATCGACCCGTACCAGCGCATGCACGGCTATGACGGTCTGCACGTCGCCGACGGCTCCGCCATCTCGGCGAACCTGGGTGTCAACCCGTCGCTGACGATCACGGCCCAGGCCGAGCGCGCGATGTCGTTGTGGCCGAACAAGGGCGACGTCGACCAGCGACCGGCACCCGGCCAGCCCTACCGACGCCTCGACGCGGTCGCCCCCGTGGCGCCCGCCGTGCCCGAGGGCGCACCCGCGGCGCTCCTGCTGCCCATGCCGCAGGTGCGACCGGCCGACACCGTCGACGCCTGACCCTGGGTCAGGCGCCCGCCGGCGTCACTCGGCGACGGGCGTGGCCGGTGCCGCCGGCGTGGCCGTCGAGCTCCGGTCGGCGAAGTCGCTGATCAGGGCCTGCAGGTCGACGCCGGTCGTGTTCTTGAGCAGCTCGAGCGTCTGCACGACGTTGCCGGTGACCTGCTTGGGCAGCTCGCCGGCTCCGTCGGTCGAGATGACCGTGAGCTTGTCGATCGCGGCCATCGGCCCGGCGACCTCGGCCGCGAGCCTCGGCAGGATCTCGATCAGCATCTGCAGCACGGCGGCCTCGTTGTACTGCTCGAAGGCCTCGGCCTTCTTGTTCATCGCCTCGGCCTCGGCCTCGCCCTTGGCGAGGATCGCCGACGCCTCCGCGCTGCCCTCCTCGCGCAAGGCCTCCGCCTCGGCCACACGACGGGCCTTCTCGGCCTCACCGCGCTTGGCGCCCTCGATCGCCTCGGCCTCGGCCAGCGCGGATCGACGGGACTTTTCACCTTCACCGGTCAGCCGGGCCTCCTCGGCCTCCGCCTCCGCCGCGGCGATCGCCGCGGCCTTGCGGGCGTCGGCGTCGAAGATCTGGGAGTTGCGGCGGCCCTCGGCCTCGGTCTCCACGCGGTACCGCTCGGCGTCAGCGGGCTTGCGGACCTCGGTGTCGAGCTGGCGCTCCTTGAGTGCGGCCTGACGGACGGCGACCTTCTCCTGCTCGGCGAGGATCGCCTGGTCGCGGTCGGCCTGGGCGAGCGGTCCGGCGGCGGCGGCCTGGGCCGACGCGGCATCGGTCTCCGCCTTGATCTCGGCGGTCTTCAGCGCCAGCTGGCGCTGGGAGATGGCGATCTCCTGCTCGGCCACGATCCGGGCCTGCTCGGCCGCCTGACGGGCGTTCGCCTCGGCAATCGAGGCGAGCTGGCCGATCTTGGCGGCCTCGGGACGCCCGAGGTCGGACAGGTAGGTGCCGTCGTCGGTGATGTCCTGGATCTGGAACGTGTCGAGCACGAGGCCCTGGCCCGTCAGCGAGCTCTCGGACTCGTCGGCGACCCGCTGCGCGAAGGCCGCCCGGTCACGGATGATCTGCTCGACCGAGAGCGAGCCGACGATCGAGCGCAGCGAGCCGGCGAGGGTCTCCTGCGTGAAGGTCTCGATCTCGTTCTGCTGCGAGAGGAAGCGCTGGGCGGCCGCGCGGATCGAGTCCTCGTTGCCGCCGACCTTGACGATCGCGACACCGTCGAGGTTGAGCTTGACGCCCTGGCCCGACACCGCGCCACGGATCTGCACCATGATGCGGCGCGACGACAGGTCGAGCACGTGCAGCTTCTGCACGAACGGGATGACGAACACGCCGCCACCCATCACGACCTTCTGGCCGGAGATGTCGGTCGACGAGACGCCGGTCTCGACGTTGCGGACCGACTTGCCGCCACGACCGGTGACGATGAACGCCTCGTTCGGTCCGGCGACCTTGTAGCGGGTCGTGATCAGTGCCGCGAGCAGCGCGATGACCACGACCAGGCCGATCGTGCCCAGCAGCTGCGGGGAGAGGGAGTCGAAGTTCACGGGTCAGGCCTCCAGACGGGCGACCAGGACGGAGGTCGCGGACAGCACGGCGGTGATGGTGACGGGGGTGCCGGCCGGGATGGGCTCGGCGGCACGGGCGTTCAGCTTGGTGATGTGGCCGGCGACGCCGATCGTGACCTCGCCGTGGCCGTCGGCCGGGATGGCGTTCAGGACCGTGGCGGTGCGCCCGGTGAGGGTGCTGGTGCGGACGTTCGACTCGTCGCCTCCGCGCTGCAGCTGGCTCGAGGCCCATCCCGCGCCGGCGCCGACGGCGATGCCGGCGACGAACCCGATGCCCACGGCGGCCGTCACGTTGTCGGTGGCGTCGAGCCCGATCGCTCCGGCGAAGCCGAACGCACCGAGGAAGCCGCCGAGCGCGGCACTCGAGAAGAAGTCGCCGCCGACGTCGAGGAACGACAGCGCTCCGTCGAAGAGGTCGCCGAGCACGATCGAGAGCAGCAGGATCGCGATCCCGATGCCGCCGATCACGTAGAAGGTGATCACGTGTTCCCCCTGGTCCGGCCGCCCGAGAGGGAACGGCGTGCTGTGCGTCTGCGGTGCGATCCTAGGGGGCCGCCAGGTCCGCCCGGGTCGGATTCCACGGATCGGGGCTCGCCACTAGGGTGGCGTCCAAGAGCGCTGCCCAGTCGTGGGGGTGGCCCAGCTGAACGAGGAGATCGCCATGTCCCTGAACGTCGTCGTCAACGGTGAGTCGAAGGTCGTCGACCCTGGCACCAAGGCCTGGCAGCTGTTCAGCGAGACGCCCGACGTCATCGCCGCCCGCATCGACGGCGAGCTGCGCGACCTCGCGGTCGACCTCGTCGACGGCCAGAGCGTCGAGCCGGTCGACATCGCGTCGGCCGACGGCCTCGACATCCTGCGACACTCGACCGCCCACGTCATGGCGCAGGCGGTGCAGGAGCTGTTCCCGCAGGCCAAGCTCGGCATCGGCCCGCCCATCACCGACGGCTTCTACTACGACTTCGACGTGCCCGAGCCGTTCGTGCCCGAGGACCTCGAGAAGATCGAGACCCGGATGCGCAAGATCGTCAAGGAGGGCCAGAAGTTCTCCCGTCGCGAGATCGACGACGACGCCGCCCGCGCCGAGCTGGCCGACGAGCCGTACAAGCTCGAGCTGATCGGCCTGAAGTCCTCGGCGGGTGATGCGGCCGAGGGTGCGAGCGTCGAGGTCGGGGACGGCGGGCTGAGCATCTACGACAACCTCAAGCGCGACGGCTCGCTGGCGTGGAAGGACCTGTGCCGCGGCCCGCACCTGCCCACCACCAAGCGCATCCCGGCATTCAAGCTCATGCGCTCGGCGGCGGCCTACTGGCGCGGCAACGAGAAGAACAAGCAGCTCCAGCGCGTCTACGGCACCGCGTGGCCCAGCAAGGAGGCGCTCGACGAGCACCTCCACCGCATCGAGGAGGCGCAGCGACGCGACCACCGACGCCTCGGTACCGAGCTCGACCTCTACAGCTTCCCCGACGAGATCGGCTCCGGCCTGCCGGTCTTCCACCCCAAGGGCGGTGTCATCAAGCGGGAGATGGAGGACTACGTCCGCCGTCGCCACATCGAGGAGGGCTTCGAGTACGTCGGCACCCCGCACATCGCCAAGGAGGGGC
>CAYRZN010000118.1:0-8519 GCA_964428825.1 uncultured Aeromicrobium sp.
GGCAGGAACATCTTGCCGGCGCCGAACAGGTCGCCGACCACGTTCATGCCGTCCATCAGCGGACCCTCGATGACCTCGAGCGGCTTGCCCCCGCGGGCGGCGATCTCGAGCCGGAGCTCCTCGGTGTCGACGACGGCGAACTCGTCGATGCCCTTGACGAGGGCGTGGGTGATGCGCTCGCCGACGGGGAGCGAGCGCCACTCGGCCACCGCGGCCTCGACCTTCTCACCCGAGCCGACGTACTCGCCGGCGATCTCGAGCAGCCGATCGGCGGCGTCCTCACGGCGGTTGAGGATGACGTCCTCGATCCGCTCGCGGAGCCTCTCGTCGACCGAGTCGTACCCGACGAGGGCGCCGGCGTTGACGATTCCCATGTCCATGCCGGCCCGGGTCGCGTGGTAGAGGAACACCGCGTGGATCGCCTCGCGCACCGGGTTGTTGCCGCGGAACGAGAACGACACGTTCGAGACGCCGCCGGAGATCTTGACGCCGGGCAGGTTCTCCTTGATCCAGCGCGTGCCGTCGATGAAGTCGATGCCGTAGGTGGCGTGCTCCTCGATGCCCGTCGCGACCGCGAAGATGTTCGGGTCGAAGATGATGTCCTCGGGCGGGAAGCCCACCTCGTCGACGAGGATCCGGTACGCGCGACCGCAGATCTCCTTGCGGCGCTCGAGGTTGTCGGCCTGGCCGTCCTCGTCGAAGGCCATCACGACGACGGCCGCTCCGTACTTGCGGCACAGGCGGGCCTGCGAGACGAACTCCTCCTCGCCGGCCTTGAGCGAGATCGAGTTCACGATGCACTTGCCCTGGACGTTCTTCAGGCCTTCCTCGATGACCTCCCACTTCGAGGAGTCGACCATGATCGGGACCTTGCAGATGTCGGGCTCGCTGCTCACCAGGCGCGTGAATCGGCGCATCGCCTCGACGCCGTCGATCATGCCCTCGTCCATGTTGATGTCGATGACCTGCGCGCCGTTCTCGACCTGCTGGCGCGCGACCGACAGGGCCGTGGGGTAGTCGCCGTCCCGGATCAGGTTGCGAAAGCGCGCCGAGCCGGTGATGTTGGTGCGCTCGCCGACGTTCACGAACAGCGAGTCCGCGGTGATGTTGAGCGGCTCCAGGCCGGACAGGCGCATCGCGGTCGGGACCTCGGCGGGCTGGCGGGTCGCCACGCCCTCGAGGGCTCCGGCGATCGCCGCGATGTGCGCCGGGGTCGTGCCGCAGCAGCCGCCGGCCGCGTTGATGATGCCGGCCTCGCCGAACTCCCGCAGGATGGCGGCAGTCGTCGCCGGCTCCTCGTCGTACTCACCGAAGGAGTTCGGCAGGCCCGCGTTCGGGTAGGCGTGCACGAAGCAGTCGGCGATGCGCGACAGCTCGGCGATGTACGGCCGCAGCTCCTGGCCTCCCAGGGCGCAGTTGAGGCCGACCATGATCGGCCGCACGTGGCGGATGGAGTTCCAGAACGCCTCGGTGACCTGACCTGTGAGGGTACGACCGGACGCGTCGGTGATGGTGCCGGAGATCGCGACGGGCCAACGGCGACCCACCTGCTCGAAGAAGGTCTCCAGCGCGAAGATCGCGGCCTTGGCGTTGAGGGTGTCGAAGATGGTCTCCACCATGAACAGGTCGGCGCCACCGTCGGCGAGTCCGCGGATCTGCTCACCGTAGGCGTCGACCATCTCGTCGAACGTGATGTTGCGAGCCGCCGGGTCGTTGACGTCGGGGGAGATCGAGCCCGTCCGGTTGAGCGGGCCGATCGCGCCGGCGACGAACCGGGGCTTGTGGGGCGTGCGCTCGCTGAACTCGTCACACGCCGCACGAGCGAGCCTCGCCGACTCGTAGTTGAGCTCGTAGGCGAGCTCCTCCATGCCGTAGTCGGCCAGCGAGATCCACTGACAGTTGAAGGTGTTGGTCTCGACGATGTCGGCACCGGACTCGAGGTACTCGCGGTGGATGCCACCGATGATGTGCGGCTGCGTGATGGTCAGCAGGTCGTTGTTGCCCTGGATGTCGGACGGCCAGTCGGCGAAGCGCTCCCCGCGGTACCCCGCCTCGTCGGGACGGTCGCGCTGGATCGCGGTTCCCATCGCGCCGTCGATGATGACGACCCGTTCCCGGAGCAGGCCAGTCAGTGCCTCGGTGGCGTCGGGACGCCACTGGGCCTGGTCGGCATCGGTGGGCACGGCAGGGCGGGTGGTGCTGGTGGTGGTCACGCGATTCCTCGGATCCAAGATGTGGTCTGGGGAACCTCCAGCCGGCAGCGGGCTCGCGTGGGCGTCGAAGGTCGTACCCGTCCATTGTGCCACGCAGCCCGTGGATTCGAGGCGTGTCGCCGAGGCGCGGACCGGTGACCCCGGGAACATTCTCCGGCCCCTCGACCTCTGACGTCATGACAACGCCACCCCGGCACGACGACCCGTCCGGACACGGACCCACATCGGGAGGAACCACGATGGCCACCGAGCAGACGCGACACGAAGCGGCAGACCCCCAGACCCCGCCCGCCCGGCTCCAGGAGCTGACGAGCGATCCCGAGCTGTGGGCGCTGATCGCCGCGAACCCCAGCGCCTACGACTCGCTCGTGGCTTGGCTGGGCGAGAACGGCGGCGAGGACGTCCGCGCCGCGATCGCCCGCCGTGCGTCGACCGGCGCCCCCACGACCGTCATGGCCGGTGGGTTGACGCCTCCGCCCACCTCGTATGCCCCTCAAGCGCCCGCGGGAGCAAGCTCCGGCGGCTCGACCAAGGGTCTCTGGATCACGCTGGGGGTGCTCGTCTTCCTGCTGGTCAGCGGCGGCATCGGCGCCGGGGTGTGGGCGCCCACCAAGGACGACGACACCAAGACGTCCTCCGACGACGGCGACGACAAGAAGTCCGACACCGACGACGAGAAGAAGGACGACGAGCCGGCCGACCTCGACTGCGACGACCTCTCCGACCTCGAGGACGCCGCCGACGACCTGACCTACTACTACCCAGGCATCGACGACGAGGACATGCTCGAGGACGCGGTCGCCGTGATCGAGGAGTTCGAGGACTACGACGACGAGGACGTGGTCGAGATCGTCGAGGTCCTGCTGACGTACGCCGAGACGATCGCCGAGGACGAGGACGCGATCGTCGGTCCGGAGTGGGACGACGCGCTCGATGCGAAGTTCGACCTGGGTGACTACGTCTACGAGGAGTGCTGACCGGGCACGCATCGGCGTCCGTACCGCGACATCGTGGTACGGACGCCGTCCTGCTGCACTAGGCTCATCCCGATCTTGCCGCGGCGGACCGCCGCGACGACCTGCACTCTCGAGGGGAACCACCGATGGCCACCGACGAAACCCGCTCCGAGGCGAGCAACCCGGGCACCAGCCCGGCCCGACTCCAGGAGCTCACGAGCGACACCGAGCTCTGGCCCCTGATCGCCGCCAACCCGAACGCGTACGACGCCCTGCTGACCTGGCTCGGCGAGAACGGCGGCCCGGACGTCCAGGCCGCCATCGCCGCGCGAGGCGGTGCCGCCGAGCCCACCGCTGTGCTCCCGTCGTCGCCGCCGGCTCAGGCCGGCCCGCCGCTCACGCCGCCCCCCGGCGGCGCTGCGTTCCCGCCTCCGGGTGGCGCCACGCCCCCGCCGGCCGGCTTCCCGTCGCCCGGCGGACCGCAGGGCGGTTCCGGTGGATCGAAGAAGGGTCTCTGGATCACGCTGGCGGTGCTGGTGTTCCTGCTCGTGGGCAGCGGCATCGGCGTCGGCGTGTGGGCCCTGACCAAGGACGACGACTCCGACAACGAGACGTCGGACACCGACCCGACCGACGAGCCCACCGACGATTCCGACTCCGACAGTGACTCCGACTCCGATTCCGACAGTGACTCCGACAGCGACAGCGACTCCTCGTCGGACTTCTGCGACGTGATCGACGACGTCGACACCGCGGCCTTCGACATCTACCTCTACTTCCCCGGTCTGGGCGAGGAGGACGAGCTCGAGGACGCCAAGACCGTCCTGGAGGACAACGTCGACGACGCACCGAGTGACGTGGCCGACGCCATGGAGGTGCTGATCGACTACGCCGACCTCCTGGCCGGACTCGAGGACAGCACCGAGATCCCGTCGGACGCCGAGGATGACGCCTCCGACGCGTACGACGTCGTGTTCGACTACTACCTCGACTGCTGACGTCTGGCAGACAGATCTTCGGCCCGCCGGTCGCGCCCCCTCGGGGCGCCGCCGGCGGGCCGACGCCGTTCTGACAGGATCGAGGCGTGGCTCCTGCGCTCCCGGCCGCCGTCCTCTGGGACCTCGACGGCACCTTGGTTGACACCGAACCGCTCTGGATCGCGGCCGAGCACGAGCTCGCCGCGGAGGTGGGCGGGACCTGGACCGCACAGGACGCGCTGCAGCTCGTGGGGTCTGATCTCCTGACCTCGGGACGCCTGCTTCAGCAGCACTTCGACACGTCGATGACGCCGGCGGAGATCGTCGACTTCCTCGTGGTGAGGGTCGCGCGCGGACTGGCTGAAGGGGCGCCGTGGCGCCCCGGCGCCCGCGAGCTCGTGCTCGCCTACGCCGAGGCCGGTGTGCCGCAGGCGCTCGTGACGATGTCCTACGCCGTGCTGGCCGATCCCATCGCGGCATCGTTGCCACTGGCCGCCGTGGTGACGGGCGACCGGGTGACCCGGGGGAAGCCGCATCCTGAGCCCTACCTCACGGCGACGCGGGCGCTCGAAGCCCACCCGTCGGCCTGCGTGGCGGTGGAGGACTCCGAGACCGGAGCCACGTCGGCGACGGAGGCCGGGTGCCAGGTGCTCGCCGTGCCGCACATGGTGCCGGTAGGACCCCATCCGCGTCGCCGCAGCGTGACGACGCTCGACGGCCTCACGCCGCAGTCGGTCGCGGCGTTGTTCGCCGACCTCGGCGCCTGACCTGCCGGGTCACTCCACGCGGAAGGCGGGCATCGGCAGGACGGTGCCGCCGCCCTCGGGACACAGGTCTCGATGGGCGCAGAAGCGGCACAGCCCGCTGGGACGCGGGCGGAAGTCGCGGGACTCCAGGGCCGCGCTGACGGCGCCCCAGATCGCGCGGAGCTTGCGTTCGGTGGCCAGCAGGTCGGCCTCGGAGGGGACGTAGCGCAGGACCTGCCCGTCGCCGAGGTACATGAGCTGCAGGAGCGCGGGCATGACACCGCGGGTGCGCCAGACCACGAGCGCGTAGAACTTCATCTGGAACAGGGCCTTGTCCTCGAACCGCTCGCCCGGGGAGCGGCCGCTCTTGTAGTCGACGATGCGTATGCGGCCGTCGGGAGCGACGTCGATGCGGTCGACGATGCCCGCCAGGACGAGCTGCTCCTCGCCCTCGGCCCCGAGCCGTCCCTCGACCCGGACCTCGCGCTCGGCGGGTTCCAGCGTCTGCGGGTTCTCGAGACGGAAGTAGGCATCGAGCAGGGCGTCGACCGAGGCGAACCAGGCCTCGCGGTCGGGCGTGCGGTCGGGGAAGAGCGTCGCCAGGCGGGCGTCGTCGGCGAGCACGCGCTCCCACGCGGCGTCGACCGAGGCCTTGGCGGCCTGCGGCGTGCGTGCGGCCGCCGGCAGGTCGTACAGGTCCTCGAGCACGGCGTGCACCAGCGTGCCGCGCGCCGCGACCTCGGACGCAGGCTCGGGGAGCCGGTCGATGGTGCGGTAGCGGAACAGCAGGGGACACGTGAGGAAGTCCGACGCACGGCTGGGTGAGAGCCGTCGTCGCACCACGATCTCTTCTGCTCCGGCGACCATGCCGAGCACGGTATCCGGCGGGACCGACAACCCGGGAGGCGCACGAGGCCCCACGATAGGTTGGGCGCCATGTCGACCTCGGGCACGATCCGCCTCGGGAAGGTGTGGTCCGTCCCGGTCCGCGTCCGCCCGGGAGCCGTGCTGATGGGGGTCGTCCTGGTCGCGCTCTTCGCGCCGCGACTCGACGACGCCGGCTTCGACCGGCCGTGGCTCGTCGCCGTCCTGGCCGTCGCCTCCCTGTACCTCTCGGTGCTGCTGCACGAGGTCGCGCACGTCGCAGCAGCGCGTCACTACGGGCTCCCGGTCCACTCCGTCACGCTCCACCTGCTCGGCGGCGAGACCTTGCTCGAGTCCGACAGCGCGACCGCCCGCCAGGAGCTCGTCACCGCGATCTCGGGTCCCGCTGCCTCGGCGCTCGTCGGTCTGGCCGGCCTGGGCGCTGGCGCAGCACTCGCACCGGGCAGCAACGCCGACGTGCTGACGACGCTCGGCTGGATCAACGTGCTCGTCGCGGGCATCAACATGCTGCCGGCGCTGCCACTCGACGGCGGCCGGGTCGTCCGGGCCGTCGCGTGGGCGGTCACGGGCCGTGAACGCAGCGGCATCCTCGTCGCGGGATGGACCGGACGCCTCGCCGGCCTCGCCACCTTCGCGCTCGGCGCGTGGCTCTTCCTGCAGGGCGGACGCACCGCGTGGGTCGACCTCGCGCTGTGCGCCCTCGTCGGGCTCTTCCTGTGGGCCGGCTCCACGCAGTCGCTGCGCATCGCCGACCGCGCGGCACGGATCGAGCGGCTCCACGTCCGGCGCATGTTCGACTCGTCCCGACCCGAGCCCGACTGGCCGCACCTGGGCGTCGACCTCCGGGGCGACGCGCTGCTGCGCGCCATGAGCAACCAGCCCGCGGAGGCGTACGCGGTCGTCGACGAGGACGGCCAGGTCCTGGGGACCCTCCGCACCCGCACCGTCAACCGTGTCTACCGAGTGGGAGCCCGACGATGACCAGCCCCGAGAACGCGCCGATCTGGACCCGACGCGGCCCCTTCGCCGAGGGGGAGTGGGTCCGACTCAACGACGCCAAGGGACGCAAGCACAACATCCAGCTCGTGGCCGGCAAGGAGTTCTCGACCAAGAAGGGCCAGATCCGTCACGACGACATCATCGCGCGCCCCGAGGGCATCGTGATCGAGGCCTCGCTGGGCGGCGAGTACCAGGTGTTCCGGCCGCTGCTGTCGGAGTACGTCGTGTCGATGCCGCGCGGTGCCGCGATCATCTACCCCAAGGACGCCGCGCAGATCGTCACGTGGGCCGACATCTTCCCGGGCGCGCGGGTCGTCGAGGCCGGCGCCGGCTCGGGCAGCCTGACGGCGTGGCTGCTGCGTGCGGTCGGGCCCGAGGGCCACGTCGGCTCCTACGAGATCCGCGAGGACTTCGCCGAGATCGCGCGGAGGAACGTCACCCAGATCGCGGGGGACCACCCCGCCTGGACCCTCACGGTGGGCGACGTCCGCGAGGTCGTGGCCGAGACCGAGATCGACCGGCTCATCCTGGACATGGTGGATCCCTGGACCTGCGTGCCGCTCGCAGCCGAGCGCCTCGTCGCGGGCGGGGTCGTCTGCGCCTACGTCGCCACCACGACCCAGCTGTCGCGCTTCGTCGAGACGTTGCGCGAGCACGGCGAGTTCACCGAGCCGCGCTCGTGGGAGACGCTCGAGCGCGACTGGCACACCGAGGGACTGGCGGTCCGACCGGCCCACGGCGCGGGTTCGCACACGGCCTACCTCGTGACCGCCCGCCGGATGGCGCCCGGCCAACGGGCCCTGGCCAAGACGCGTCGCCCGGCCCCAGGCGCCTACGGGCCGGACTACACCGGCCCCCGTCCGGCGGACCTCCCGGACCTCTGACCCGGACACCCCGGTGCCACGTCACACGCCGACGTGAGATCGACACAGTGCTGCAACGTCGACCGGGGTAGTGTCGAGCTCACGAGCTGGAGGTGTCACATGCCCGATGACGATGCACGTCCCACGAACCCCGACTCGCACGGTGCTGCCTCGGCGGCCGCCGAGGCGGAGCTGGCCTACCTGCGCACGGAGGTCGACCACCTGCGCCGCCGTCTGAGCGGGGACGTCTCCGCCGACTCCCGCCTGCGGGAGATCGAGGCGAAGCTCGCCGCGACCTCGGCGCAGAACGAGCGGCTCACGAGCACGCTCCGCGAGGCACGCGACCAGATCGTGACGCTCAAGGAGGAGGTCGACCGGCTCGCGCAGCCGCCGACCGGCTTCGGCACGTTCCTCCAGCTGAACGACGACGAGTCCGTCGACGTCTTCACCGGCGGCCGCAAGATGCGGGTCAACGTGAGCCCCGCGGTCGACCGTGAGTCGCTGCGTCGCGGCCAGGAGGTCATCCTCAACGAGGCCATGAACGTGGTCCTCGCGCTGGAGTTCGAGCAGACCGGTGAGGTCGTGCTCCTCAAGGAGGTCATGGCCGACGGCGAGCGCGCGCTCGTGCTCGGCAACGCCGACGAGGAGCGCGTCGTGCGCATCGCCGCCAGCCTGGCCGACGTCAAGCTGCGCGCCGGCGACTCGCTGCTGCTCGACGGCCGGTCGGGCCACGTCTACGAGCGGGTCCCGAAGAGCGAGGTCGAGGAGCTCGTGCTGGAGGAGGTCCCGGACGTCGACTACACGTCGATCGGCGGCCTCGGCAACCAGGTCGAGATCATCCAGGACGCGGTCGAGCTGCCGTACCTGCACCCCGAGGTCT
>CAYRZN010000119.1:0-8435 GCA_964428825.1 uncultured Aeromicrobium sp.
TCATGCCCAGCACGCCGAACACGTGCGACAGCATGTTGACGAAGTCGTCCTCGCCGTCGAGCACCACGACGCGCTTGCCCTGCAGCGTGGCCTCGGGCGCGGCCCCGGACTGGTCGGTCAGCCAGAACTGGCTGAGCCGCTGGTTGCGCGCCCCGAGCGCGATCAGCACGTCGTCCTCGCGGGTGAACGCGTCGTAGCCCTCGGTCGCCGCCGGCGCGGCGTCGACCAGGCCGAACGCGCTGAGGATGCCCCCGGCCTTGGCCCAGGTCTCGGCCGTCTCGTAGGCGGGGTCGGAGTCCCGCACGAGTGTGGCGCCCGCGGTGACCTTGAGCTGGCCGTCGACACTGACGTCGGCCGTGCGGATCAGGATCGGGGCGTCCGCGCGCTGGCCGCCCTCGGCGTCGCGGCCGATCAGTGCGGCCACGGAGGCGTAGTAGCCGCGGCCCTCCGGCTCGTACCGCGCGATGAGCCGGCAGGCGTTCTCGACCGGGCTCCCCGTCACGGTGGCGGCGAACATCGAGTCGCGCAGCACGTCGCGCACGTCGCGATCGGTGCGACCCGAGAGCAGGTACTCGGTGTGCACGAGGTGCGTCATCGGCTTGAGGTACGGCCCGAGCACGAGCCCGCCCTCGTGGCAGATGTCGCACATCTGCTTGAGCTCCTCGTCGACGACCATGAAGAGCTCGTAGATCTCCTTCTCGTCGCGCAGGAACTCCAGCAGCGCGGCCTTGCGCTCGGCGTGGGTCTCGAGCCCGCGCAGGCGGAACGTGCCGCTGATCGGATTCATGCGCACCTCGCCGTGCTCCACGCTGACGTGCCGCTCGGGGCTCGCGCCCACGAGGTAGCGGTCGCCCGTGAAGATGCAGAACGTCCAGAACGCGCCACGCTCGCGCTCCAGGAGTCGACGCAGCACCGTGAGCGCCTCGGCATGGCCCCACGACTCCAGCTGGGCGCGATAGTGCCGACCGACGACGAGGTTGGCGCCCTCACCCTGACCGATCTCGTCGTCGATGATCCGTCGCACGACCTGGGCGTAGTCGTCGTCGCTCGTCTCGAATCCGCCGCGGTCGGCGAACTCCACGGGCACGTCGGGCAGCTGGTCGAGGAGCTCGGCGAGTCCGACCTCGGCCTGCAGGTCGGCGCGGATCACGCTGAGGGGCGTGCCGTCCTGTCGGGCCTCGTAGCCTCGCTCGCGCACCTGGGCGAACGGCACGAGCACGAGGTGGTCCCAGGCGGGGCCCTCGCCGGGGGCCCCTCCCACGACGGGGATGTCGGCGAGCGACTCGCCGTCGAGGCGCGGGCCGCCGATCAACGTGACGGTGTCGGCCTCGCGCGATCGGATCAGCGCGAAGGCGGGCTGGGCCAGGAGCTCGTCCAGCAGTCGGGTCATGGTGCTTCCTCACGGGGTTCGCCCGGGGCCCGGACGTGAAGAACGCCCAGCCCCGGTGCGAGAGGGGTCTGGGCGCGTACGACGGCAGTCCTCCTCTACGGGAGGGGCCACCACCGACGATCAAGCATGGAGCAGACACTAGCGGATCCCCCCTGCCGCTCACGTCGTGGTCGATTGCCAGACTGACGCCATGGACATCGACGTCGACCTGATCCGCCGTGACCTGGCGCAGCTCGTCAGCATCGACTCCGTCGGCGGGTCCGAGGGCGAGGTCATGGCGCAACGCTGGAGCGCCGCGACGCTGCAGGGCCTGCGGCTCGACGTCGACCTGTGGCGGATCGACCTCGACGAGGCGCGCGCCGACCCCGACTTCCCGGGCGAGGAGGTCGACCGCGAGGAGGCCTGGGGCTGTGTCGGCGTCTCGGGCGAAGGCACGCCGGCGCTCGTGCTGAACGGTCACCTCGACGTCGTGCCGTCCGGCGATCCCGAGTCCTGGACCGGCGCCGACCCGTGGCACCTGCACGAGGACGACGGCGTGTGGTTCGGCCGGGGCGTGTGCGACATGAAGGGCGGTGTCGTCGCGATCATCGCGGCGGCGCGGGCCGTCGCCGACGCCGGTGTCGCGCTCACGCGGCCCTTCGCGGTGCACACCGTGATCGGTGAGGAGGACGGCGGCATCGGCACGTTCGCGACGCTGCGCCGCGGGCACCTCGGTGACGCCTGCCTGATCGCCGAGCCCACCGCGCACCAGATCGTGGCGGCGAACGCGGGCTCGTTGACGTTCCGCGTCGAGGTGCCCGGGCACTCGACGCACGGCTCCATGCGGCTCGCCGGCACCAGCGCGATCGACGTGTTCGAGTCGATCCACCGGTCTCTGCGGGAGCTTGAGGAGCGTCGCAACGCCGCTCCCCCGGCGCCGTTCACGGGCACGCCGTGGCCGATCAGCGTCGGCATCCTCCAGGCGGGCGAGTGGGCGAGCACCGTGCCCGACCTCGTCGTCGCCGAGGGGCGCCACGGCGTCATGCCCGGGGAGTCGTTCGCCGACGCGAAGGCCGCGTTCGAGGCGGCCGTGCGCTCGGCCGACCACCCGTTCCTGCGTGAGACGCCTGCCGTGGTCACGTGGCCCGGCGGCCACTTCGCCGCGGGGGCGATTCCCGAGAGCCACCCGTTCCTCGGCGAGGTCTCCGCCGCGCTCGGCACCTCGCCCGAGGTCGTGGGCGCCCCGTACGGCTCGGACCTGCGGCTGTACCAGGCCGCCGGCGTCCCGACGGTGCAGTACGGCCCCGGCGACATCCAGCACGCCCACGCCGTCGACGAGCAGGTCAGCATCGACGACGTCGTCACCGCCGCCCGCGCCTACGCCCGCCTGATCCTCACCCGCTGCACCTGACCCCGCCGCGCGGGCGGTGAGTTAGTGACCCCTCCCGCCCGGAGCGGTGAGTGAGTGACCTCCGGCGGCCCGTGAGAGGTCACTAGGCCACCGCCCACAGCGAGAAGCGGTCATCAGCTCACCGCTCGTCCACAGCTCTCGTCCCGTCCACATGGCGTGTCGCCCAGGTTCCGTCGTGCGCCGGTGACAGCTGGACTCGAGCGATGACGACGGCACGGGTCCCACCCGCACTCCGCAATGGCCCGTTCGCCACGGGGACGGCTCGATCCGAAGGTGTCAGCCCGCGCATGCTCACCGGCGCCACCTGGCGCAGGCTCTTCCCACGGGTGTGGGTGCACGCCGAGCACGAGATGACGTCTGGCGACTGGGTCAGGGCCGGCCACCTCACCCTTCCACCCGACGCGCGCCTGACCGGGATGACGCGCATCCAGGAGCTCGGCCTCGACTACGGCCCGAAGCTCCCCCTGCACTTCGTCGTCGCGCGCGACCACCACATCGCGACCGACGGCATCATGCTGCACCGCACCGAGCGGATGCCGCCGGCCGACGACGCAGCGGTCACGCCTACCGCCGCATTCATCGCGTTCTGCGCCGAGGCCATCACGATCGACGCAATCATGGTCGGCGACTGGTTGCTGCGCGAAGGCCACATGAGCCTCGCCGGACTCGTGGAGCTCGCCCGTCACGACCACTGGCGCGCCGGGTCAGCTCAGGCCGTGTGGGTCGCGCCGCACCTCGACGGACGCTCATGGTCACTCGAGGAGTCCCGGCACCGGGCTTCCATGGAGTTCGCCGGCCTGCCGAAGCCCGACCTGAACGTCGAGATCATCGTCGCCGGACGCGTCATCGCGATCGCGGACTGGGCCTGGCTGGAGTGGCGAACGATCGGTGAGTACGAGGGGGGTCACCACCAGACTGACCGCAAGCAGTACCTGCGCGACATCGACCGGTATGCCGAAATCCGTGACATCGACCTCCGGTACTTCCAGATCACGAAGGAGGACGGTCGCAACCTCATGAAATCGACTCGGCGGGTGCACGCTGCCCTGGCCAAGGGCGGCTACAACGGTGCGCCGCCGGACTTCGGCCCGCGATGGCGCCAGCTCTTCCGCCGCATTCCCGCCGACCCGCTCCCGCGCCAGCGGTGAGCGAGTGACGTCCTCAGGTCGCTGAGAGGTTACCTACTCACCGCTCCCCAACGAGAAGTTACTCACTCACCGCCCGCTCCACCGCCCGGTGGGGTTACTCGACGGTGTCGGGGCCGGTGGGCGGGGCGTCGGTGGGGGACGTCGACGGGTCGACGGGGGCCTGGTCGGCGACGAGGTCGGCGAGGGTGACGTAGTCCTGTGGCGTGATGCTGCCGCCGGGAGCGATGTCGATGATCTGGAGTCCGACCGGGCGTCCGTCCTCGAAGGTCACGAGCGTCATCTGGGCCTCGCGGCGCAGACCCGTGCCCAGCGCGAAGGCGTAGATCGCGCCACCCGTGGTGCCGGTCGTGAGCGTGACCGTGGGGTCGCCGTCGTCGCTGACCACGACGTCGGGACCGACCTGGCGGTGCAGGTGCCCCGACAGGACCAAGTCGACGCAACCCGACTGTGCGAGCTCGCGCGCCGCGGCCGAGCTGTGGACCAGCGCGACCGCGACGTCGCCGTCGTCGCACGCGGCCTCGGTGAGCGCCTGGTCCTGCTCCTTGATCGCGGCGATGTTGTCGTCCTCGTCGCCCGTGTAGCCCTTGGTGAGGCCCGACGACCGGGGGTCGCTGTCGCCGATGAACCGGATGCCGTCGACCGTGACAGGCTCGCCCTTGAGCAGCTGGAAGCCCTTGTCCTCCATGTGCTTCGCGATGTTCGAGCCCTGGTCGTGGTTGCCGGCGACCGCCACGATCGGCATGTCGTCGAACTCGCGGGCGAGCGAGTTGATGCTGAACTCCTCCCACGAGGCCCCGTTGGAGGTGTCGTCGCCGAGGTCGAGCAGCATCGTGGCCTCGGCGTTCTCGGCGATCTGCCGTGCCGTCGGGTCGATCGCGACGTTGTCGTGACGGTCGGTGACGACGAGCGCCACGGTCTGGCCCTCGTCGGGGGTGCGGACCTCGACGTCCTTGGCGGTCTCGGCCAGCTTGTCGAAGAACGTGCTCGACTCCTGGTACGTCCGGATGGCGCCCTCGATGAGTGACTCACCACTGCGCAGCGCGGCGCCGTCGGAGACCTCGAGTCGCTCGATCAGGGGGTCGCTGGGCAGGTTGGGGAAGACCTCGGCGAGCCGGACCCAGTCGACGTCGTCGTCGACCGAGGTGGGGTCGGAGCGCTCGGCCACGACCAGGGCGCCCACCACCACGACCCCCACCGTGACCACCGCGAGGACGCGACGAGGCTGAGGGTGGCGCATCCCGGCGAGGAGGTGGCCACGTCGCTCGCGTCCGACGCAGACCCACGCCGTGACCAGGACCGCGCCGAGCGCCACCGCCACGCCCGCACCGCGCACGGCCGAGTCGATCCACATGTCGCGCAGCGCCGCCTCGACGGCCGCGATCTCACCGTCGGGTTGTGACGCGATGACGGCGTCGCGGGCGAGCAGCTCGTCGAGCGAGGCGACGTCGGCGTCACCGAGCTGGATGCGCGCGCCGATGCCGAACCGCGGGTCGTCGACGGGCACCTTGACCAGCGGCAGCAGAGGCCCGAAGTCGGCCACGATCTCGCCGGAGTAGTCGGGACGCAGGACGGCCTGGTGGGCGCCGATGGAGATGGACCGCTCGGACGACTCGAACGTGGTGCGGGCGACGGCCAGGCCGACCGGCACCACGACCGCGAGCAGCACCAGGAGCGCGAGCAGTCGCGGCACCACCGACCGCAGGGTGGGGCGGCGCAGCTGCGGCCGCCGGAGCTTGAGCCTCACGCGGGCTCCTCCGTCCTCCACCGGGAGGTGCTCCCGACGGTCGTGAGCAGCTGGGTGGCGCGGGTGAGCACGACGTAGAACGTGCGCCACCCCGCCTCGGACTCGCCCACGAGGGCGTCGGGCTCGGCGACGACGACCGCGTCGAACTCCAGCCCCTTGGTGTCGAGGGCGTCGAGCAGCCGGAGCCGCTCGTGGGCGCCCAGCACGGGAGCGAGCTCGCGCTCCAGCACAGCGCGCAGGGCCAGCGGTGCGACAACCGCCACGGAGCCCTCGACGCGGCCCAGCAGCTTCTCGGCCTCCTCGCGCACGGCGGTGGGCAGCCCACCCCGCGGGACCTCGAGGTGGGCCGGCTGCTCGCCCGTGCGCCGGACGCCGTCGGCAAGATCGGCGCCCGGGATGGCGCGGCGCGCGACGTCGGCGGCGAGGTCGTAGATCTCGGCCGAGTTGCGGTAGTTGGTGGAGAGGCGGAAGCGGTGCTCCGGCTTGCCCTCGAGCGCCTCGAGGCGCGCCTGCTCGGCCTCGGCCGGCACGGGCCAGGACGACTGCGCCGCGTCACCGACGATGGTCCAGCTGGCGTGGCGACCGCGGCGACCGACCATGCGCCACTGCATCGGCGAGAGGTCCTGCGCCTCGTCGACGAGCACGTGCGCGTAGCCGTCGTCCTCGATGGATCGGGTGGCGCGGCGCTCCTCGCGCTCGCTGCGCTCGAAGCTCATGAGCTGCTTGGGCACGTCGCCGTCGTCGTCGACCTGCGCCGGCACCTCGCCCAGCAGGTAGCGCAGCTCGTCGACCAGCGGGACGTCCTCGATGCTGGGCGTCTCGGCCTGCCAGGAGGCCTTCAGCGCGTCGAGCTCCTCGCGACGGAACGCGCCGTGCGAGACGTCGGTGATGCGGTCGCGGAGGGTGCGCCACATCTCCACCGCGTCGCGCTCGGGCCACCAGGCCTCGACGAACGAGACGAAGCGGTGGTCGTCGACGAGCTCCTCGAGGAAGCCCTCGCGGCCCTTCTCGAGGGCGCGCTCGCCGTGGACCTGCTGCCACAGCGCCTCGGCCAGCACGGCGGGGACACGGGGCACGGCGCGGTTGTAGGAGGCCTGGTGCAGCAGGTGACGGCGCAGGCCCGCGAGCCGGCGCTCGTCGAGCCGCAGCACGTCGTCCTTGTAGAAGTAGCGGTACTCGGTGGGCTCGCCGGGCGCGGCCTCGGTGGCGAGTCGACGCAACACCCGGACCATGCGCTGGGAGCCCTTGGCGGCCGCGGCGACCGGCTCGTCGTGACGGCCGGACTTGATGCCGTCGACGACCTCGCCGAGCGAGCGCAGGGTCACGCTGGTCTCGCCGAGGCTGGGCAGCACCCGCTCGATGTACGCCATGAAGACGCCCGACGGGCCCACCACGAGCACGCCGCCGGACTCGAACCGGCGCCGCTCGGTGTAGAGCAGGTAGGCAGCGCGGTGCAGGGCGACGACGGTCTTGCCGGTGCCCGGACCACCGCCGATGATGGTGGCGCCACGGCTGGGGGCGCGGATGGCGTCGTCCTGCTCCTTCTGGATCGTGGCGACGACCGAGTGCATCGTGGCGTCGCGCGCGCGGGACATGCTGGCGAGCAGCGCGCCCTCGCCGACCACGACCATGTCGTCGGGTGCGGAGTCGGCGTCGAGGAGGTCGTCCTCGACCCCGACGACCGTGCTGCCGGAGCACCGCAGCACGCGGCGACGCACGACGCCGGCGGGATCGGCGGCCGTGGCCTGGTAGAACACCGAGGCAGCAGGGGCACGCCAGTCGATCAGCAGGATCTCGCGCTCGGCGTCGCGCACGCCGATGCGACCGATGTAGCGCCGGTCGCCCGAGGTGAGGTCGAGCCGGCCGAAGACCAGGCCGTCGTGGGCCGCGTTGAGGGCCGTGAGCCGGCGCGTGGCCTGGAAGACCATGGCGTCGCGCTCGACGAGACCCCCCTCGTGGCCGACATGTCCGCGGGCGTAGCCCTCCTTGACGAGGGCGCGCGCGACATCGGCGGAGGCGTCGAGCCGCTCGTACACGGTGTCGACGTAGGACTGCTCGGACGCGATCTCGCGTTGGGCAGCAGCAGGTGAGGTCACCGGTCTCCTCAGACGTTCAGGGCGAGCGATCCAGTGTAATCGCCGGAGCCGACACCCGCGCCCACGTCGGACGAACGCCGAGGCTCAGCGCTTGCGGTTGAGGAACGCCAGCATCGCCTCCCGCGCCTCGTCGCTGCCGAAGAGCCGTGCCGACTGCTCGGCGACCTGCTCGCCGAGGGCGTCGATGCGGGCCACGAGGTCGTGGTTGAGCAGCACCTTGGACTCGCGGAAACCCTGCGGGTGCCCCTGCACGAGGTCGGTCAGCACCGCGGCGAGGGCGTCCTCCAGCTCCGCGTCGGGCACGGCGCGCGTGACGAGACCCGCGGCCGCGGCCTCGGCGGCGTTGAACGTGCGGCCGGTCAGGAACACGTCCGCCGCGAAGCGGGGCGCGAGCCGCTCGAGAAGGCTGAGCGAGATCGTGGCCGCGGCGACCGCGATGCGCACCTCGGTCAGGGCGAACGTGACCGACTCCCCCGCCAGCACGATGTCGGCCGCACCGACGATGCCCAGACCACCGGCCCGCACGGGCCCTCCGAGAACGACGACGACGGGCTTGACCGACGTGACGATCCGTCGCTGCAGGTCGACGATCGCGCGGGTGCCCTCCTCCACGCCCCCGCTCGAGGCCTCCGACAGGTCGGCGCCCGAGCAGAACACCCGATGGGCC
>CAYRZN010000120.1:0-8152 GCA_964428825.1 uncultured Aeromicrobium sp.
GTCGGGGTGCCCCAGGTAGCGCTCGGTGTAACAGGTGTCGTAGAGCCGCCACTCGGTCACGGGGGCCCCGGCGACCGCCGCGTGGAACACGTCGGGGCGCTTCAGGACCGCGAGTGCGGCGAGGTAGCCGCCGTACGACCAGCCCGTGATGCCGACCCGGCCGGTGTCGACGTCGTCGGGGAACGCAGCCGCCACGGCGAAGAGCGCCTCGACCTGGTCGTCGAGCGTCACGCCGGCGAAGTCGTGGTGGATCGCCCGGTCCCACGCGCTGCCGCGCCCTGGCGTGCCGCGGCCGTCGGCCACGACGACCACGAAGCCCGGGTCGGCGAGCCACTGGGCCTCGGCGAAGGCCCGGGCCGAGGCCCACACGCGCTGGGCGCCGGGGCCGCCGTACGGATCGAGCAGCACTGGGAGCCGGGTGCCGGGTTCGTGGTCGGTGGGGAACACCACGGCGGTCCGCAGCTCGTGGGGTCCGGCGCTCAGCAGGTGGACCGACGGGGAGACCGGCAGCGGGACCGAGACGTTCGTGAGGGTGCTGGGTTCGACGGCCTCCGCGCCCAGGTCGTGGTGGACCGTGTGACGGACGAGCGCGTCCGCGAGGCTCGTCCGGGTGATGACGGTGGTGTCGCCGCCGATGACGGCGCCGTGCACGCCGCGCCCCTGGGTGATCTGGTCGAGCGAGCCGTCGGTGCCGATCCGCACCACCTGGATCTCGGTGGGTTCATGGGACGCCGTGACCACCACGGCGTCGGCGAACGTCGCCACGACACCCCGCACCTGCCACCCGTCAGGGCTGACCGGCTCGCCGTCGACGGCGACGCGCCGCCAGCCTCCGACGTCCTCGATCGTCACGAGGGCGCCGGCCGGCGACCAGCGCGGCGCGGGGCCGAGCTCGACCCAGGCGGAGTCGCTGAGCGTGCGGAGCACCTCCGTCGCGCCGGTCTCGGGATCGATCCGCAGCACCTGTGAGGTCTTCTGGTCCCGTGACAGGACCTGCATCAGCGGCGGGCCCTCCGGCGCCCACGTGACCCGCGCCAGGTACTCGAACCGCTCGCGGTCCCAGCGGATCTCGGTGGCCTCGCCGTCGAGGGACACGTGCCAGAGCGACACGTCCGCGTTGGTGGTGCCGGCGGCGGGGTAGCGCTGTGCCGTCGCGGGTCGATCGGGGTGCTCGGGCGAGGCGATGTGCCAGACCGCGACGGCGGCCTCGTCGTAGCGCTCGACGAGCAGCGAGCGTCCGTCCGGCGCCCACCAGAACCCGCGCATGCGGTCCATCTCCTCCGCGGCGATGAACTCGGCCTGCCCCCACACCTGCGTGGCGCTCACGGGCGAGGCGACCGTCGTGTGGCTCGCGTCGGCGAGCTCGACGACGTGCAACGCACCACCGGCGGCGTAGGCGACGCGGCGCCCGGTGGGGTCGAGCCGAGGGTCGATGACCGCGCCCTGGGACGGGAGCTCGCGGGTGGCATGGGTGCCGAGGTGGGTGGCCCACAGGCGACCGGACAGCGCGAACGTCGCCCAGCGACCGGTCTCGTCGACGTCGTAGCCGACGATGCCGGCCGCCCCTTCTCGGCTGCGCTCGCGGCGCGAGCGCTCCTCGGCCGACAGCTCCTCGTCGCCCGCGCCGAGCAGCGCGACGGGATCGACGACCAGCGTCTCGACGCCGGACTCGACGTCGTGCTCCCAGAGCTGACCCGTGCGGGTCACGCCGTCGGGGGTGCGGATGAAGCGCACCGTGGCCCCGTCGGGCGACACCGTGACGGCCCGCGGCACACCCAGCGAGAACCGCAGCGTCCGAGCAGCCAGACGGGGGTAGGACGGAGCATCGTCAGTCATGCAGTCATCTCATCATTGGTCGAGGCAGTGGGCGCGAGGGGCTCTCCCTCGACCCGTCTAATCTGGGCCCATGACCCTCCCCGACCGCCGTCTGCTGCTGGTCCACGCCCACCCCGACGACGAGTCGATCGGCAACGGCGTCACGATGGCCCGCTACGTCGCCGGGGGGGCCCACGTCACGCTCGTGACCTGCACGCTCGGCGACCTCGGCGAGATCCTGGTGCCGGAGCTCGAGCACCTGGCCGCCGACCGCGATGACGCGCTGGGCGAGCACCGCGCCGGCGAGCTCGCCGCCGCGATGGCCGAGCTGGGGGTCACCGACCACCGCATCCTCGGGGGGCCGGGCCGGTTCCGTGACTCCGGGATGAAGTGGGACGAGAACGGCCACGCCACGGCGGCCGACGAGGTCGACCCCCGGTCGTTCTGGAACGCCGACCTGCTCGAGGCCTCCGACCTGCTGGTCGAGATCATCCGGGAGGTCCGACCCCAGGTCGTCGTCACGTACGACACGTTCGGCGGCTACGGCCACCCCGACCACGTGCAGGCCCACCGGGTCGCTCACTACGCCGTCGACCTCGCCGCGGCGCGCAGCCACCGTCCGGACCTGGGGGAGGCGTGGGACGTCGCCAAGCTGTACTGGGGCGCGATGTCGGCGGGCCGCATGCGCGAGGGCATCCGGATGATGCGCGAGTCCGGCGCGGAGGGCTTCGAGGGCTTCGACCCCGACAACCTCCCGCCGTTCATGGTCGAGGACGACCAGCTCGACGCGGTGATCGAGTCGCCCGAGCACACCGACGCCAAGCTCGCGGCGATGCGAGCGCACGCCTCGCAGATCACGCCCGACGGCATGTTCTTCGCGATGGGCGTCGACCTCGCCAAGCTCGCCTGGGGCACCGAGCACTACCGGCTCGTCCGGGGCGCGCGCGGTCCCGTCGGCGAGTCGGGACTCGAGGAGGACCTGTTCGCCGGGCTCTGACCCGAGGGGTCTGGGTCCTCGCGGGTCTCTACGCCGGGGTCCTGGGCGCGGTCGTGCATCGTCACGACGCCGCGTTCGTCGGTCTCGACGTCCCGTGGGGGCTGCTCCTGGCGGTCGCCCCGCTGGTGCCACTGGGACTCGTGGCCGATCGCACGGTCACGCTCGGCAGCGCCTCCCTCATGATCGGCTGGGGGCTCGTGCTGGTGCTCCAGGGAGCGACGTCGCGCGGTCAGTACCTGATCGCCGACGACGCCCTCGGCTGGACCTTCACGTTGCTCGGACTGGCCCTGCTCGTGGCCGTCGTGCTCCGGAACTCTAGGCTGAGGCGGTGAAGACCGTCTCCGTGTTGTGGTACCGGGCTGACTCGGGCACCATCGCGCGGTCACGGGAGTTCGAGTCGAGCCATCGTCAGGGAGAGTCATGAGCAGCGACGAGCGTGCGGGAGATCCGCCGCAGCCCCCCGCCGAGGGTGGGGCGGGCGCGCCGCCGGTCGATGACACCGACGAGACGCCAGATCCGGACGCCACGGTGCTGGCCGCGGCGCACACCGACGGCGAAGTCGCCGGCACCGAGGAGAGCCCGGAGCCGGAGTACGTCGATCCTGACGCGTCCGTGCGCGCCGCCGTCGACGCTGACGGCGGACCCGTGCTCACGCCGATCGACGACCCGCCGGCCGACCCGCCGCGCGACGAGGCACCCGCCGATGGTGACGCACCCCGTCGCCGGCGGCGCTGGCCCTGGTTCGTCGCGGCAGCGGTGGTCCTGCTGGGGGGCGTCTACGTCGGTGCCTACTTCCTGATCGGTGACCGCCTGGCCGCCGACACCACGATCGCCGGCGTCGACGTCGGCGGGCAGAGTCCCGCGAAGGCCGAGTCGACCCTCACCGAGGAGCTGGGACCGCGTGAGGACCAGGACCTGGTGTTCGAGCTCGGCGACCAGCAGTTCACGTTCGCCGCTGCCGACATGGGGTTGTCGCTCGACGTCGCCGCCTCGGTCGAGGCCGCTGGTGGCCAGCGCAGCTGGAACCCCGTCGACATGGTCACGACCCTCTTCGGCGGCACCGACCACGACGCCGAGCTCACGGTCGACCAGGAGCTCTTCGACACCGCTCGCGCCGGCATCGCCGAGACGATCGACATTCCCGTGACCGAGGCGCTCATCACGTTCCCCGAGGCGCAGCCCGTGGCGGTGCAGCCTGCCGACGGTCGCCAGGTCACGTCCGACGACCTGCTGGAGGCGCTGCGCGAGGTGTACCTCGTGAGCGACGACCCGATCGAGAGCCCGACCGCCGTCGTCGAGCCCGGGGTCGACGCCGCAGGACTCGAGAAGGCGCTGCAGGAGATCGCGGTCCCCGCCGTCAGCGCCCCGGTGATCCTCGACGTGGGCGGCACCCAGGTCGAGCTCCCGGTCACGGCCTACGCGCCAGCGCTGCAGATCCGCACCGAGGGCGACGAGATGGCGCCGTTCATCGATCCGGCCGCCCTGGCCGGGCCGTTGACCGACGCGACGACGGGCATCGGTGAGAAGGCGGTCGACGCCACGATCGACATCGTGAACGGGGCTCCGGTCATCTCGCCCGGCAAGCCGGGGATCGGGCTCCAGCCCGACGTCCTCGCCGTCGACCTGTTGCCGGTGCTCACGAAGGCGGGTCCCGAGCGGACGATCGCGGTCGAGGCGCAGCCGGTCGAGCCCGAGTTCACCACCGCCGACGCGGAGGCCCTGCAGATCGTCGAGAAGGTCAGCGAGTTCGAGACGAACTATCCGAACACGCAGTACCGCAACATCAACCAGGGCCGCGCGGCCGACCTGATCGACGGCACGATCCTGGAGCCGGGCGAGCAGTTCAGCTTCGACAAGGTCGTGGGCCAGCGCACGGCCGCCAATGGATTCGTCCAGGGCGGCGTCATCGAGGGCGGCCGCTTCGTCGAGTCCTACGGCGGCGGCGTCTCCCAGGTCGCCACCACGACGTACAACGCCGCGTTCTTCGCGGGTCTGGACGACGACGAGCACAAGCCGCACTCGCTCTACCTCAGCCGGTACCCCCTCGGGCGCGAGGCCACGGTCAACTGGGGCACGACCGACCTGAAGTTCACCAACTCCACGCCGTACGGGATCCTCATCAAGGCCTGGGTCGTCCCGAGCAACTCGAGCCGCCAGGGCACGATGCACGTCGAGATGTGGAGCACGAAGTACTGGGACATCGAGGCGGGCGTGTCGGCCAAGCGGAACTTCCGCACCGGCTCGACGATCTACGACACCTCGCCCGAGTGCACGCCGCAGGCGGCGATCCAGGGCTTCGACGTCGACGTCACGCGGACGTTCAAGCAGAACGGCCAGGTCGTCAAGACCGAGACCGACACCGCGGTCTACCGCGCGGGTGACGCCGTGGTCTGCGGCCCCCCGCCCGCCTGAGCAATCCTCGTGGTGGGGCGGTGAGTAGTCCACCTTTCGAAGGCCGTTCTGGGGTGGACGGTGACTCATCCACCGTTTGGGCGCTCATACGGTGGACGACTCACCGCTCTACGTGGAACACTCACCGCCCCACCGGGACAGATCGTGCCGCCGCGGTGCTCATCGTGTGAGCGTCAGGTACCGGTACTCGTGGTGGTCGACGAAGCCGAACGTGCGGTAGAGCCGTTCGGCCGGGTCGTTGCCGGTGACGACCTGCAGGTACGCCTTGTCGGCCCCGTGCTCGACGGCCCAGCCCAGCGACGTCGTGACGAGGCGCCGGGCCAGGCCGCGTCGACGCTGCGCCTCGGGCACCCACAGGGCGCTGAGCCCGGCCCACTCGCCCGTCACGACCACGCGGGCGATCGCCCCGTCGAGGCTCACGTGGGCCGCCGTCGGCGATGCCACCATGACCTGCCGCGCGAGGTCGACGGACTCGCCAGGACCGACGTAGGCCGCGAGCCAGGCGTCGTCGGGCTCCTGCGCGACCTCGGCCTCGGCGTCGAGCGGCCACCGGCGGTCGAGCTGGGCGACGAGGACCGTGGTGTCACCGCCGTCCACCGGCGTCCAGCCGCGCTGGGTGAGCGGGGCCTCCCAGGGACCGTCGGCCTCGAGGTTGACGAGCGGACGGAGGCCACGGGCGGCGTAGTACGCCAGCACCTGGTCGAGGGCGGCGTCGATGCCGACACCGGGATCGCCGAAGGCCGCGACCGAGTTCGCGCGCTTGGTGAACCCGCCCGAGGCGCGCACCTCCCACTCCCCGAGCGGTTCGCTCTCGATCGCCGGCCATCCCCGTGCCATGATCCGGGCGAGCTGGTCGACCGGTGTCGCGGTCGCGCGGCGGGCCCGCACGGGACGGTCCGGGACGAGACGCCAGATGATGACGGTGGCCGCCTCGACCGTGGCCACGGAGCCGTCGCGACGCTCGAGCCGCAGCGAGCTCCCGGCGTCCAGAAGGCGCCCGACGACGTCGCTGGCAGCGCCGTCCGGAGTGCGGTGCCGTACGCTGACGCGTCGGCCGACGACGTCCTTCCCGGGCGGTCGGACGGGGCTGGTGTCCATGAGGCGAACCTAACGTGTGGGCAGTGCCCGTCAGCCGGGATACTGGTGGGCGGACCTTCGACAAGGAGTCAGAGCAGTGACGTATGTGATCGCCCAGCCGTGCGTGGACGTGAAGGATCGCGCGTGCGTCGACGAGTGCCCGGTCGACTGCATCTACGAGGGCAAGCGCATGCTCTACATCCACCCTGACGAGTGTGTCGACTGCGGGGCGTGCGAGCCGGTGTGCCCGCCGGAGGCGATCTTCTACGAGGACGACACCCCGGAGGAGTGGGCGTCGTACTACGACGCCAACGTGCACTTCTTCGACGAGCTCGGTTCGCCCGGCGGCGCCGCCAAGCTCGGTGTGATCGACCTCGACCACCCGATCATCGCCGAGCTCCCGCCCCAGAACCAGGGCTGACCCCGGTGGCGCCCGTCTCGGCCCGCTTCCCCGACTTCCCGTGGGACACGCTCACGGCCGCGAAGGCTCGGGCTGCGGCGCACCCTGACGGCATCGTCGACCTGTCGATTGGCACCCCGGTCGACCCGGTCCCGCAGGTTGCGCGGGAGGCGCTGACGGCGGCGGTCGACGCCCACGGCTACCCGACCGTGGCCGGCCCCGACGACGTCCGCGACGCCATGGCCGCGTGGGTCGCCCGGGCCACGGGCGCCGCGTCGATCACGCGCGACCAGGTGCTCATGACGATCGGCTCGAAGGAGCTCATCGCCAACCTGCCGAACCAGCTCGGTCTCGGTGCCGGCGACCTCGTGGTGTTCCCCGAGCTCGCGTACCCGACCTACGAGGTGGGCGCGCGCTACGCCGGCTGCGACGTGCTGGCCGCCGACTCCACCATCGCGATCGGCCCGCGCACCCCGAAGCTGCTGTACCTGAACTCGCCGGCGAACCCGAGCGGCCGGATCCTCGGCGTCGACCACCTGCGCAAGGTCGTCGACTGGGCCCGGGAGCGAGGCGTGCTCGTGGTGTCGGACGAGTGCTACCTCGACTTCGCGTGGGACGCCCCCGCCGTCTCGGTGCTGCACCCCGACGTCAGCGGCGGCGACCTCACTGGCCTGATCGCGCTTCACTCGAGCTCCAAGCGCTCCAACCTGGCGGGCTACCGGGCGGCGTTCCTGTCCGGTGACGCCCAGGTCGTGGGCGAGCTGCTCGCGGTGCGCAAGCACCTCGGGTTCATGGTGCCCACGCCCGTCCAGCGCGCGCTGGCGGCCACGTTGGGCGACGACGGCCACGTCACGGAGCAGCGGGAGCGCTACGCCCGCAGGCGTCTGCAGCTGCGCGCGGCGCTCGAGGGCGCGGGGTTCACGATCGACCACTCCGAGGGTGCGCTGTACCTGTGGGCCACGCGGGGCGAGCCATGCCGCGACACGATCGACTGGCTCGCCGAGCGCGGCATCCTGGCCGCGCCGGGCGAGTTCTACGGCCCGGCCGGCGCCCAGCACGTGCGCATCGCGTTCACCGCGACCGACGAGCGCATCGCCGCCGCAGCGCAGCGCCTGTCGGCCTGACCCGCCTCTGCGCTGGTCGAGTGGCACGCCGAGGAACGAGGCGGCCGTATCGAGACCCCGTCCGCTGAGTCCGACCGGTCCACCAGTGGGTCCGACCGCGCCAGTACCTGGCCGGGTCTCGATACGGCTTCGGGCGCGACCGCCCTCACCCACTCGACCAGCAGGTTCACCGACCTCGCCCGCCGGAGCGGCTCAGCGGCCCTGGAGCGCCTCGGCGAACGCGAGGATCCGCTTCGCGTCGCGGATGTGGAGCTCCTCGATCATCTTGTTCTTGTAGGTGGCCACGCCCTTCTTCTCCCGGGCGGCCTCCATCGCGGCGACGAGGTC
>CAYRZN010000121.1:0-7980 GCA_964428825.1 uncultured Aeromicrobium sp.
AACGGTATTTTGGCCGCGGGTTCACCTGACAGGGTCAGAGGTCCCGTCGGGATGTGAGGTGCGAGACATCTCCCGTCTCGCGCGCCGGACGCTCGGCGCGGCGCCTAGGGTTGCCCTCCATGCGGACATGGGTGGTGCGAGGGGTGCTGTTCCTCGTGCTCACCGCGCTGCTGGTCCTCGCGGTGGCGGGACAGTCGCGGATCAGCGGTCCGATCGTGTTCACCCTCGTCGAGGACCAGCACGGGGTGCACCTGAGCGACCTCGTCGCGCTCGGCCTCTGGCTCGTCGGCGTCGGTGCCCTGACCCGGGTGAGGTGAGGGAGCGGGGGCGGGTGAGAGCGCGGGTGAATGTGCGACGACCGGGCCGGACGGGCAGCGCGCCGACACTACGTTCGGCACGACGGCGGTCGAGGTTGGGAGACCCTTCGCGCCGTCGTTCTGCTGTGCCCGAGGGAGAGAGAACCCATGAACGACGTCCTGCGCGCCCTGGCGCGACGCACTTCGACCCACTCGCGTCGCCGGGCGGCGCGCCCGCGCCGTGCGCTGACGCTCCTGCTCGCCACGACCCTCGCGGCGGCCGGTGTCGTGGCGCCGTCCGGCTCGGCGACGGCCGCCCCGAACCCCGGGATCGTCGTGAGCGACCTCGTCATCACCCACGGGGAGGGCGGTCCCACCACGGTCGGCGACGTCCTGACGGTCGAGGGGGCGTGGGACGCGTCGGCGGCCGACCCGACGCCGGGCGACACGTTCACGATCGGGCTGCCGGCCGAGCTCGGCTTCGAGCAGCCGGTGCCGTTCCAGCTCTTCGGCTCCGAGGGCGCGGTGTGGGGCAACTGCCTGACCGACCCGGCGACGTCGATCGCGACCTGCACGCTCACCGACGTCGTCGCGACCGCGCCGGAGCTCGTCCTCGGCACGTTCCTCTTCGAGGTCGACGCGGTCCTCGTCACGACCGAGGAGGAGGTCACCTTCGACCTCAACGGTGTCGCGACCGCCGTCGACCTGCCCGGCACGGGCGGCATCGGTGACGGCGTCACGCTGCCCGACACCTGGACCAAGGCCGGCGTGCTCAACTCCGACAAGTGGTCGATGACCTGGACGATCGAGCTCCCGGGCTCGCGCCTGGCCGGCCACGACGTCGTCACCGTCCTCGACGACCTCGGCGACGGCCACGTCCTCTGCACCGACCCGGGCCTGGCCGTCAACACCGTTCGCGGCTCCACGGTCGTCAACGTGTCCGGCCTCGGCGCGATCGACGACGACGTCGCCGCACCGCACGACTTCGGGATCGTGCTGACGGCGCCGGACGGCGGCTTCGACCGCAACGTCACGTACCGCGTCACGTACCGCACCTGCACGCCGGACGGCCAGATCGACCCGGTCGGCACGGAGTACACCAACCAGGCCACGGTCGACGTCTGGGGCGAGACCTCGGGCGTCATCGGCGTCACGCAGGACTGGGCGTTCACCGCCGGCGTCGACAAGTCCGGCAGCGTCCTGGGCGGCTCGAACCGCGACGGACTGATCCAGTGGACCGTCACGGTCTCCGGCGACGAGCTCGTCGGCAAGCAGGACTTCACGTTCAGCGACGAGCTCACGGGCGAGCACGCGCTCTGCACCGACGCCGACGGCGCGCCGGTCGTGCGGGGCCTGAGCATCGAGGAGCGCTACGGACCCACCAACCAGGTGTCCCGCACGATCGGCGCCGACCTGCTCGAGCGCACCACGACGAGCGCGACGGCCACCTCCTTCGCCGTCGACTTCGACGTCGTGGCGGGATCGGACTTCGCCTTCCGTCCGCTCGACCACCTCTACCTGATCCGCTACCAGACCTGCGCGACCACGGACGGCCTGCCGGAGTCCGGCACGACCTTCGCCAACACCGCCTCCGTCGACGGCACGATCGACGCCGGCCAGGCCGTCGTGCCGAACCGGAGCGAGGGCAAGGGCGGCAGCATCAGCTCCGCCCCCGTCACGGTCGACGGCGTCACCTACCTGCCGCAGACCACGCTCGGCTGGAACATCACGGTTCCCGGCCAGGAGCTCGCGGCGGTCGACGGCGACCTCACGATCACCGACGACATCATGGGCACCCACCAGGTCTGCGGCACCGGCGACGATGTCGCTGCGCGCCTCGGCCTGCGGATCGAGGCGCGTGACCAGGTCCAGAACGGCGGCCTCGCGACGGTCGACCTGACCGACTCCGCGCAGGTCGAGCTCGACGGCACCACCGTCACGATCACGCTGCCGGAGCCCACCCTCGCCCAGCCTGGCGGCGGCACCGCGACGGGCTTCAGCCACGAGTACCAGTACGTCGTGCGGTACACGACCTGCACCACGAGCGGCGGCATGGACGCGGCCGGCACGACCTACAGCAACTCCGCCACGGTGGCGGGGAAGTCGTACACCTCGTCGATCACGCAGCAGAACCGCGGCAGCGGCACGGGCCAGGGCGTCACCCGCGGCTCCGTCGCGGTCTCCAAGGACCTCGCCGACACGGCGGGCGCGGCCTTCGTGCCCGACGGCACCGTCTTCACGGTGCACGTGCGCGAGATCGACCCGACCGGCACGCCGCAGATCGAGTACGACCTCGCGGTGCCGCTCGACGGCGGACCCGTGAGCGGCCCGAACGCGCGCGGCACGGGGTGGACCGTCGAGCTCTCCGAGCCCACGATGCCCTCGGTGCCCGGCGTCACGTTCGGTGCGCCGTCGTTCGCCGCGACCGACGGTGTCACCGTGTCGGCCGAGGGCACGACCGCCGTCGCCTCGCTCGCCCCGGGCACCAACGTCGAGGTCGCCCTGACCAACACGGCCCTGCTCGGGCAGGTCGAGATCACCAAGAACCTCGAGGGACCCGCCGCGAGCCAGGTCGCCGCGGACCGCACCTACCCCGTCACCGCGACGATCGACACCAGCGCGCTCGGTGCCGGGTTCCCGGCCCAGCCCGACCGGCTCGTCGACGTCACCGCCGGCGTCCCTGTGGTCCTGACCGACCTCCCGATCGGCGCGACGGTGACGTTCGCCGAGACGGTGCCGCTCGACGACGACGTGTTCACGTGGGCACCCGCGGTCATCTCGCCAGCGTCGCTCCAGGTGCAGCCGGCGCACGCGACGACCCCCGCCGAGGTCTCGGTCACGAACCGCGTCGAGCGGACCGTCGGCACCTTCGCGGTCAGCAAGACCGTGTCGGGAGCCCAGGCCACGAACCCGGCCGTGCCGAGCGAGGTCACCGTCACGGCCACGTGGGACGACGCCGGGACCCCGCAGTCGCGGGTGCTCACGGTGCCCACCGACGGCACGTCAGTGCCCCTGGGCGAGAACCTGCTGATCGGCACCGAGGTGACGCTCACCGAGACGCCTCTCGCCGACGGCTCCTCGATCGCCTGGGCCGCCCCGCAGTGGTCAGGGCCCGGCGTCGCGGTCGACGGCTCGTCAGCGATCGTCACGATCGGCCGTGCGGCTGACGCCGTCGTCGAGATCGACAACCACGCGGCCACCTCCACCGCGGGCCTGAGCCTGATCAAGGGCGTCTCGGGCGAGGCGGCCGGTGAGGTCGACCCCGCGACACGCTTCCCGGTCACGGTGAGCTGGACCGACGCGGCGGGAGACCTGCAGGTGCGCGACCTGACCATCGGAACGACGGAACCGACCGAGCTCGGTGAGGTCCTGCCGGCCGGCACCGTCGTCACGGTCACGGAGGGCACCCGCCCCGAGCAGCCCACCGTCGTCTGGGACTCCATCGTGATCAGCGGGACCGGTGTCACCGATGCCGGTGACGGGAGCGCCACGGTCGTGGTCTCGGACCAGCAGGACGACGTCTCCCTCGTCACGGTCGTGAACGAGGCCACCTGGTCGCCGGGCACCTTCGCCCTCACCAAGCAGGTCGAGGGCGTGCTCCTGGACCACGCGGACGTGCCGGACCTCGTCACGGTCGTCGCCTCCTGGATCGACGAGAACGGTCAGCCGCAGTCCACCGAGATGGACCTGCCGACCGACGGCACCGAGGTCCCGTTCGGCGCCGACCTCCCGCACGGCACCGAGGTGCTGCTGACGGAGCAGGCCCCGGACGACTCGGTGAGCTTCACGTGGAACCAGCCCCAGTGGGCCGGCACCGGCCTGGTCGCGCGCCCCGACGGCTCGGCCGTGCTGACGATCGGCGCCGCGACCGCCCCGACGATCGACCTGCTGAACGAGGTCACGGCCGTGCTCGCGGACCTGGCGGTCACGAAGCGCCTGACGGGCGACGGCGCCTCCGCGATGCCCACCGGGTCGACGTTCCCGGTCACGGCGTCGTGGACCGACCTCGTCGGCACCGACCACGAGGTCGAGCTGCAGGTGCCCGCCGGCGGCACGGCCGTGGTGCCAGGGGTGCCGGCAGGCGTCCCCGTGACCCTGGCCGAGCACGAGGTCGACCTGCCGGAGAAGGTGCTCTGGAGTGGTGTGGCCTGGACGGCGGGCGACGACCGCGTCGAGCTCGACGGCTCGACCGACACAGCGAGGTCGGTCGTGACGGTCACCGGAGCGGGGGTCTCGGCAGCCGACGTCGTCCTCACGAACGATCTCGACGCGGTCGCGCACCTGCCCGGAACCGGGGCCGGCCTCGGACTGCTCGACGCGGGCGGGCTCGCGTTGCTGGCCCTGCTGGCGCTGGCCGGTGGCGTCGCCGTGATGCGCCGATCGGGCCGACTCGAGGGCTGATCCACGACGGCCCTGGCGGTGTCGCTCGCGACGTCGCCAGGGCCGTGCAGCCCACGGAGCACGACATTCGGCTGACCGCTCGCGCGCGTCACGGTGCGCTGGCACGCTGGGCCCATGGCCACGCCCGAGGACACGCCGACCGCGCCCCCACCCGCTCCAGCGCCGATGTACGACCCCTTTGCGCCGCAGGCGATGCTGCCCGTGACCCCCGGCGGCCCGATCCCCCGGTGGGTCATCGTCGTCTCGGTCGCGTACGGCGTGGTGTCGGTCGCGTTCGGCGTCCTGTACGTCGCGCTGATGCTCTCGTCCTGGACCTGAGTCCAGGGCGCCGACGCCCAGGGCTCAGTTCCGCAGGGCGCCGATGCCGATCACGGCGGCGAGCCCGAGGGCGCTGCGCGGGTGGTACGCGGCGGTCCAGAGTCCGCCGTGGGCGGCGCCGCGGTGCTCGTCCTGCCACGGCTCGTCCGACGGCGCCTGCCCAGCGCGCAGGTCGTGCACGAGCAGCGCGGCCATCAGCACGTTCGAGGTGGCCGGGTCGAAGACCTCCACGCCGAAGCGGTGGGCACCGGCGTAGGCCGCGGCGAGCGCCTTGTTCTTGACGACCGACCGGGTCCGCGTGGCCGGGGCGACGTTGAGCGAGACGCGAGCGCCCGAGGCGATCGCGTCGGTCGCCCGCCAGCGCTGCAGGCGCTTCGCGAGGGCGTAGTTCGGACCCTGCTGCGGCACCAGTGCGTCGCACGTGCCGAGCTCGGCACCCGGCGGGTACTGCCGCTGGAGGAGTCGCCCGCCGCTGACGACCCGCAGCGGGGTGCGCGCCGCCGACGTGAACGAGCGTCGCCGGTACTTGGCCTCGGCGCTGGCGATGTCCTCCCCGTCGACCACGTAGACGTCGGTCGGAGTGGCCAGGAACGACAGGCCCGTGTCCGGACGCTCCTTCAGCAGGTGCGCCGCGAGGGCGTCGGCAGCCATCGAGACCAGCACGTGCTTGGCCCCGTCGGCGTAGCAGTAGTTGCCGAGGACGAGCCGCCCGGGAAGGTGGTCCAGCCACTCCGCGATGGCCGGGAGGTCCACCAGCAGGTCGGCACCGGTGTCGGCCGAGGCCTTCGTGACGATGCGGGCGGGCAGGTGGGTGCGTCCCGCACCCTCGCCCGCCTGCTCGACGAGGCGGTCCTGCAGGTCCGTGCGCGGAAGATCGATCGCGACCGTCTCGGCGCCCCAGTGCTGCAGCGCGCGCAGCGGACCCATCTCCGCACCGGCGCCCAGCACCACGACGGTGTCACCCTCCAGCCGCAGCCACTCCGGGTGCGCCATCACGGTGCGGATCGCCTCGACGAACGAGCTCGTGACGATGCCGCGGTCCCGCCAGTCGACCAGCTGCACGTCGAGCGCCTCGCCCCGCAACCGCTCACCGCGGTACGGGACCGACAGCTCGGTCTCCGCCTCGGCGTTGCCGGTCACGGTGTGGGTCTTCAGCATCTGGGCGAGCGGAGCGGAGTCGATGGCCTGCCCCAGCGGCACGTCGCCGAACAGCATCTGGTCCTGCGCCGAGCGGATGCCGTCGTGGGCGATCCGTCGGGCCGCAGCCGCGTCGCCGACGCCGGCCTCGACCGCACGGACGTAGTGCGTCAGGTAGTGACGGCGCCAGTTCGTCTCGTGCTCGACCGCGCGAGCGCCGACCGGATCGGCCTTGCGCAGGGCGTCGGCCAGCACGTCGCGCGCCGTCGACGTCGTGCTCTCGGTCGGGAAACGCAGTCCTGCTTTGCTCATGTCGACTCCTCCGCCGTCACGCTAGGGACCGGGGGTGGTTACTCGGAAGTCGAACTCGGTGTGACCGTCCGACGATCGTGCCCCGCGGCGTTTTTGCTTGGAAATTCAGGGAATGTGGTCTACGGTGCAGGAAGTACGACAGTCCGGACGCGGGTCCGGGCCGGTGACATCGTGACGGGAGATCACGCGTGACCGCAGAACACCTCCACCTGAGGGTGGACATCGACCGCGACCTGGCCACGCAGGTCACCCTCGCGGCGATCGCGCACGGCACGAGCGTCGCCGACGAGGTCAGCGCTGCGCTGACCGAGTGGCTGCGCCCCGTGTCCGCCGAGCCCGAGCCGCTCGCGACGATCCTGCAGTTCGAGTCCCGCGGCGCCTGAGCGCCCCACCCGGCCTCGCCCGCAAGATCAGCCTTTCGGCCGGTGATTTCTGTCCTGCCGCTGTGACATCGTCGTGCCATGAGTGATTTCGCGATCGAGACCTCCGGTCTCGTGAAGGTCTTCGGCGAGCACCGGGCGGTCGACGGCGTCGACCTGCAGGTCGCGTCCGGCGGTGTCTACGGCGTGCTCGGCCCCAACGGCGCCGGCAAGACCACGGTCATCCGCATGCTCGCCACCCTGCTCAAGCCCGACGGCGGGTCCGCCCGCGTGCTCGGCCACGACGTCGTCTCCGAGTCCCACCAGGTCCGGGCGCGCGTCGCCATGACCGGCCAGTTCGCCTCCCTCGACGAGGACCTCACGGGCCTCGAGAACCTCGTCATGCTCGCCAAGCTCTACGGCTACCGCGGCACCGCGGCGCGCGACCGGGCCGACCAGCTGCTCGACGCCTTCGACCTCACCGAGGCGGGCGCCAAGCAGGTCAAGAGCTACTCCGGCGGCATGCGGCGGCGCATCGACATCGCCGGCAGCATCGTCGTGCGCCCCGACCTGATGTTCCTCGACGAGCCCACCACGGGACTCGACCCCCGCAGCCGAAACCAGGTCTGGGACATCGTCCGCGCCCTGGTCGGTGCCGGCACCACGGTGCTGCTCACGACGCAGTACCTCGACGAGGCCGACCAGCTCGCCGACCGCATCGCGGTCATCGACCGCGGCAAGGTCATCGCCGAGGGCACCACGGGCGAGCTCAAGGCCTCGGTGGGCACGGGGGCGCTCCACGTGCGCGTCGCCGACCCGGCCGACCGCGACCGCGCGGCCGCGCTCCTCGCCGAGGTGCTCGGCGGCGAGCCCGTCGTCTCGAAGGATCCCTACGCGCTCAGCCTCAACGTCACCTCGCCCGGCGAGGTGCCCGGCGCGCTCGTGCGGGTGCGCGAGCACGGCGTCGACATCAGCGAGTTCTCGCTCGGCCAGCCCAGTCTCGACGAGGTCTTCCTCGCCCTCACCGGCGAGCACGTCACCGACGCCGAGGCCGATACCGCACCCCACGACCGGGAGGTCCCGGCATGACCACCACCCCCTCCTCCGGAGCGGCCGCGTCGAGGGATGCCAAGGTCCGCGAGGCGGTCGGCAGCGGC
>CAYRZN010000122.1:0-7878 GCA_964428825.1 uncultured Aeromicrobium sp.
GTCGTGGCCCCGTCGGTGCCCTCGGCCCTGCTGATCACGGCCGCCTGCATCGCCACCTACGTGCTGCTGCGCCACCCGTCGGTGCGGGCCTGGGCGGCGGCCGGTGAGTCCCGTCACGTCAGGGCCTCCCAGATGCTGGACCAGCCCCCGCGCTCGTAGACTGGACGCATGACCGATCGACAGTCGTCCAGCCCCAAGCGCCCGCACGTCGTGGTGGTCGGAGGAGGCTTCGGCGGCCTCGCCCTCGTGCGCAAGCTCAAGCGCGCCAACGTGTCGATCACCTTGATCGACCGGCACACGTACAACACGTTCCAGCCGTTGCTCTACCAGGTCGCCACCGCGAGCCTGAACCCCGGCGACATCACCTGGTTCCTGCGCGCGGTGCGCGCCCGCCAGCGCAACGTGCGCTTCCTCAAGGGCATCGTCACGGGCATCGACCCCGACCAGAAGCTGCTGCGCCGCCACGGCGACGGGTCGGTCTCCTACGACTCCCTGGTGCTCGCCAACGGTGTCACCACGAACTTCTTCGGCACCCCCGGCGCCGAGGAGTTCGCGGTCCCGCTCTACAAGCGCTCGGACGCCCTCAAGGTGCGCGACCAGCTCTTCGAGAACCTCGAGGAGTTCGCCATCAACGGCCAGGACTCCGACCTGCGCATCGTCGTCGTGGGCGGTGGCGCCACCGGCGTCGAGACCGCCGGCGCCTTCGCCGAGTTCCGCAACAACGACATGCCCACGACCTACCCCGAGCTCGACCGCGACAAGATCCACGTCACGCTGCTCGAAATGGCGCCGGACGTGCTCGGACCCTTCCACGAGAAGCTGCGTGCCTACGCCAAGCGCTCGCTCGAGAAGCGCGAGGTCGACCTCCGGCTGAACACGGCGGTCAAGGAGGTGCGTGCCGACGGTGTGCTCGTCGAGAACGACGGCCAGGAGGAGTTCCTCGAAGCCGGCATCGTCGTGTGGGCCACGGGCGTCACGGCGCACCCCACCGTGCTCGACTGGAACGTGCCGCAGGGACGCGGCGGCCGCATCGAGGTCGACGAGCACCAGGCCGTGAACGGCCTCGAGAACACCTTCGCGATCGGCGACATCTCGATCGGCCCGTCGTCACTCCCGCAGCTGGCCCAGCCGGCGATCCAGGGCGGCAAGCACGTCGGCAAGCTCATCAAGGCCGACCTCAAGGGCAAGCGCGCCAACGTCAAGCCGTTCAAGTACTCCGACAAGGGCACGATGGCCACGATCGGCAAGTCGTCGGCCGTCGCCGAGATCACGCACCTGCCGCGCCTCACGGGCTTCCCGGCCTGGATCATCTGGGTCGGTCTCCACATCGCGACGCTGCTCGGCAACCGCAACCGGCTCGCCACGATGATCAACCTCGGCAGCAAGTACCTCTTCAGTGGCAGCCACAACGCGATCGTCGGCGAGACCCCCTACGTCGTGGCCAAGCACGAGATGCACATCACCCCGGCCGTCAAGAAGGCCCAGGTGCGTCGCGTCGAGGCCCGCAAGCAGGCCGAGAGCGCCGAGAAGTAGGACCGTCGACTCAGCCCAGGGTGCGGCGGGCCTCGAGCATCGCGGGGCCGTACCAGGTGAGCAGTCGACCCGAGACGAGACGGGTGGGCGCTGTCGTGAAGGCCTCCGGACCGTCCTCGGCGGTGAACACGTACGGCTCGTCCGGCAGCAGCACCAGGTCGACCTGCGAGGTGTCGACCTGGTCGAGCTCGACGCGGGGATAGCGGTCGACCTCGGCGTCAGGATGCGGGTCGGCGCCGAAGTGGTTGGTGTACCCGAGTCGCTGCAGCAGGTCGTCGGTGTACGTGCGTGGGCCGACGACCATCCACGGATCGCGCCAGATCGGCACCGCCGTGGAACCTCGCGGCTCGGACGGCTCGGACCAGGCGGCCTCGGCCTCGGTCAGCCACCCGGGAACGCCCCAGTCGAGTGCCTCCTCGAAGAGGCGCTTCATCGAGTCGATCGCCTCGTGGACGGTCTCGATCCGCGTGACCCACACCGGCACGCCGGCCTCGCGCAGACGACGCACGTCGAGCTCGCGATTCTCCTCCTGGTTGGCGACCACGAGATCGGGTGCGAGAGCCTCGATGGCCTTCCGGTCGGGGTTCTTCGTCCCACGGACGCGCGGCACGTCGAGGTCGCCGGGGTGGGTGCACCAGTCGGTGGCGCCCACGAGGGCCCCGCGCCGGGTGGCCGCGATCGCCTCCGTGAGCGACGGCACGAGGCTCACGACGCGGCACACGGGTCGGTCGGTCGTCAGCTCGAACCCCAGGTCGTCGCGCATGTCCCGATTCTTGCGCACGGCCCTTGACGGCGCACTTGCTTTTTACAAGTATCCATCTCAGCGGCACGTCGGCCGCCGTTCACACAGGAGCAGTGCCATGGGCCTCAAGATTTTCGTCAACCTCCCCGCTCACGACCTGGAGGCCACCAAGGCCTTCTACACCGCGCTCGGCGCGACCATCAATCCGGACTTCACCGACGACAACGCCGCGTGCGTCGCGTGGAACGACGACATCTTCTTCATGGTGCTGAAGCCCGAGTTCATGGCGACGTTCACGACCAAGGCGATCGCCGACCCGCGCGAGAGCGCCCAGGTCGCAGTCGCACTCATGCTCGACTCCCGCGAGGAGGTCGACGCGAAGGCCGACCTCGCCGTCGCCCACGGTGGTGCCGCGCCGCGCGACCCGGAGGACTACGGCTTCATGTACCAGCGCAGCGTCGAGGACCCGAGCGGCAACATCATCGAGTTCGGATGGATGGACGCCCGGGCGGCCGAGGTCGGCCCCGAGGCGTTCATGGCCGAGCAGGGGGCCTGACGCCGGGTGGCTGCGCGCAGCTACGGCCAGTACTGCGGGGTCGTGACGGCCCTCGAGCAGGTCGGCGAACGGTGGGCGCTGCTGATCGTCCGCGACCTGCTCGTGGGTCCGCGCCGCTACGGCGACCTCAAGAACGGCCTGCCGCGCATCCCCACCAACATCCTCAGCAAGCGGCTCCGGGAGCTGCAGGACGCCGGGGTCGTGCGGCGGGTGCCGCTCGCGCACCGGGGCCTGGTCTACGAGCTCACCGAACGGGGCCGGGCGCTCGAGCCGCTGATGCTCGCGCTCGGGGAGTGGGGCTTCGGCGCGATGGGGGATCCGGAGTCCGACGACATCGTCACGCTCGACTCGATGACGATGGCGTTTCGGACGTCGTTCCGGCCCGGCGTGGCGGCCGATCTGCCGGGCACGCGGTACGAGGTGCACGTCGGCCCGGTCGCGTTGAACCTCGCGGTCGATGGAGGTTCGTTGCGGGTGCGCCCGGTCGCGGGTGGGCCGCTGGTGCGCGGCGTCGACGGTGACCTCGCGCAGGAGGCTGATGCCGACGTCGTGCTGGTGTGCGGACCCGGCATTCGCGAGCTCATCGCCGGACACGTCACGGGAGCCGAGGCGATCGAGGCCGAGCTCGTGTCGGTGGAGGCCGGCGACCCGACGCTGCTCGACCGCTTCGCGCAGACGTTCCACTTGCCGAGCGTCTCGGTCCCGTCGACCGGTGGTTGAGGTGCGAACGCCCGCCAGGGCGTGAGCCTCGAAACCTTGCGCACGAGACCCGAACCTGACCGAGGTTTCGAGGCTCGTGCGCTAGACCGCACTCACACCTCAACCACCGGCGGTGCGGGGGTGGGGTCCCTCAGAGCAAGGTGCGGGCGGCGGCGCTGGCGAGCCGGTCGGCGATCTCGTTGTCGCGGTCACCGGCGTGACCCTTGACCCAGTGCCACGTGACGTCGTGACGTTCGCAGGCCGCGACGAGCTCACGCCACAGGTCGGCGTTCTTGACCGGCTGCTTGGCCGAGGTGCGCCAACCGTTGCGCTGCCAGTTCGCGACCCAGCTCATGATGCCGCTGCGGACGTACGTCGAGTCGGTGCGCAGATCGACCCGCGAGGGCTGCTTGAGGGCCTCCAGCGCCCGGATGGCCGCGGTCAGCTCCATGCGGTTGTTGGTCGTCTCCGGCTCGGCGCCCGAGATCTCCTTCTCGTGCCGGCCCGCGCGCAGGATCGCGCCCCACCCGCCGGGACCGGGATTGCCGAGGCAGGCACCGTCGGTCGAGATCTCGATGTGCGGACGGTCGGCGTCCGTCATCGGCGGATCCCGAGGGCGCCGCTGATCGGCAGGCGCACCTCGGCAGCGTCGATCGCCGCGTCGATGCGGCCGGCGACGTCGTCAGGAAAGGCGACGGGGCGTCGCGTCGCGAAGTCCACGTGGACGAGCAGGGACTCCGCGATGCAGGCGATCTCGCCACGGGTCGTGTTGAGGATCGCCGTCGCCAGGTGCAGGGCGCGGTTCCCGCGGGCGATCGGGCGGGCGATCATCGCCAACCGGTCACCCTCGTGCGACTCGGCAAGGAACCGCAGGTGCTGCTCGGCCGTGAACGTCGTCATGCCGCGTGCGGCGATGTAACCGTCGGGCATGCCGAGGCTCTGCTCGTTCAACGACCACATCGCGCGGAACCCGAACGAGTAGTAGTGGTTGATGTTCATGTGGCCGTTGAGGTCCAGGTGCTCCGGACCGACGACCTGCACGGTCGTCGGGTCCAGGGCGGCCAGCTGCTCGTAGGTCGCGACGTCACTCACGTCTGCACCGTACCGGCGGCCCGGCCCCGACGACCGCTGCGGGTCAGCGGCGGGGCTGGTCGTCCCCGGCCGGGCCGCCGGGGCCGGTGGCGGGGGGAGTGACCGGGGGCGGAGGAGCCACCGTGCCGTCGGCGGTCGGCGCCGACCGGGGAGCATCGACCGGCGGCGGCGGCGCGTGGCCGCTGCCCGCCGCGTTCCCCGACTGGGTGCCCCCGTCGTGAGTGGCGCTGTCGTGGGTGGCGCCGTCACGGGCGACGTCATCGTGGTTCACGTCGGGATCGAGACGGTCGGCTTGGAGGTGACGGTCATCGGCGTGACTGGCGACCTTGGCCGCCTCGCCCTCCAGGCCGGCGGCCTGCGCCTGGAGCCGCTCGGCCTCCAGGCGTGCCTGCTCGGCGTCGGCACGGGCCGCGGCGGCTCCGGCCTCGGTCTGGCGGGCGGCGACGGTGGCCTCACGAGCCTGGTCGCGCAGGCGCGCTGCCTCCTGCCGGTCGCGCTGCTCCTGCTCGCGGCGACGACGGTCAGCACTGCCACGTCGGGCGATCACGGCCGCGACTGCGAGTACCAGCAGCACGGCGACGACGGCGATCAGAATCCAGATCCAGGTGTCCATGGTGGCTCCCCCTCAGAGGGTCGTCGAGCGCGCCTGGTGACGCGTGCGTCTCGAGGACCCCGCCCTCCTTGCTACCGCAGGCAGCGGGTGTGCGCGCGTCGAGCGGTCGGCGCAGGCGGCGACACGAGCACTCAGCAGCAGCGCGCCATCGGGGCGTGGGCCACCTGCTCGGCGCGGTGGCGCTCGAACTCGCGCCGGCTGGCGGGCTCGACGCCGTCGCGCCGGCAGTCGGCGAGGTAGTCGTCCCAGCGCGCCTCGCCGGTGAACTCGCGCAGGAGCCGGCGGACGCCCGCCAGCCGCCCGCTCACCGACGACTCCCGATGGTCTCGGCGTCGCGCTCCGCCTCCCACTCGGCGAGGGCGCGCTTCTCGTCGGCGGTGGCGATGAAGTCGGCCGGAGCCACGATCGTGGACTTGGTGTGCGGCACCTCGGTGGTGGGCAACGAGCCGGCCCGGATCGCGCGGACCCAGATCAGCACGGCGTTCGCGACGATGATGATCACGAGGACCGCGAAGATCGTCTGCAGCACGCCGTTCGTCGTCGAGTTGGTGATGATCGTCCCCATCTCGGCGTCGTTGGTCGCCGGCGCCAGCACCTCGCCCGCCTCCCGCGCATCGCGGAACCGCGACGCCTGCGCGAAGTAGCCGATCGCGGGGTTGTCGCTGAAGATCTTCTGGTAGCTCGCCGTCATCGTGACGACCAGGTCCCACGCGAGCGGGACGCCGGGCACCCAGACCCACTTCAGCCAGCCGTGCTTGAGGAACAGCGTCACGCACAGCGTCAGCGCGATCGCCGCGAGCAGCTGATTGGCGATGCCGAACAGCGGGAAGAGCTGGTTGATGCCGCCGAGGGGGTCCGTGACACCCACGTAGAGCATGTACCCCCAGAGACCGACCGTGACGGCGCTGGCGGTCCAGGCGGCGGGACGCCAGGAGACGTCACCGAACTTGGGCCAGAAGTTGCCGACCGTGTCCTGCAGCATGAAGCGACCGACCCGGGTGCCGGCGTCGACGGCGGTGAGGATGAACAGCGCCTCGAACATGATCGCGAAGTGGTACCAGAACGCCTGCAGGCCGCCGCCGAACGCCTCCGAGAACACCTGGGAGAGCCCGAACGCCAGGGTGGGTGCGCCGCCGGTGCGGGAGACGAGCGTGTCCTCCTCGATCGAGTCCGCGGCCGCCTGGAGGGTCTCGGGCGAGATCGTGAACCCGAGGCCGCTGACGAACTGCGCCGCGCCCTGCACGGTGCCGCCCGTGGCTCCGGCGGGGGAGTTCATCGCGTAGTAGAGGCCCTGGTCGATCACGACCGCGGCGATGAGCGCGCTGATCGCGACGAACGACTCCATCAGCATGCCGCCGTAGCCGATCATGCGGACCTGGCCCTCCTTGGCGATCATCTTCGGCGTCGTGCCCGAGGAGATGAGCGCGTGGAACCCGGAGAGGGCGCCGCAGGCGATCGTGATGAAGACGAACGGGAAGATCTTGCCCGCGAAGACGGGTCCGTCGCCGTCGGTCGCGAAGCTCGTGACGGCGTCGGCCTGCAGGACCGGCGCGGCGATGACCAAGCCGACCGCGAGCAGCAGGATGACGCCGATCTTCATGAAGGTCGAGAGGTAGTCGCGCGGCGTGAGCAGCATCCAGACCGGCAGGATCGAGGCCACGAAGCCGTAGACCACGAGGCCGATGACCAGGTGCTCCTTGGAGATCGTCAGGGCGCTCTCGAGGCCGAGCTGCTCGACGTAGCCGCCGCCGACGATCGCGAGCAGGAGCATCACGACGCCGATCGCCGTGGCCTCCATGACGCGTCCGGGTCGGATGTAGCGCAGGTAGAACCCCATGAACAGGGCGATCGGGATCGTCAGCGTGATCGAGAAGACGCCCCACGGCGACTCGGCGAGCGCGTTCACGACGACGAGCGAGAGCACCGCCAAGATGATGATCATGATCGCGAAGACGGCGATCAGGGCCGCGGTGCCGCCGACGACGCCGATCTCCTCGCGCACCATCTGGCCGAGGCTCTTGCCGTCGCGTCGCATCGAGAAGAACATCACGACCATGTCCTGGACGGCGCCAGCGGCGATGACGCCGACGATGATCCAAATCGTGCCGGGCAGGTAGCCCATCTGCGCCGCCAGCACCGGGCCGACCAGCGGGCCGGCCCCCGCGATCGCGGCGAAGTGGTGGCCGAACAGCACGCGACGGTCGGTGACCTCGTAGTCGACGCCGTTGTCGAGGCGCTCGGCCGGCGTGGCACGGGTGTTGTCGAGCTTCAGGACACGCTGCGCGATGAACCGCGCGTAGAAGCGGTAGGCGATCGCGTACGACGACAGCGCCGCGAACAGGATCCAGAGGGCCGAGACCTCCTCACCGCGCGCGAGGGCGAGGACGCTCCAGCAGACGGCGCCCACGAGGGCGACCGTGCCCCACACGAGGATCGTGCGCAGGCGTCCGGGCGGAGGGGCGGTGAGGGTGCTCATGGTGGTCTCCCCGAGGTCGTGCGGATCGGCTCAGGTCCCCAGCGATCGACGGAGACCGGGCACCACACCATCACAGGTGACCCGCGCCACACCAGCCCGCGCGACGAGCGGTCAGAGGTACGCGACGAGCGGCTCTTCCCGCTGGTCGAGTGGGAGGCCGCCCGCGG
>CAYRZN010000123.1:0-7858 GCA_964428825.1 uncultured Aeromicrobium sp.
GATGCGCCGCTCGTCGCCGTCGACGTCCGCGGTGACCTGGTAGGCACCGATGTGCTGGGTGATGCCACCGGCCTCCTTGGCGACCACGTTGGAGTTGCGCAACGCGTCGAGGAGCTTCGTCTTGCCGTGGTCGACGTGACCCATGACCGTGACGACCGGCGGACGGGCCGCCAGGTTGCTGTCGTCGCCCTCGTCCTCGCCGAACTCCAGCGAGAAGGACTCCAGCAGCTCACGGTCCTCGTCCTCGGGCGAGACGATCTGGACGTCGTAGTCCAGCTCGGTGCCGAGGAGCTGCAACGTCTCGTCGTTGACCGACTGCGTGGCGGTGACCATCTCGCCCATGTGGAACAGCACCTGGACGAGCGACGCCGCGTCGACGCCGACCTTGTCAGCGAAGTCGGTCAGCGAGGCGCCACGCGCCAGGCGCACGACCTCGCCGCCGCCCTTGCGGACCCGCACGCCACCGATCGCCGGCGCCTGCATCTGGTCGAATTCCTGACGCTTCGCGCGCTTGCTCTTGCGTCCACGTCGGACCGGACCACCGGCGCGACCGAAGGCACCCTGGGTGCCACCACGGCCGGCGCGACCCGGACCACCGGGACCGCCACCGGGACGACCACCGAAGCCACCGGGGGCTCCGCCGCCACCGCCGGGACGACCGGCGAAGCCGCCGCCACCGCCACCGCCGCCGGGACGTCCACCGGGACCGCCACCGGCACCGCCGGGACGTCCACCGGGACCGCCCGTGCGTCCACCGGGGCCGGGGCGTCCGCCACCGGGTCCGGGGCGCGCCGGGGTGAGACCGGACTGCTTGGGCATCATGGCCGGGTTCGGGCGAGGCATGCCGGGGCGCGGCGCGGCTCCACCCTCACGCGCGGCCGGGGGCCGCGGCGGGCGCTCCTGCGCCATGCCCTGCTTCGACGAGAACGGGTTGTTGCCCGGTCGCGCCGTCGGTCGGGGACCGCCGGGCCGCGGGCCAGCGCCTGCGGATCCACCCGCCGGTGCGGCCGGAGGCCTGGGGCCGGGACGCGGGCCGGGGGTCGGCGCCGCGGACGTATCGGGCGCAGCAACCGCCTCCGGCTCGGCCGGCGTGCTCGCGGCCGGCGCCTCGGCGGGCTCGGGGGTCGGCGCCACCTCGGGCTCCGCCGGAGCCTGCGGGGCACGCGGGCCGGGACGGGGTCCGGGGGTGCGCGGAGCGACCGTGACCGCCTCGGACGGCTCGGTCGGGACGGTCGGCTGACCGGCGTCCGGAGCGACCGTCTCGGTCGGGGCCTGGGACGTCGCCGGCTCGGCCGGGGCGGCGGGCTTCTTGGCGGAGGCCTTCTTGCTGCCCTGGGCGCGAAGCGCGTCGCCGTGCTCCTCCTTGAGGCGGCGGACCACGGGGGCCTCGACGCTCGAGGACGCAGACTTCACGTACTCACCCATGTCCTTCAACGTGGACAGGATGATCTTGCTCTCGACTCCGAGCTCACGTGCGAGCTCGTGGACTCTGACAGCCACTGTTCTCCTTCATGGGGCCCAACCGGCCCCCGAAGGGCAGATCAGACCAGGTTGACGTGCAAATTCATCGGAACGTACTCATCGAGTGCTCATGAGCTGAGTGCTCCGCTTCCGGTCGGGGGGCAAGGGCCCCTCTGGTCAGGTGGTGGTCGTCGGGCCGGCGAGGCCGTCGATCAGATCGAGGTCGAGCGGCCCCTCCACGCGGAGTGCCCGCCCGAACGCCTTGCGGCGCCGCGCCAGGTCCAGACACGCAGGGTCGGGGTGCACGTGTGCTCCTCGTCCCGGCATCGTCCGCCGCAGATCGGGGGTGACCACCGTGGTGGCTTCTGCCCTGACCGCGACGAATCGGACCAGTGTGGTCTGGGGCGCCCGCTCTCGGCAACCGATGCACGTGCGCCAGACCGTGTTCAAGTCTACCCCGTCCGCGGTGGTGCTCTCTCCCCCGGTGCCGGTCACGTCGCTTCGGGAGCGGTGTCGGAGCGGATGTCGATGCGCCACCCGGTCAGCTTGGCGGCGAGGCGGGCGTTCTGGCCCTCCTTGCCGATCGCGAGTGAGAGCTGGAAGTCCGGGACGACGACACGCGCCGCGCGGGTCGTCTCGTCGACGACCGTGACGCTGATGACCCGCGACGGCGACAGCGCGTAGCCGATGTACTCCGCCGGGTCCTCGCTGTGGTCGACGATGTCGATCTTCTCGCCGTGCAGCTCGTGCATGACGTTGCGGACGCGTGACCCCATGGGGCCGATGCAGGCGCCCTTGGCGTTGATGCCGGGCACGGTGGCCCGCACCGCGATCTTCGAGCGGTGGCCGGCCTCACGGGCGATGCCGACGATCTCGACCGACCCGTCGGCGATCTCGGGGACCTCGAGCGCGAACAGCAGGCGGACGAGGTTGGGGTGGGTGCGCGAGACCTTGACCTTCGGACCGCGGTTGCCCTTCTCGACGTCGTAGACGTAGGCCTTGATGCGCTCACCGTGGGCGTACTTCTCGTCCGCGACTCGCTCCGTGGCCGGCAGCAGCGCCTCGACCTTGCCGAGGTCGATCAGGACGTCACCGGGGACGCGGCCCTGCTGGATGATGCCCGACACGATGTCGCCGACCTTGCCCGAGAACTCGCCGAACGTCTGCTCGTCCTCGGCCTCGCGGAGTCGCTGCATGATGACCTGCCGGGCGATCGAGGCGGCGGTGCGCCCGAAGTCGTCGGGCGTGTGGTCGAACTCCTCGCTGAACCGCGGCGCCGGCGGCGCCACGGACTCGCCGTCGACCTCGTCGGCCGGGTCGACGGGCGTGACCTCAAGGCGCTCCCGCGCGAGCACCGAGACGTGTCCGCTGCGGCGGTCGAGGGTCACCCGCGCCTGCGGGAGGGCCCCGGGCACCTTGTGGTAGGCCGAGAGCAGGGCCTGCTCGATCAGCTCCACGACGACGTCGAAGGCGATGTCCTTCTCGCGTTCGAGAGCGCGCAGGGCCGTCATGTCGATGTCCATGTCAGGCGTCCTTTCGGTTCAGCTCGACCTGCACCACGGCGGTGCGGATCTCGGAGTACGGCACACGGCGGTCGACCTTGGCCACGGTGAGGGTCGCGGCGTCGTCGTCGGCGCCCACGACGCGACCGGCGAAGCGGTCGCCGTCGATCGGTGTCACCGAGACCAGACGGCCACGGTTGCGCTGCCAGTGACGCGGGAGGGTGAGCGGACGGTCGGTGCCACGCGAGGTGACCTCGAGCGTGAACGCGCCGGATCCCACGGCCCGCGAGGCCTCGGGGTCCTCGTCGATCGCCGCGGAGATCTCGCGCGACAGCGGCCCGAGCGAGTCGAGGTCGATCCCACCCTCGGCGTCGACCACGATGCGCAGGAGGCGGCGCGGGCCGCCGCCGAGCGTGAGGTCGTCGAGGTCGAGGCCGTGCGCGCCCACGATGTCGCGCACGACGCCAGCGATCCGGTCGTCCATCTCGTCTCCTCGCCCAGAAGGGGTGGGTCGACGCTGGTGCCGGGTTCGATTGTGGGGTTCGATTGTCGGCACCCGCGTGCAGGTGTCAGCGCCACCCTACCCGGGTCGGGTCGGCTAGCCTGCCACCGTGACCCAGCGACGAACACTGCTGCTCGGAGGCGCCGCGGTCGCCGGCGCCGCGGCCGTCGGAGGCGTGACCGTGGCTGGGCGGCTCGACGACCTCGCCCGCGAGATCGGGATCGATCCGGTGCCGCGTCCCGCCCAGGGCGACACCGCGCTGCTCGCAACGGCCGCGCAGGACCAGGCGCGCCTGATCGCCGTCGTCGGCACCCTGTCCCCCGGTCTGACGACGCTGCTGACCGAGCACCTCGAGGCCCTCGGTGGCTCCCCCACCGTCAGCATCGACGCGGCGACCGACCTCGCGGTGGCTCGCGCGGCCTTCGCGGATGCCGCGACGACGCGGCGCGACCAGGCCGAGGAGGCCGTCTCGCCTGACCTCGCCCGCACGCTCGGCTCGATCGCCGCCTGCCTGACCCTGATGGGCACCGGGGTTCTCTCATGAGCGAGCGTGAGCGAGCGACGAACAGCACCCTCATGGCGGCGCCGCCTATCCCTGCTCTTGAGGCGGTGGCGCCATGAGCGAGCGTGAGCGAGCGACGAACAGCACCCTCATGGCGGCGCCGCCTATTCTTGCTCTTGAGGCGGTGTCGCCATGAGCGACCTCGCGCAGGTCCTGTCGCTCGAGCACGAGGCGGTCTGGACCTACGGGCTGATCGGCGGAGCCTTCGAGGGTCTGCGCGAGTCGGCGCAGGCCGCGTTCAGCGCCCACCGCGCCGAGCGCGACCGACTCCTGGCGCTGGTCGACGAAGCCGTACCGCCGCAGGCGGCCTACGCCCCGGCCACCCTGACTGACGAGGCGGCAGCGCGCGTGCGCGCGCAGGACGTGGAGGCCCGGATCGCCGCCGCGTGGAGCGCGGTGGTCGGCACCGTCACGGGGTCGGACCGCACCGACGCGATCGACGCCCTCGTCACTGCCGAGGCCGCACGGATCGCCTGGGGCGGCTCAGCCGTCGCCTTCCCCGGACTCGACGGTTGAGCCTCGACGGTTGAGCCTCGACGGCCGAGACTCAGCGGGTCAGCTCGGCCACGAGGTCGTCGACCGCGACGTCGCGACGCTCGCCCGTCGCCCGGTCCTTGACCTCGACGAGTCCGTCGACGTACCCGCGACCCACCACGACGATCGTGGGCATGCCGAGCAGCTCGGCGTCCTTGAACTTGACGCCGGGCGAGACCTTGGGACGGTCGTCGAACAGGACCTCGACACCAGCGGACTCGAGGTCGGCGACGACCTGCTCCGCGCCCGCGGCGGTGGCCTCGTCCTTGCCGGCCAGGACGACGTGCACGTCGTACGGCGCCAGCTCCTTCGGCCAGATGATGCCGAGGTCGTCGTGCGAGCTCTCGACGACAGCCGCCACCGCGCGGGAGATCCCGACGCCGTACGACCCCATCGTGACGGTCGCCAGCTTGCCGTCCTCGCCCTGCACCTGCAGGCCGAGCGCCTCGGCGAACTTGCGCCCCAGCTGGAAGATGTGGCCCATCTCCATGCCGCGGGCGAGCTCGAGCGGGCCGGAGCCGTCGGGGGCCGGGTCGCCGGCGCGGACCTCGGCCGCCTCGATCGTGCCGTCGGCCGTGAAGTCGCGGCCCGCGACCAGGTCGATGACGTGCCGTCCGGGTGCGTTCGCGCCCGTGACCCAGCGCGTGCCGGGGACGACCCGAGGATCGAGCAGGTAGCGGATGCCGGTACCGCTCTGCGTGCCCAGCGCCCCCGGACCGATGTAACCCTTGACGAGGCCGGGGTGCTTCGCGAACTGGGCGTCGTCGAACGGCTCGACCTCCGCAGGCGCGACCTGCGACTCCAGTCGCTTGGCGTCGACCTCGCGGTCGCCGGGCACGCCGATCGCCAGCGGCTCGGTCGTGCCGTCGGGGTGGCGCAGGAGCACCAGGACGTTCTTGAGCGTGTCGGCGGCGGCCCACGGACGGTCGTCCCTCGGGAAGGCCTCGTTCAGGTGATCCACGAGCGTGTCGATCGTGGGGGTGCCCGGGGTGTCCTCGACGTGTGCCTCCGGCAGCCCGTCGAGCGGCAGAGCCGGGGGCACGACGGTGGTGACCGCCTCGACGTTGGCGGCGTACCCGCCGGGCGAGCGCACGAAGGTGTCCTCCCCGACGGGCAGGACCGCGAGGAACTCCTCGCTGGCCGAGCCTCCCATCGCGCCCGAGTCGGCGTGCACGATCGCGTACTCCAGACCGAGCCGGTCGAAGATGCGGATGTAGGCGTCCCGGTGGTTGCGGTAGCTGACCTCGAGGCCCTCGTCGGTGACGTCGAACGAGTAGGAGTCCTTCATGACGAACTCGCGACCGCGCAGGATGCCGGCGCGGGGCCTCGCCTCGTCGCGGTACTTGGTCTGGATCTGGTAGAGCGTCGTGGGCAGGTCCTTGTACGACGAGAGCAGGTCCTTCACGAGGAGCGTGAACATCTCCTCGTGCGTCGGACCGAGCAGCATGTCGTTGCCGCGCCGGTCCTGCAGTCGAAAGATGAGCGGCCCGTACTCGGTCCAGCGGCCCGTGGCCTCGTAGGGCTCACGCGGCAGCAGGGCCGGGAACCGCACCTCCTGGGCACCGATCGCGTTCATCTCCTCGCGCACGATCTTCTCGACCTTGCCCAGCACGGCCAGGCCGAGCGGGAGCCACGAGTAGATGCCAGGTGCGGCTCGCCGCACGTAGCCGGCGCGCACCAGCAGCCGATGGCTGGGAACCTCGGCATCGGCCGGGGCGTCGCGGAGCGTACGGACGAACAGCTGGGTCATGCGCATACCGGCGACCCTACCGAGACGTGGCTGCGGCCTTGCGCGCGATCCGGAGCAGCGGGAGCTGGAGCGGGAGCCGTGCGACCGTGCCCACCTTGAACCACGTCGGCGCCTTGCGGCTCTGCAGGACGTCGGCGGTCATCTGCACGTTGGCCGGGAACACGCCGATCAGCAACAGGGCGGCAAGGCGACCGCCCCAGTGCCGCGTCTGGGGGCGCGCGAGCAGGATCGCCGAGCCGACCTCGACGACGCCGGAGGCGTACACGAGCTCCTTCTTGTACGGCAGCTGCTTCGGCACGATCCGCTCGAAGGGCTCGGGCTTCACGAAGTGCAGGATCCCCGCACCGGCGAGCAGGACGGTCAGGAACTTGATGTCACGAGGCATGGCCGGACTCTACGACGTCACGGCAGCACGGTGGCGAAGCCGCTCACAGGAGCACGGTGGCGAAGCCGCTCACAGGAGCACGGTGGCGAAGGTGTCGTGCTGGCGGAATCCCGCGCGCAGGTAGGTGCGGTGCGCCCGCTCGTTGTGCCGGTTGACGTACAGGCTGACGGTCGGGGCGAACTCGTCGCGCACGAGGTTGACGACGCCGGCCACGGCAGGTGCGGCCAGGCCCGTGCCGCGGAGCTCCGGAGCGACCCAGACCCCCTGGAGCTGGCAGGTGCCCGGGGCGAGAGCGCCGATCTCGGCCTTGAAGAGGACCTTGCCGTCCTCGATGATCGCGAACGACCACCCTTGCGCGATGAGCTGCGCGACCCGAGCCCGGTAGAGGTTGCCGTGCGTCGCCTCGGGATCGACGCCGACCTCCTCGGTGAACATCTCGACGCAGGCCGGGTACAGCAGGTCGAGCTCGTCGACCATGACGTGCCGCACGCGCAGGTCCGGCGAGATCGTGGGGGCGTGGTCGATCAGCAGGAACGGTTGGTCGGGGCGCACCGATCGGGCGGGGCCCCACAACGGCTCGAGGGCGTCCCACAGCTGGATCACCGCGTCGCGGGGGCCGGCGATCGAGGCGGGGCGCACGGGGCTGAGCGCCAGGACCTCGGCGAAGGCGTCGATCGCCTCGGGACTGGACTCCCCCGGCACGACGTTGGCACCGCAGTGGCACACCGAGGCCAGGTGACCGTCGACGAAGTAGCCGAGCACCTGGCCGCCGAGCCACCGCGGCTCGAGCCGGGTGAGGTCACCGCGGTGGCGCAGGAAGACGTTGACGTCGGGGTCGGCGTCGACCACCCGGCGGAACTCCGCCAGGTCGACGGGTCCCAACGGACGAACCTCCGTACGGGTGCCGAGCACGACACGCTCCCTTCGACCGACTGGGGACAGCGTAGGACGTGAGAGGTCCCGACGCCGCCGGGCGGGGGTGCCGGGCCGTGGGCGGCAGATCAGGAACGGACCGACACCTCGGCCGCGCCGCCCTCGACGGGCTCCATGTCCTCGGCGATGCGCATGGCCTCCTCGATCAAGGTCTCGACGATCTTGCTCTCGGGGACGGTCTTGATGACCTCGCCCTTGACGAAGATCTGACCCTTGCCGTTGCCCGAGG
>CAYRZN010000124.1:0-7540 GCA_964428825.1 uncultured Aeromicrobium sp.
GGCGTACCGGTACAGGAACGCCGCCATCTGCTCACGCAGCACCGGCGCCGACGGCTGGAACGTGCCGTCGGCGTAGCCCGTCGTGATGCCGGCGCTCACGAGCCAGCTGATCTCGTCGGCGAACGTGTTGCCCGCGACGTCCGTGAAGTCACCCACGACCTGGATCGGCACGCGCACGAGCGTGCCGGCGGGGTCGACCTCGACCTCGAGCGTGTACGCACCGTCGGCCGGCTCGGGCACCGTCGCGGTGATCGTCGCCGCGCCGCCGAGCACGGGGAACTCACCCAGCGTGCTCCGGGTGCCGTCGGACTCGACCAGGGTGGCCGTCGCGAGGGTGGACACCGGCGCCCCCTTCGAGGTCAGGTCGAGCTCGGACAGCGTCACGGCCAGCGGAGCCCCCGCGACCTGCGCGGGCTGGACGCCCTCGACGCGCACTGCGTGACGTGCGAAGTCGGGCGCGACCGGGCTGTTGGCGCCGAGGTAGTCGATCCACGCCTCGTAGTCGAGCAGGCCCGTGTCGACGGCCGTGCCCTCCGTGAAGGCGTGGAAGTTGTCGCCGCCCGAGGTCAGGAACGACGGCACGGCGACCTTGTAGGACGCGGCGGGGTCGACCGGCGCGTCGTCCACCCAGAGCGACGTGACCCGCTGCCCCTCGGGACGCGCGGGGTCGAACGTGTAGCTGACGTTCGCGGAGGTCCCCAGCTGCAGGAACGGCTTCGACGGGACGTCGCCGTCCAGCTCGCGCTGCCACTGCTGCTCGAAGACCTTCCGGAGGGAGGCGCCGCTCAGCGTGACGGTGCTCAGGTTGTTGACGAACGGCAGCACCGCGTTCGCCTCCGCGAACGTGACCACGCCGTCCTCGCCGACGTAGAGCTCGTTGCGGAGACCGCCCGGGTTCATGAGCGCCAGGTCGGCACCGGCCGGTGTCGCGGAGACGCTGGCGAGCATCGAGTCGGCCACGAGGTTGCCCAGGGTCGACTCCTTCGACCGGTCGTCGCGCGCGCCGCCGACGAAGGCCGTCGTGATGTCGGCCGAGATCGTCGCGACCTCCTGGTCGCCGACCTCTGCCGCGTACGCGAGCGCCTCGTCGACGATCGTCTTGACCTCCGCGACCCGCGGGTAGGCCGCGACGAGGTCGGTCGCCGGGGTCGTCGTCCGCGGGACGTTGGCCGCGGTGTGGCTCTGGACCTCACCGGTGGACGGATCGACCGTCAGCGTGATCTCCCCGATGTTCTCGCCGTAGCTGCCGGTCTGGAGCACGGGGCGGGTCTTGTCCGCCTGCCCGGGGACCGCGGCGTCCCACGCGTACTGCTTGTGCGTGTGGCCCGTGAAGATCGCGTCGACCTCCGCGTCGGTCTTCGTCACGATGTCGGCGAACGCACCGCCGGCCGCGACCTCGTCCTCGAGGGAGGCGCCGTCGGGCGTGCCCGAACCGGCGCCCTCGTGGTACGCCGCGACGATCACGTCCGGCACGTCGTCCAACGCCTCGAGGTCGGCGACCGTGTCGTTGACGGCCTCGACGGGATCGAGGAACGTCAGGCCCTCGATCCCCGCCGGCGAGACGAGGGTGGGCGTGGCCTCCGTGACGGTGCCGATCACGGCGACGTCGAGTCCGCCGACCGGGAAGATGTCGTACGCCGGGAGGATCGGGTTGCCGTCCGCTCCGACGACGTTGGCGGCCAGGTGCGTGAAGTCGGCCTCGGGCTCGACACGGTCGAGCAGGTCCGTGACCCCCCGGTCGAACTCGTGGTTGCCGACCGCCGAGGTCGCGAGGTCGAGCGCGTTCAGCACGTCGATCGTGGGCTGGTCCTGCTGCGTCGCCGAGGAGAAGAGCGAGGCACCGATGTTGTCGCCCGCGGAGAGGAACAGCGTGGAGTCCTCACCGTGCTCGGCCCGGAGCTGCTCGACCGTGCCGGCGAAGCTCACCGTGTTGGCGTCGATGCGGCCGTGGAAGTCGTTGATGTCGACGAGGGCGATCGTGACAGGGGCCTCGGCGGCGGCCGGTCCGGGCTCGTTGGCCTGGACAGGACCGGCCACCAGGAGGGAGGCGCCGAGGGCGGAGCAGACGGTGACGGCGAGATGCCGCCAGGGCTTGCGTGGGGAGGTGATGACGGACACGAGGACGACCTTCCAGGGTGGTGGTGTGGTGACGAGGTGGTAGCGGTGGGCGAACGGGATCGGAACGGTGCGGGAGCTACCGCTCGATCTGGTCGAAGCGGTTCAGGAAGGCGGCCATCTGCTCACGCAGGACCGGCTGCGAGCCGCGGAACGTCGTGGACCCGTCGGCCTCGGTGTAGCCGGTCGTGACGCCCGTGCTCTCCAGCCACACGATCTCCTTGTAGAACGTGTGCGACGTGGGCACGTCGGCGAACGGCGAGCCCGTCAGCGGCAGCGAGATCGGCGGAGAACCCGCCAGGCGGTACAGGAACGCCGCCATTTGCTCACGCAGCACCGGTGCACTCGGGCGGAACGTCCCGTCCGGGTAGCCCGTCGTGATCTCCTCACCCGCCAGCCACGCGATGTGCGTGCTGAACGTGTTCGACCTCGTGTCGCTGAACGTCGACCCCGGAGCATCCGCCGGAGGGTTCTGGCCGTCGTTGGCGTACCGGTACAGGAACGCCGCCATCTGCTCACGCAGCACCGGCGCCGACGGCCGGTAGGAGAACGTGCCGTCGACGTTGGCGTAGCCGGTCGTGATGCCGGCGCCTGCCAGCCAGGCAATGTCGGCGGCGAAGGTGTTCCCGATCGTGTCGGTGAACGAGATCGGCGGGGCAGGGGTCTCGCCCTCCACCGGGTCGTAGCCGACCAGGGTCGGGTCGTGGTCGCTCGAGCGAAAGACCGACTCGTCGTACAGCAGCGTCGCGTTGGTGTTGTAGCGGCTGTACTCGCGGCCCACGGACTCGTCGGCGTTGATGTCCCACGTGTCGGCGCCGGTGACCTGCTCGAACGCCTCGGCCGAGGCGAAGACGTGGTCGAGTGAGCCGACCAGTCCGTCGAAGAGGTACGTCGGTCCGGCGTCGAGCTCGACCCCCACGTTGACGAAGCCCGCGTCGGCGAACACCTGGAGCGGGTCCTCCTGCGAGTACGAGTTGAAGTCACCGATCAGGAACAGCTGGTCGGTGCCGACCGAGGTCTCAAGACCCTGGGCGAAGCCCACGAGTGCCGTGGCCTGCGCGACGCGTGAGGCGTTCGAGGCGCCCTGCCCGTCGCCCTGGTCGGCGTTCTCGCCGGAGCCGGAGCCCTTGGACTTGAAGTGGTTCGCGACCACCACGAACGTCGACTCCTCGTCGCCACCCTGCGGACGGAATGCCTGCGCCAGCGGGGCGCGGGCGTTGACGAACGCGGGGTCGTCCAGGATCGACGACTCCCCCACCACCTCGACGGCGGCGACCCGGTAGATGAATGCCGACCGGATGACGTCGGTGCCACCGTTGGTCGGCACGACGGCCGGGGTCGGCACAGCGGCCCAGGTGTTCTCCCCGGTCGCCTCGTTGAGCTCGGTGACGAGGGTGTCGAGCGCGGCGTCGCGGTCCTGGCCGAAGGCCGCCGAGTTCTCGATCTCCGCGAGTCCCACGACGTCGGCGCCGAGGGTGTTGATCGCGTTGACGATCTTGACCTGCTGACGCTCGAGGTTCTCGTCGTTCGCCGCGCCACGCGGGCCGTCGGGCTCGCAACGGTTGTTGGTGACCGGCGCGCCCGTGCGGTCGTTGTAGTAGGTGCAGGTCCCGCCGCTGGCGACGAACTCGGCACCCGTCGTCGAGAAGTAGTTCAGGACGTTGAAGCTCGCGAGCTGCAGGTCGCCACCGACGTCCTTCGGCTTCTCCTCGGCCGCACGGAGCCCGTCCTCGATCACAGCGGGCTTCGGGCTCTCGGCCGTCAGGGAGGCAGTGGGCTGGACGCGCCACGTCTCGAAGCGGTAGTCGAGCACGAGCGGCTCGGTGAGCTCGACCGCGGCACCGACGCGGACCTCGTCGTCGAGGGTCAGCCACGGCTGCGGCACGTCCTTCGCGCCACCGGCGTAGTTGGCCGAGGCGCCGTCGTCGAGCGTCACCGCGAGGGCCGCGTTCTCGGCGACCTTGGTGGCGTACTCCGGGCTACCCGGTGCGACGACCTCGGTGGGCTGGACGAGCGGCTCGGCACCGGCCGCAAGACCGATCTCGCCGAACGTGTGCGTGTCGTAGTTGTTGGTGACGGTGAAGTCACCGTCGAGCTCGACCAGCATGCCCTCGAGGGCCTCGCGGTCCTCCACGGGGAGCGGGAAGACGAGCGCCGTGGGGAGCACCTCGGCCGGACCCTCCAGGACGCTGAACCCGCTCGCGACCGGGGTGATCTGGGTCAGACCGAAGTACTCGCTGACCGTGCCGGTGACCTCGACGAGCTGGCCGACCTCGACGTCGCTGGCCAGCGCCTTGGAGTACACGAAGATGCCGTGCGAGGCGGCACTCTCGGGGTCGTACGCGCCGCCCGTGCCGGACGTCTGGAGGTACACGCCGTCGAGGCCGCCGGTGGGGAACGCCGCGGTCACGACGCCCTGGGTCCTCACGGTCTCGCCGTCGAGCGGGCTGACGTCGGTCGTGCCCTGGATCTCGGCGATCGTGGCGTCGGTCGGGTCGACCGGCGGCTCCTCCTCGTCACCCTGGCACCCCGTCGTGCCGCACGGGGTGATGGCCTCCGAGACGGTGAGGTCGGTGCCGTTGACGTCGGTGTCCGCCGCGCCGTCGCGCACGATCGCGCGCGGCACGTTGTTCGCGGACGGGGCGGGGGCGACCGTCGTCTCGAAGGTGGTGGCGTTGCCGTAGCCCACCAGGTCGACGCCTCCGGCGGTCACCCAGTCGGGGTCGGTCGTGACGTCGCCCGTGACCGCACTCGTGAGCGCGGTCGTGCCGTCGACGAGGGCGATGACGCCCCCCGTGCCACCGGGGGTGAACGACGTCTCCAGGTCGGCGACGGTCAGCGCCTCGCCGTTCGTGCCGTTGCTGTTGCCCCGCACCAGGAAGTCGCCCCCGGCCGGGATCGTGCCGCTGAGCTGGGTCACCGCGAAGCTGCCCGTGGAGCCGCCGGTCGCGGCGCGGTACTGCAGCGACCAGCCGGTGAGGTCGATGTCCTCGTCCGTCGGGTTGTGGAGCTCGACGAACTTGTGGGTGTACGGCGCGTTCGCGCTTCCCCCACTGAGGTAGAGCTCGGCGATGACCGGGCCGGAGCCGTCTGGCGCGGCCTGCGCCGGTACGGCGGCGAGCAGGCTCGCGGTCAGGGACGCCGCGACGGCGGCGAGGGCGGGAACCAGGCGACGCGAGGCGCGACCGGGGGTTCGGAGCATGGTGACGACCTTCTGGCGAGTCGGGACGTGGTGCACCGAGTCGTGGGTCGTCGACCACCGTGATTCCCCCCGAAATCGTGCTCCTTCACCTCATCGCGGCAGCCGCCCCGGATCAATACCGCGGACGGAACGGAGGGTGACGATTCGGTGTCGAGTCGTTCCGTCGGTCCGTCAGGCGGTCCGTCAGTCGGTCCGGGTCCCCCGCGGGCTCAGTACGAGGTGTCGTCGCTCGCGCCGGTGCCCGAGCCCCCGGCCTCGCGGGCGGCGGCGTCGTCGAGGATCGTGGCCGTCGCGCTCGTGCCGAACCGGGTGATGCCGAGGGCACGCATCTCGAGCAGGGTGTCGAGGTCGCGGACCCCGCCGGAGGCCTTGACCTGGACGTCGGGACCGACGCTGGCGCGCATGAGCGTGACGTGCGGGATCGTGGCACCGCCGCCCGCGAAGCCCGTGGACGTCTTGACGAACGCCGCACCCGCCCGCTCGGCGGCCTTCGAGCCCGCCTCGATCTGCTCGTCGGTCAGGTACGCCGTCTCGAGGATGACCTTGACGACGTGGTCGCCGGCGGCCTCGACGACCGCAGCGATGTCGGCCTGCACGTCGTCGACCAGTCCGGAGCGGAGTCGCCCGATGTTGAGCACCATGTCGAGCTCGACGGCGCCGTCGGCGAGGGCCTGACGAGACTCGGCGACCTTGGTCTGGGTCGAGGTCGTGCCGTGCGGGAAGCCGATCACGGTGCCCACGGCGACGCCGGTCCCGGACAGACGCTGCACGGCGTGGGCCACGTCGCTGGGGCGCACGCACACGCTGAAGATCCGGTACTTCGCGGCCAGGTCGAGGTCGGCGTCGACCTCGGCGCGGGTCAGCTCCGGCTTGAGGATGGCGTGGTCGATGAGCGCGGCGATCTCGGCGGCGGTGACGGCGGGGGGGACGGTCTCGGACATGTCATCCACCCTACGACGCCGGTCAGGACCGTCGCCCGGCCGCACGACTAGGCTGGCCCGTCGTGGGCGTCGTGATCGTGGCCGGGCCGTCGGGCTCCGGCAAGTCGCACCTGGGCGAACGACTCGGGTGGACCGTGCTGCGCCTCGACGACTTCTACCGCGAGGGCGACGACCCCGACCTGCCCCGTTCCGACCTCGGCATCGCCGACTGGGACCACCCCGGGTCGTGGGACGCCGACGCCGCCGTCACCGCGATCTGCGAGCTCGCCGAGCACGGCACCACCGACGTCCCCGTCTACGACATCGCCGCGAGTCGCCGTACCGGCACGCACACCATCACGTGCGGTGAGCGGTTCATCGCCGAGGGCCTGTTCGCCCCGGACGTCGTCGCGGCCTGCCGCGCGGCCGGGGTGCTCGACGAGGCGCTCTGCCTGACGCGGCCACGACTCCTGACGTTCGCGCTGCGGCTGCGCCGCGACCTGCGCGAGGGACGCAAGCCGCCCCTCGTGCTGGTGCGCCGCGGGTGGCGTCTGCTCCGTGACGACCCCGCCGTCGTCGCGCACGCCGTGGCCGCCGGGTGCCGACCCGTCAGCCCCCGACGGGCGTTCGCGCAGCTGTCCGGCTGAGGTCCCGGCGATCAATGGCGGAGTGGACCAGGCGGATGGTCGCCGAACATGGCAAATGTCCCGTGTCCGGCGACCGATTCCGTGGTCCACTCCGTCATTCGACCCTCAGAGTGCCGCGTACCCCGGCTTGATGACGTCGTCGATCAGGGCGAGACGCTGGTCGAACGGCAGGAACGCACTCTTCATGGCGTTGATCGTGAACCAGCGCAGGTCGTCGGGCCCGTAGCCGAAGGCGTCGGCGAGCAGCTGGAACTCGCGGCTCATCGACGTCCCGCTCATCAGCCGGTTGTCGCAGTTGATCGTGACGCGGAACCCGAGATCGGCGAGGGGGCCGATCGGGTGGTCGGCGATCGAGGTCATGCCTGGCACCGCCGCGGTCTGCAGGTTCGACGACGGGCACATCTCGAGCGGGATGCGGCGGTCGCGCACGTAGGCGGCGAGCGGGCCGAGCCGTGGGCCGCCCGGAGCGTCGAAGTCGATGTCGTCGACGATGCGCACACCGTGGCCGAGCCGATCGGCGCCACAGCGCTGGACGGCCTGCCAGATCGACGGGAGGCCGAACGCCTCGCCGGCGTGGATCGTGAAGTGGGCGTTCTCGCGTCGCAGGTACTCGAACGCCTCGAGGTGCAGGATCGGCGGGAAGCCGTCCTCGGCAC
>CAYRZN010000125.1:0-7435 GCA_964428825.1 uncultured Aeromicrobium sp.
TCGGGGACGCTCGACGGGGCGAGGGACTCACGGCCTCTCGGCTCGGCTCAGCCGAACCGGCCGGCCTTCGTGAAGTCGGAGCGCAGCGACGCGACACGCACGTGGCTTCCGGAGCTCGGCGCCTCCACGATCTGACCGTTGCCGAGGTAGATCGCGACGTGGGACATGCTGCCGTAGAACACGAGGTCGCCGGGCTGGATGTCGCTCATCGAGATCTTGGTCGATGCGCTGTACTGCGCGCTGGCGGTGCGGGGGATGCTGATGCCGGCCGCCGCGAACGACGCCTTCGTGAGGCCCGAGCAGTCGTAGGAGTCGGGGCCGTTGCCGCCGTAGCGGTACGGGACGCCGATGCGGCTGAGCGCGAAGTCGATCGCCGAGCCGGAGAAGGCGCTCGGCGCCGCCCCGGGGTTGGCCGGCAGCGAGGCGTTGTTGGCGGAGTCGAACTCGGCCCGCTGCGCCTCGTCGAGCTGCGAGAGCTGCGCCTGCGCGGCGTCGTAGGCGTTCTGGACCTCGGCCTGCTTGGCGTCGGCATCGGCCTTGTCGGCCTCGAGCTGGGCGGTGAGCTGCTCCAGCTGGGTCTGGCGACTGGCGAGGTCGGCCGCGGTGGTGGAGGCGGCGTCGAGGGCCTCGGCCTGCGTGGAGTTGAAAGCCTGGACGGCGCTCAGCCCCTCCAGGAAGCTGGCGGGATCGTCGCTGCCCAGGAGGCTGGCGGTGGCCCCGAGGGGCGAGTCGATCTGCTGCTGGGCGATGACCGACCCGAGGGCGGCACGCTGCTCGTCGTACTGCGCCTGGATCTCGGCGATCTCGGCATCGAGCGCGGCGATCGAGGCCTGGGCCGAGGCAATGTCGCTCGTGAGCTGGTTGACCTCTTCGTTCACCGCGGCGGCGGCGTTGAACGCCTGCTCGACCTGGGCGACGGCGTCGGCACGATCCGGTTCGGCCTGGGCGGAGCCGGCCACGAGGCCGGCGCCGAGCACGACCGCCGTGACGGCGACGGCGATGCGACGAGGAATGCTTCGGGCAGGGTGGTGTGTGGAGGCCACGCACTTCTCCAGACGATCGAACATCGCGCGTTCAGGCGTCTTCCCCACGCCTGACCATCACGATGGCGCGTCCGACGCCGATCGGGGGGATCGGCGTTCTCCGGACGCACAAGGAGTCACCTTACGCGGGGGTGGGTGGCGGCTTCAAATCTCACGCGGAGTCGGAGTGGCGGTGCGGCATCGCCGTGACCAGTCGCAGCGGCGGCACGAGGCCACCGTCGGCCAGCGCGTCGAGCGCCGCCTGCTCGTCGGCCGCGATCTCGATGCCGGCGGGCGGAGCCCCCAGCAGGAAGGTGACGACGCAGTCGCCGCAGGCGGCCGGACTGCGCACGACGCATCGGTCGCAGTCGACGACGACGGGATCGTGGGGTTCGGTGTTCATGGCCTGGACGCTAGGACCGCCCTCGGACAGTTTCCGCGGAACGACGGCGAATCGGGTCGGCCCGGCCACCGGATCCGGGCGTGCTGGGTCGTCCGCGCGCGTTCGTGTCCGACCCTGCGCCTACCGTGACGCTCCATGGCCAAGGAAGCACGCTGGAGCCAGGCCGCTCTGGAGGATCTCGGTCGCCAGCTCGCCGACGTCACGTTCTGCGTCGTCGACCTCGAGACCACCGGCGGCTCGCCGGCCAAGGGGTCGCGCATCACCGAGGTCGGAGCGGTCAAGGTGCGCGGTGGTGAGGTCCTCGGCGAGTTCCAGACCCTCGTCAACCCCGACGAACAGATCCCGGCCTTCATCACGGTGCTCACGGGCATCACCGACGCCATGGTCGTCTCGGCGCCACGCATCGCCGAGGTCCTCCCGAGCTTCCTGGAGTTCGCCCGCGGCACCGTGCTCGTGGCGCACAACGCCCCGTTCGACGTCGGCTTCCTCAAGCACGGCGCCCGAGAGCTCGAGATCCCGTGGCCGAAGTTCGAGGTGCTCGACACGGTGGTCCTCGCACGCCGGGTGCTCCTCAAGGACGAGGTCCGCAACGTCAAGCTCTCCACCCTCGCCGCGCACGTCGGCGCCACCACCACGCCCACCCACCGCGCCCTCGACGACGCGCGGGCCACGGTCGACGTGCTGCACCACCTGATCGGCCGCCTCGGCACCTTCGGGGTGCACTCGCTGGAGGAGACCCGCGAGTTCACCTCCACCGTCACGGTCGCGCAGCGCCGCAAGCGCCACCTCGCCGACAAGCTGCCGCACACGCCCGGCGTCTACCTGTTCCGCGACCGTCAGGACGAGGTGTTGTACGTCGGCACGTCCGGCGACGTCCGCACGCGCGTGCGCTCCTACTTCACCCGGTCCGAGACCCGCACGCGCATGGGCGAGATGGTCAACCTCGCCGAGCGCGTCGAGGCCGTCTCGTGCGCCACGCGGCTCGAGGCACAGGTCCGCGAGCTGCGCCTCATCGCCCGCCATCGCCCGCCCTACAACCGGCGGTCCAAGTTCCCCGAGCGCACCACGTGGCTGCGGCTCACGGTCGAGCCGTGGCCCCGGCTCTCGATCGTCGCCAAGGTCTCCCCCGACGCGCTGCACGTCGGGCCCTTCCGTGGTCGCGCCGACGCCGTCGCCGCCCTCGACGCCCTGCACGAGGTCTTCCGGGTGCGTCAGTGCACCCAGCGGCTCGGCCGCGCCCCCCGGTCGTCGCCGTGCGTGCTGGCCGCGATGGGTCGCTGCCTGTCCCCGTGCGACCAGTCCGTCACGTCCGACCGTTACGCGGAGGAGGTCGAACGGCTCCGGGAGGCGCTGCAGTCCGACCCGCAGGCCGTCGTCGACGTGCTCGGCCAGCGCATGGGCACCCTCGCGGAGCAGGAACGCTACGAGGACGCCGCGGTCGTGCGCGACCGCCTCGCCTCCCTCGTGCGTGGCGTCACGCGCACCCAGCGGCTGCTCGAGCTCACCCGCGAGCCGGAGATCGTGGCGGCGTCACGGATCGACGCGGGGTGGGAGATGCACGTCGTGCGGCACGGACGCCTGGCCGCTGCAGGCGTGCTCCCCCACGGCCGCCCGTACGAGCCGTGGCTGGCCCAGCTCCTCGCGACCGCCGAGACCGTCGAACCGGCTGCCGGTCCCGTCCCGGCCTGCAGCGTCGAGGAGGTCGAGACCGTGCGCCGGTGGCTGACTTCCCCGGGCGTCCGACTCGTCAGCGGCACGTGGCGCTCCGGGTACCCGTCGGCCGCCCGTCACGTGCGGTGAGGGTCAGAGCCCGATGCTGAAGGCCGCGTCGAGGTCGTGCTGGCTGACGGTCCGGAACGCGATCTGCGTCTGCGTCGCCTCGACGCCCTCGACGGTGTTGATGCCGTCGGTCACGGTCGTGGCCACGTCGTCGATCGACCGCACGCGCACCATCGCCACGAGGTCGAGGTCGCCGGTCACCGAGTAGACCTCGCTCACGCCCGGGACCTGCGAGATCTCGTCGGCGATGCCCGACAGACGGGCGACGTCGGCATGGATGAAGACGATCGCGGTGATCACGGAGTCAGCCTACGCCGAGCAGGCGTCGGTCGCGGCAGCCCAGCGGGCCAGCACGTCGCGCGCGCGCCCGGAGTCGATCGCGTCGCGCGCCTGCTCGACGCCCGCGGCGAGCCGCTCCACGAGGGAGCCCGGCTGACCTGCGTGCGCGGCGATACCCGCACCGGCGTTCAGGAGCACGGCGTCGCGTGGCGCACCCGTCTCGCCGTCGAGCACCCGGCGGAACACGTCGGCGTTGTAGGTCACGTCACCGCCCGCCAGGGCACCGGCCGGAGCCCGCTCGAGTCCGAGGTCGGTCGGATCCAGCGTCTCCTCGGTGACGGCGCCGCCCGCCACGACCCACACCCGAGAGGTCGTGGTGATCGTGAGCTCGTCGAGACCGTCGTCACCTCGGAACACCAAGCCGTCGTTGCCCCGTTCGGCCAGCACGCCGGCCATCAACGGAGCCATGCTCGCGTCGGCACAGCCGATCGCGATGGCCGATGGCGAGGCCGGGTTGGTCAGCGGTCCGAGGAAGTTGAACGTGGTGGGGATGCCGAGCGCCGAGCGCGCGGGACCCACGTGACGGAACGAGGGATGGAACACCCGGGCGAAGCAGAACGTGATGCCGGCCCGCTCGTACACCTCGAGGATGCGATCGGCGGGCACGTCCAGGCGGACCCCGAGGGCCTCCAGCACGTCGGCCGAACCGCTCGAGCTCGAGGCCGACCGGTTGCCGTGCTTCACGACCCCCGCGCCGGCGCCGGCCGCCACGACGGCCGACATCGAGGAGATGTTGACCGTGTCGGCGAGGTCGCCGCCCGTGCCCACGATGTCGAGCACCCGGTCGGTGACCGTGAGCCGCACGGCCGACGCGAGCATCTGGTCGGCCAGCGCCTGCAGCTCGGCGCGGGTCTCGCCCTTGGTGCGCAGGGCCACCGCGAAGCCCGCGATCTGCGGGTCCGAGGCCTGCCCGTCGAGGATCTCCCCCATCGCCCACCGAACGGCGTCGGGCTCGAGGTCACGGCGTGCGGTCAAGGCCGACAGGACGCCGGGCCACGTGTGGGTCATGGGCCCAGCCTGCCGTATCAGCTACGGGCGACGACGTCGCGCACGACGCCGATGACCGTCTCCGCGAACGTCAGCGGATCGATCGGGTGGCTCGCGACGGCGTCGGCGCGCGACCAGTGCGCGAGCCAGGCGTCGCCCGGACGACCCGTCACGACCACGACGGGCGGCGCGTGGAAGATCTCGTCCTTGATCTGGCGGGCGATGCCGAGGCCGCCGACCGGGACCGACTCGCCGTCGAGGATCACGAGGTCGACGCGGTGCGACGCCCGCGTCTCGTCGAGGTGCTCCAGCACCACGGCCTGGGTCGCGACCTCCACGAATTCCAGGGGCGGCAGATCCGGGTGGGGCCGCGGTCCGAGGGCGCGCAGCACGGCTTGGCGGACGTCGCGGTCGTCGCTGTAGACGAGGACACGCAGGGGGCGGTCACTGGACACGTTCGGATCGTACATAATGAAGCCGTGGCGACTACTTCCGCGATCCCCGCGTCCCGACTTCACGGCCAGGAAGGCCGCCCGTCCATGGTGACGGTCGGCACGATCATCTGGTTGGCCAGCGACCTGTTGTTCTTCGCGGCGCTGTTCGCCGCGTACTTCACGGTCCGCAACGTCACCCCCGAGCTGTGGGCGCAGGAGACCGAGCTCCTGAACTTCCCGTTCGCGGCCACGAACACCTCGATCCTGGTGGCGTCGTCGGTCACGTGCCAGCTCGGCGTGTTCGCCGCGGCCCGCGGCAAGGCCGGCCGCAGCGCCGGCATCCTCAACGTGCGCCAGTGGGGCATGCGTGAGTGGTTCACGCTGTCGTTCATCATGGGCGCGATCTTCGTGGGCGGTCAGGCCACGGAGTACGCCGAGCTCATCGAGCACGGCTTGACGCTCTCGTCGTCGGCCTACGGCAGCCTCTTCTACCTCGCGACCGGCTTCCACGGCATCCACGTCGTGGCCGGCCTCATGGCGTTCCTGCTGGTCATCGGACGCACGTTCGTGACCCGGAAGTTCACCCATGAGCAAGCGATCAGCGCGATCGTCGTGTCGTACTACTGGCACTTCGTGGACGTCGTCTGGGTGGCGCTCTTCGCCTCCATCTACATCCTGCAGTGAGCAAGGCTCACCTAACCCGATTTCCGCGCCCGCGCGCGGTTACGCTGTAGCCAACGACAACCTGTAGTAGTCGCGTAGGCTGTAGTCAACGACATCCCGTAGTAGTCACGACATCGAAGTGAGGTACCCGGTGCGCACCTTGTCGACCCGGCGACGGCATCCCCTGGCCGGCGTCTTCGTGATCCTGGGAGCGCTCGGTATCGCCGCCGTGCTCTACATGGCGTTCGCCCCCAAGGGAGCCACGGCCGACACGTCCTCGCTCGACGACATCGAGGCCGGACGCGAGCTGTTCGTCATCGGCTGCGCGAGCTGCCACGGCCAGAACGCCGAGGGCATCGTCACCAGCAGCGGTGGCAACTACGGTCCGTCGCTCATCGGCGTCGGAGCGGCCGCGGTCGACTTCCAGGTCGGCACGGGCCGCATGCCCATGGCGCAGAGCGCCCCGCAGGCGCCCCGCAAGACCCCGGAGTACAACGCCGAGGAGACCAAGCAGCTCGCGGCGTACGTCGCCTCGCTGGGCCCCGGCCCGGCGGTCCCCGAGGACGAGTACCTCGACGTCGAGGACGCCTCGGCCGACGAGATCAGCCTCGGCGGTGAGTTCTTCCGCACCAACTGCACCGCGTGCCACAACTCCGTCGGCGCCGGCGGCGCCCTGCCCGACGGTCGCTACGCCCCCACGCTCGAGGGCGTCAGCGCCAAGCACATCTACGAGGCCATGCAGACCGGCCCGCAGCAGATGCCGGTCTTCTCCGACGACGTGATCACGCCCGAGGACAAGCGCGCGGTCATCGCCTACATCAGGGCCGTCCAGGACCAGCCCAACTACGGCGGCTTCGGCGGTGGCGGCATCGGCCCCGTGGCCGACGGCGTCTGGACCTGGGTGTTCGGCATCGGCGGTCTCGTCGGCTTCGCGATCTGGATCGCGGCGCACGGCACCCGTTCCACCAAGAAGCCGAAGGGAGCCCAGCAGTGAGCGAGCTCGACACGCACGGTTCGAACCTCCCGGTCGCCGAGCCCATCGCCGACCCGGGTCTCCCCGAGCACCAGTACCGCGTCACCGACGTCGACGAGGCCCAGGCCCGCCGCACGGAGCGTCAGATCTCGCTGATGTTCGGCGTCGCGACGCTGCTCGCGATCGGCTTCTGCGTCGCGTACGTCACGGTCGACTTCGAGACCACGTTCCTGGGCTGGTCGGCGCAGAACTTCGCGCTCGGCGCCACGCTCGGCGGTGCGCTGCTGCTGATCGGCATCGGCATCATCCAGTGGGCCAAGAAGATCATGCAGGACCACGAGATGATCGAGATGCGTCATCCGGCGAAGTCCTCCGACGACGACCGCATGGCCGTGCTCGACGACCTCAACGCCGGCATCAAGGAGTCGCAGATCGGGCGTCGCCCGCTCATCCGCAACTCGCTCCTCGGCGCCGTGGGCGCCTTGGCGCTGCCCGGCGTGTTCCTGCTGCGCGACCTCGGTCCGCTCCCCCACGGCCAGTCACACACGGTCTGGAAGAAGGGCATGCGGGTCGTCAACGACATCTCCGGCCTGCCGATGCGTCCGTCCGACATCGAGGTCGGCCAGCTCGTCAACGCCCAGCCCGCCGTGTTCTTCCCCGCCGAGGGCGAGGAGGAGGCCGAGATCCACGGTCACGAGCTCCTCGCCGCCAAGTCCAAGGCCGCCGTCGTCGTCGTGCGCATGCGCCCGGCCGACATCACCCCCGACGCCGAGAAGGCCAACTGGGGCATCGACGGCATCCTCTGCTACTCGAAGATCTGCACCCACGTGGGCTG
>CAYRZN010000126.1:0-5653 GCA_964428825.1 uncultured Aeromicrobium sp.
GCCCTCGTCCCTCGGGCACCACTCGACGACTAGACCGACCGGCTTCGCCGGTGAGTGCTCTCAGAACGCGAGGCCGACGTACTTGGTCTCGAGGTACTCCTCGATGCCCTCGGTGCCGCCCTCGCGGCCGAAGCCCGAGGCCTTGACGCCACCGAACGGGGCCGCAGGGTTGGAGACGATGCCCTGGTTGATGCCGACCATGCCGGTCTCGAGGCCCTCGTACACGCGGATCACGCGGGCGTGGTCGCGGGTGAACGCGTAGGCGACGAGACCGTACTCGGTGTCGTTGGCCATCGCCAGCGCCTCGTCCTCGTCGGTGAACGTGAAGATCGGGGCGACCGGGCCGAAGATCTCCTCGGTGCGCAGGTCGGAGTCGAGCGGCACGTCGGTCAGCACGGTCGGCGGGTAGAACCAGCCCGGGCCGTCCGGCAGCGTGCCGCCGCAACGCACCGTCGCACCCTTGCCGACGGCGTCGGCGACGAGCTGGGCGACCTTGTCGCGCTGCGCCTCCTCCACGAGCGGACCCACGTCGACCCCGTCCTCCAGGCCCGGCCCGCTCTTCAGGCCCTGCATGCGCTCGGTCAGCTTGGCCGAGAACTCCTCGGCGACCGACGCGTGCACGATGAACCGGTTCGCGGCGGTGCACGCCTCGCCGATGTTGCGCATCTTGGCGAGCATCGCGCCGTCGACCGCGGCGTCGACGTCGGCGTCGTCGAACACCAGGAACGGGGCGTTGCCACCGAGCTCCATCGACACGCGCAGCAGACCCTTCGCGCTCTGCTCGACCAACGACTGCCCGACCTCGGTCGACCCCGTGAAGGTGAGCTTCCGCAGCCGCGGATCGGCGATCAGCGGCCCCATGACCTTGCCGGTGCTCTTCGTCGTGACGACATTGAGCACGCCCTCGGGCAGACCCGCCTCGGCGAGCACCTGCGCGAGCCAGAGCATCGTGAGCGGCGTGAGGCCGGCCGGCTTCACGACGATCGTGCACCCGGCGGCGATGGCCGGCGCGATCTTGCGTGTGCCCATCGCGAGCGGGAAGTTCCACGGCGTGATCGCCAGGACCGGTCCGACCGGCTGCTTGAGCGTCAGCAGACGCGTCGCGCCGTTCGGCGCGGTCGAGTACCGGCCGGCGATCCGCACGGCCTCCTCGGAGAACCAGCGCAGGAACTCGGCGCCGTAGGCGATCTCGGCCTTGCTCTCCTTGAGCGGCTTGCCCATCTCCATCGTCATGATCGTGGCGAGCTCGTCGGTGCGCTCGGCCACGATCTCGAACGCGCGCCTGAGGATCTCGCCGCGGTCACGCGGGGGCGTGGCGGCCCAGTCCTTCTGCGCGGCGACGGCGGCGTCCAGCGCGGCGGTGCCGTCCTCGACCGTCGCGTCGGCGACGTGAGCGATCTCCTCGCCGGTCGCGGGATCCTCGACGGCGAACGTGCCACCACCGGTCGCGTCGACCCAGCGGCCGCCGATGAAGAGCTGCTGGGGAACCTCGGGCAGGGCGTCGTGAGCGGTCATGGCTCCGAGACTAGGACGGACGCGGGCACCCCGACAGTCGGGTGGTCAGACGACGCGGCGCACGTGGGGGCTCGCGGGGACCGCGTCCGGGTGCAGCACGGACGCGATCGCCTCGACGCCCTCGACGAGACGAGGTCCGGGCCGCACCACGACCGCGTTGCCGTCGATCGCCCAGACCTCGGCGCCCGGCAGCTCGCGGGCCACGACGTCGGCCTGTGCCGCCGCACCGTCGAGGCCGTAGCCACAGGGCGCGACCAGCACGACCTCCGGACGCACCTGACGGAGGTCGTCCCACGAGGTCGGGCCGGAGGCCGTGCCCGGGTGTCCGCCGACGGGGTCGCCGCCAGCCGCCACGACCTGGTCGGGAATCCAGTGGCCGCCCGTGAACAGCGGGTCGACCCACTCCACGACCGCGGTGCGCCGACGAGGACGTCCGGCTACCGACGCGCCCACCGCGTCGAGGCGCCGGCGAAGACCCGCGACGACCTCCGCGGCGGCGTCGGGGAGGCCCAGCGCGTCACCCACGAGGCGGACACCGTCGAGCACGTCGTCGAGCGTCATCGGGTCGAGGGTCACGACGTCGGCCCGGCACTGCAGGTGCGTGAGCGCAGCATCGACCTGGCCGGTCGGCACGGCGCACACGCGGCAGAGGTCCTGGGTCAGGATCACGTCGGGCGCCAGCTCGGCCATGGCCCCCTCGTCGAGCGTGTAGAGGTCACGTCCCGCGGCCAGCTCGGTGCGCACGTACGCGTCGATCGCGGCGACGTCCATCCCCGAGGTGTCCCGGCCCGAGACGATCACCCGGTGGTCGGCCCGCGCCGACGCCGGCTCGTCGCACTCGAACGTGACCCCGACGAGACGGTCCTGCGCCCCCAGGGCGTAGACGATCTCGGTCGCCGAGGGCAGCAGCGAGACGACGCGCACCGTCAGAACTCCTTGGGGTTGCGACGCTTGTCACGCACGCGGACCACCACGAACGTGATCACGACGACGAGCACCGCCACGATGACGAGCCGCTGGAACGTGTCGGCGTAGGGCTCGACCTTCTCCCAGTCGGACCCGAGCCGGTAGCCCGCGACGACGAAGATCGAGTTCCAGATCAGGCTGCCCAACGTCGTGAGCAGCAGGAAGAGCCCGAAGTTCATCTTCTCGACCCCCGCCGGCAGCGAGATCACGCTGCGGAAGATCGGCACCATGCGCCCGAAGAACACCGCCTTCGATCCGTGCTTGGCGAACCAGGCCTCGGTGCGCTCGAGGTCGGAGACCTTGAGCAGCGGCGTCTTCTCGAAGACCCACATCGCGCGCTCGCGGCCGAATCCCCGGCCGAGCCAGTACAGGACCACGGCGCCGATGACGGACCCGGCCGTCGTCGCGAACAGGGCGCCCTCGAGCGAGAAGATGCCCCGGCTCGCGGCGAAGCCGGCGATCGGGAGGACGATCTCGCTGGGGATCGGCGGGAACAGGTTGTCCAGGCCCACCGCGATCGCGGCACCCAACAGGCCGAGCTTGTCCATGAGGTCGACCATGACCCCGGCGAGCCCGTCGACCTCCGTCGTTCCGGTCACGTCGGCCGCGGCGAGATCGAGTAGCGTCACGTCGATGAGCGTAACGGGGACGCGCGCGCGACAGGTGTGTGCTGGGCTGGGCGCCGTGGTCCTGCTCGTCGCGACCCAGGCCTGCACGGGCTCGGACTCGCCCGACCAGACGGCCGCCGCGGTCCAGGTGCAGGAGCCCGACGAGGACCTCACGATCGTGGCCGACGAGTCCGCGGGTGCGCGGGCCCTCTCGATGAGCCGACTGCTCTACGCCCGGGCCGACGTCGTCGTGCTGACCTCGGCCGACGGCGCCACCGAGGTCGCCGAGGTCGCCGGTCAGAACGGCGTGCCCCTCCTCGAGACCACCACGCCCGGCCTGGCCGACGAGCTCGAGCGCCTCGGCACCGCGTCCGCCGTGGTCCTCGGTGACCCGGGCCCCGCTCAGGACCTCGACCTCGAGGTGGTGACGGCTGCGACGACGGCCGACGTCGACCGAGAGCTCGAGGACCTGCTGGCGGGCTCGACGCCCGCGGCACCCGGTGATGGTCTGGTCGTCCTCACGCGCGACCCCGCCGCCGACGTCCTGGCCCTCGCGACCGCCGGCGGCGCTGAGGTCGTGGCTGTGCCGAGCGGCGACCCGCGCGTCGACCCCGCCGTCGTCGAGCAGCTGCGAGCCCTCGGCGACCGACCCACGGTCGTGCTCGGACCGGGCTGGCCGGACCCCGCCTACACCGTCGAGGTCGCCCGCAGCGGCGACGAGCTGCCCGGCGGCGGCCACACGATCTTCCCCAGCCGTCACGTCGTCGCGCTCTACGGGTCGCCCGACCTCCCGGCGCTCGGAGTCCTCGGCGAGCAGGACCCCGCGGCGGCCGTCGCGCGCACGCAGCAGGTCGTCGACCAGTACGCCCCGATCAGCGACCGTCCCGTGGTGGGCGCGTTCGAGATCATCGCGACGATCGCCGACGCCGAGATCGGCGCCGACGGCGACTACTCCCGCGAGGTGCCCGTCGAGACCCTCCGCCCCTGGGTCGACGCCGCGGGTGAGGCCGGGATGTTCGTGATCCTCGACCTCCAGCCGGGCCGTACCGACTTCCTGACCCAGGCGAAGCGGTACACCGATCTGCTGCTCGAGCCGCACGTCGGTCTGGCGCTGGACCCGGAGTGGCGCCTGACGCCGGACCAGGTGCACCTGCGCCAGATCGGGTCGGTCACGGGCGCCGAGGCCGACGCCGTCGCGGCGTGGCTCGCCGAGCTCACGCGCGAGCACGACCTCCCGCAGAAGATGTTCGTCCTGCACCAGTTCGCGGCGTCGATGATCACGAACCGCGAGCTCGTGCGCACCGACCGTCCGGAGCTCCAGGTCGTCGTGCACGTCGACGGCCAGGGCACGCCGGGCGGCAAGGTCGGGACGTGGAACCTGCTGCGGCAAGGAGCCGACCCCGGCCTATCGTGGGGATGGAAGAACTTCTTCGACGAGGACCTGCCGATGCTCACGCCCGAGCAGACGTGGGGAGTCGCGCCGCGACCCGATCTGGTCACCTACCAGTAAACCCCGGTGACAGCGCCCGGATGGTCGCTTGCCACTGCCCCCCACCGATGACAAGATCACGGCGGGGAGGGGAAGCGTCCGGTCCTCGCGGCCGGCAACGAGAGGAACATCCATGGCGAAGCTCGACCCTCAGATCGTCGAGGCGCTGAAGTCGGTCACCGACTTCGACGAGACCACGGTGCGTGCGCTCGCCAAGCACGGCACGGTCGTCAACGTGCCCGCGCGGTGGTCGCTCATGTGGGAGAACACCCCGGCCGACAAGGCCTACATCATCCTCGAGGGCGAGGTCGTGATCCGCAAGGACAACGCCGACCTCGCCGAACTCGGTCCGGGCTCGGTCATCGGCGAGATCGCGCTGGTCAACAAGAAGCTGCGCAGCGCGTCGGTCTTCGCGCTCACGCCGCTCAAGGCCCTGCACTTCACCGACGAGGCGATCGCCGACCTCAGCGCCGACAACTCCAGCTTCGGCGAGGCCCTCAAGCAGGCCGCTGCCGAGCGCCTCGCGAGTGACTGAACGGCCCGACGCACCTGATCCGTCGGAGGCGCACGCCTTCGACCCCGGCATCCTGCTCGAGGTCGCCGGTTCCTACCTGCTCGGCGACGACGGGCCGGGCCTGACCCGGCACGAGGTCGCCGAGCGGGCCGGTGTCGACCTCGACGCCGCTCAAGCACTGTGGCGCGCGCTCGGGTTCGCCGAGGCCGGTGACGACCACGCGATGTTCACCCGCGCCGACGTCGACGCCCTGCGCGACGTCGACGAGCTCGTCGACCTGCAGCTGCTCGAGCCGTCGATGCTGCCGGCGCTCGTGCGCACGATGGGCTCCACGTTCTCGCGCATGGCCGACTGGCAGACCCGGCTGCTGCTGGGCGCCATCACGCGCGGCGACGACGCCGAGCTGCCGCTCGAGGTGCTGACCGAGGTCATCCCGGTCGTCGAGCGCCTGCAGTCGTACATCTGGCGGCGCCACCTCGTCGACGCGGCGGGACGCCTGCTGCTGCAAGGCTCGACCGACACGTCCTCGGCGCCGCTGGCGGTCGGCTTCGTCGACATCGT
>CAYRZN010000126.1:5753-7368 GCA_964428825.1 uncultured Aeromicrobium sp.
TACGGCACGGTGCTCTCGCGACTCGGCGACGTCTTCGGACCCGTCGTCAACATCGCGTCGCGGCTGACGTCCGTCGCGCGTCCCGGCCGCGCCCTCCTCGACGCCGAGCTCGCGTCGCTCGTGCAGCACGACGACCGCTTCCGGGTGCGCCGCGCCCCCCGCGCCTCCGTCAAGGGCTACGAGCACCTCGAGCTCTGGTCGCTCAAGCACCCCAAGACCCGCCACTGACCCCCACCGCCCCTCCCCGGGAGCGGTGACCTGGTGACCTGTGTGCCGCCTGGGCGGTGAGTCAGTGACCTGTGTGCCGCCTCGACAGGACACTGGCTCACCGCCCCCGGTCGGGACGGGTCCCTATCTCACCGCCCGAGGGGGAGCACCGAACGGTCAGGGGCGCTGGGTGTAGCGGTAGAGGAAGGCCGCCATCTGCTCGCGCAGGACCGGCTGGTCCGGGCGGAACGCCGGTGGACCTTCGGGTGCGGCGTAGCCGGTCGTGATGCCGGTGGAGGCCAACCACGCGATGTGCCCGGCGAAGACGTGGTCGAGTCCGACGTCGGCGAAGGTCGGCGACGGCGGAGCGATGGGAGCAGGGGCGCCGGTGAGGCGCTGCAGGAAAGCCGCCATCTGCTCGCGCAGGACGGGCTGGTCCGGGCGGAAGCTCTGCGTGCCGTCCTCGTTGCTGTAGCCCGTCGTGACGCCCGAGCGGGAGAGCCACACGATCTCGGTGTAGAACGCGTGGGTCGTCGCGACGTCGGTGAAGGGCGAGACGGCCGGCGGGTCCGGGACCGGGGGCTTGCCCATGAGCCGGTAGAGGAAGGCCGCCATCTGCTCGCGCAGCACCGGCTGCTGCGGACGGAACTCGACGTAGCGGTCGGGTCTCGTGTAACCCGTCGTGATACCCGTCGTGGCGAGCCACGCGATGTCCGCCGCGAACGTGTGGTTCTCGGCGACGTCGACGAAGCCGCCCGGGCCCGGCACCGGGGTGTCCATGTCCTTGAAGTGGATGAAGCCCGACGGCCATCCGCTGCCGTCCCGCGTGATCTTGCGCCAGTGGAAGTCGCCGCTCGCGCTGTCGTCGGAGACCCAGATCTCGTTCGCCGAGACGACCTTCTCGACGTAGGACACGTGCCCGGACGCGCCACCCAGCCCGGCGTTGCTGTCCCACCAGGCCACCGCGCCGACCGCCGGGACGCCGTCGGTGATGGCGGCGTTGTAGTGGCCCCACGTGTAGGCGTTGCCGCGGCCGGACCACGGCTTCGTGGGCGACATCTTGTTGGTCGTGATCATCCGGTAGGCCACGTAGTTGGTGCAGTTGTGGCCGCCGTACTGCTGCCAGTACATCGTGGACGACACGGCGCCGTAGCCGTGGTCGGTGTAGCCGGCCTGCGTGCACCCGGCATACCCCGTGCACAGCGTCGTGAGCCGTGCCTGCGCCGGTGCGGCGACTACCAGGACGCCGAGCAGCGTCAGGGCGACAGCACTGCGCAGGATCCTCACCGGGTCATTCTGCACGCGAACGGGCTCAGCGGCCGATCGGCCAGGAACGCAGGACCGCGTCGAGGGCGTCGACGACGCGTGGCCAGGAGTCAGCGGCCGGGGGCGCGCTGTGGTCGAACGA
>CAYRZN010000127.1:0-7291 GCA_964428825.1 uncultured Aeromicrobium sp.
ACGGCCCGCCGCGACGGGTCGTCGGCCCACAGCCGCGCCATGTGGTCGATCATCCGGTCGAGGAAGCGCAGCCAGTCCAGCGACGGGATCATCTCCGAGAAGCTGGTCAGCTCCTCGTGCACGGCCACGGCGTCCTGCCGGTCGAGCTCGCACACGATCACGTACTTGTTCGCGAAGTACTGGTAGAGGGTCCCGGTGGGGAGCCCGGCCCGCTGCGAGACCTCCTCGCAGGTGAACGACTCGAAGCCGACGTCGAGCAGGAGGTCGCGCGACGTGCGCAGCAGCAGCTCGAACTTCGCCCGGCTGCGGTCCTGCGTCGGGCGACGTCGGGGTTCGAGGATCTCCGCGGTCACGCGGCCCACCCTAGGGGACGGGCGCCGCGTGGCAGGCCACTTCGGCGCTCGACCTACTGATGAGTCACCTCACGGAGCCCGACCGACCGGCTGGTGCTCGTCGACGCCGTCAGGCGCGCAGGCCGGCCTGGATGAGCGGCTCGATCAGGTCGCCGATGCCGTCGAAGCCTGCGCCGAGCGTCTGTCCGTGCGCGTGCCGGTAGTGGATCCCCTCGAGGATCACGGCCAGCTTGAAGAACGCGAGCGCCAGGTGGAAGTCGATGTCGGAGACGTCGCGTCCGGACCGTTCGGCGTACCGGCGCAGCACCTCCTCGCGCGGGAGGTAGCCCGGAGCCTTCGCGGCGTCGGTGACCATGGCGGCACCCGGGCCGTCGGCCGCGCTCTCGGCGAGCTGCTGGTAGGCCAGCAGGATCGCGACGTCGGTGAGCGGGTCGCCCAGCGTGCTCATCTCCCAGTCGAGGACGGCCGTCAGACGGTCGCCACCCTCGGGGCGGGTGTCGACGAGCACGTTGTCGAGGCGGTAGTCGCCGTGCACGATCGTGCCCTCGCTGGTCTGCGGGATCGACGAGTCGAGCCGGGCGATGAGGTCGTCCATGCCGGGCAGGTCGCGACTGCGAGAGGCGTCGAGCTGCTTCTTCCAGCGACGGACCTGCCGCTCCAGGTAGCCGTCGGGGCGACCGAAGTCGCCGAGTCCGACGTCGTCGGGGGAGACGGCGTGCAGGTCGGCGAGCACGTCGACCATCCGCCCGGTGATGGTGCGGGTGCGCTCCTCGCCGATCTCGACCAGCTGGGCGGCGCGGGCGAAGGGTGTGCCGACGACCCGCTCCATCACGTAGAACGGCGCGCCGATCACCGCGTCGTCCTGGCAGAGGCCGTAGGTCGCGGGGACCGGCACGGCGGTGCCCGCCAGCGCGTCGATGACCCGGTGCTCCCGCGTCATGTCGTGGGCCGTGGCGAGCACGTGCCCGAGGGGCGGGCGACGCACGACGACGTCGCGCTCACCGTCGGTGACGGCGTACGTCAGGTTCGACTTGCCGCCGGTGATGAGCGTCGCCTCGAGCGGTCCGGCGAGCAGGCCGGGGGCCTGGTCGTCGAGCCAGCGTCGGAGCGCGTCGAGGTCGAGCCCCTCGGGTCCGGTCACGTGCGATCAGTCCTTCGGTCCGCCGGCGACGTAGATGACCTGGCCCGAGACGAACCCGGCACCCTCGCTCACGAGGAACGAGGCGGTGTGGGCGATGTCGTCGGGCTGGCCCACGCGCTGCACGGGGATCTGCTCGGCGCTGAACTTGATGAAGTCGTCGAACGGCACGCCGATGCGCTCGGCCGTGGCCGCGGTCATGTCGGTCTGGATGAAGCCCGGGGCGACGGCGTTGGCCGTGACGCCGTACTTGCCGAGCTCGATCGCGAGGGTCTTGGTGTAACCCTGCAGGCCGGCCTTGGCGGCGGAGTAGTTGGCCTGGCCGCGGTTGCCCTGGGCCGAGGTGGAGGACAGGTTGACGATGCGGCCGAACTTGGCCTCGGTCATGTACTTCTGGGCGGCCTTGACCGTGTTGAAGGCGCCACGCAGGTGGACGGCCATGACGGAGTCCCAGTCCTCGACGGTCATCTTGAACAGCAGGTTGTCGCGGATGATGCCGGCGTTGTTGACGACGACCGTCGGCGCGCCGAGCTCCTCGGCGATCTTCGCGACGGCGGCGTCCACGCTGGCCGGATCGGACACGTCGGCCCCGACCGCGAGGGCCGTGCCGCCCGCGGCGGTGATGGCGTCGACGACGGGCTGGGCCCGGTCGGCGTCCAGGTCGAGGACGGCCACCTGCAGGCCATCGGCGGCGAGGCGCTGGGCCGTGGCGGCCCCGATGCCCTGGGCGGCGCCGGTCACGATCGCGGTACGGGTCTCGGTCACGAGTTCTCCTGGGAGTTGCGGGAAGACAGGGGTCAGGCTGCCCGGTAAGCGCTTGCTTAGTCGGGCCCTTGCACCGTAGCGCATCGCGGCGGCGCTGGGGAGGGGTGGCGTGACCCTCGCCACGATGGCAAGAAGCAGGCTCCAGAAACATGAGGAACACCTCATGTTGTGGTTTACTTGAGGAAACCCTCATGTTTTGGAGGCATGGTGACCCAGCTCGATCTCGCCGCACTCGATGCGACCACCCACCGTTCGGCGCTCACGCAGCGCCGCCGCGACCGGATGGCCCGCGTCGAACCACGCGGTGCCCGCCAGCACACCGCCCGTGACCGGGTCGAGCTGCTCGTGGACGCCGGTTCCTTCGTCGAGATCGGTCCGTTGCGCACGGCCGACGGCAAGGGCACCGGCGTCCTGACGGGCTGGGGGCGCGTCGACGGCCGTCACGTCGTCGTGATCGCCCATGACGCCGCAGTGGCCTCCGGTGCGATCGGCGCCGTGTTCGCCGACGCCGTCCAGAAGGCCCAGCAGCTGGCGATCGACCGAGGCTTCCCGATCGTCTACCTGAACGACTCCGGCGGCGCCCGGGTGCCGGACGGCGTCTTCGCCCTCCACGGGTGCGGGGGGATCTTCACGCTCAACGTCCTGGCCCAGCGCCGGGTGCCGCAGATCTCGGTGATCCTCGGCCCGTGCGCGGGCGCTGCGGCGTACTCGCCGGCGCTGACCGACTGGACGATCATGGTCAAGGGCCACGGCCACATGTTCCTGACCGGTCCCGACATCGTGAAGGCCGCCACGGGCGAGGACGCCACAGCCGACGAGATCGGTGGGTCGCAGCTCCACACCGTGACCTCCGGGGTCGCCCACCTCGAAGTCGAGGACGAGGCGGCAGCGCTCGCGCAGACGCGACGCCTGCTGTCGTTCCTGCCGTCGCACGCCGGCGCGCCGATGCCCTTCGTCCCGCCGTCCGAGCCAGACGAGGCCGCCGTCCGTGCCCTGCCGTTCGTCGTGCCCGAGAAGGCCAGCGTGGTCTTCGACATGAACCGGGTCCTCGACGGCGTCCTCGACGCCGGGGATCGGTTCGAGCTCATGCCCGCCCACGCGCCGAGCGTCCTGACGGTCCTCGGGCGCCTCGACGGCCGCCCGGTCGGCATCATCGCCAACCAGCCCGGCGCGCGCGGCGGCATCCTCGACGCGAAGGCGTCCGTCAAGGCCGCGCGCTTCGTCGAGTTCTGCAGCCGCTTCGGACTCCCGGTCCTGACCTTCGTCGACGTGCCGGGCTTCCTGCCCGGCACGGTCGAGGAGGGGCGTGGGGTGATCACCCACGGCGCGAAGCTCCTGAAGGCGTACATCGAGTCGTCCGCGCCCGTGCTGACCGTCGTGGTCCGCAAGGCGTACGGCGGCGCCTACATCGCGATGGGCGCCAAGTCGCTCGGCGCGGACTTCCAGTGGGCGTGGTCCAACGCGGAGATCGCCGTGATGGGCCCCGGCGGGGCCGTGACGCTCCTGCACCGGCGGGCGCTCGCTGCCGCCGACGACCCCTTGGCGCTGCGCGACGAGCTCGCGGCGCAGTACCGCGAGGAGGTCGCCCGCCCGTACATCGCGGCGGAGTCGGGCATCGTCGACGACGTCATCGTCCCGGAGGAGACCCGTGGCCGTCTCGCGGACGCCCTGCGCATGCTGTGTGCGGATCCCGCGTGACGACGGCGGCGCGTGCCGACATCGTCGCGAACGTCTGGAAGATCGTCGTCCGCGAGGGCGATCCCGTCGCCGTCGGTGACGAGCTCGCGGTCCTCGAGACCATGAAGATGGAGATCCCCGTCCTCGCTCCCTCGGGCGGGCACGTCGTGCGGGTGTGCGTCGAGGAGGGCCAGATCGTCCAGGAGGGTGACGTCGTGATCGAGATCGACGGCACCCCCGGAGCCTGAGGCGGCCCCGCGCCGCTGACATGATCGCCCGGTGAAGCCCTACCGCCTGCCGATGCGCTGGTCCGACCTCGACCAGCTCAACCACGTCAACAACGTCGTGTACCTGTCCTACGCGGCCGAGGCGCGTGCGGCACTCGTCGAGGACGGCACCCTGGACGGCGGGCTCGAGCCGGTCTCGATCGCGATCGACTTCGTGCGCCCGATGCTCCTGTCGAGGCGAACCGTCGTGGTCGAGCAGGAGCTCGAGGGCGACGTGCTGACCCAGGAGGTCACCCAGGAGATCGACGGCGAACGCGTCGTGTTCGCCTCGATCGCGACCCGGCTCGGCGTCGTGAGCGACCTCGGCGCGCCGCAGGTCGACGGCTCGGACGCCCCGTTCCGCGGTCGCCGCGGCGACGTCGGTCCGTCGGGCGTCGTCGACCCGGTGCGGGTGTTCGAGTACTTCCAGGAGTCGCGGATCATCTGGATGTCCCAGGGCGGCAAGGAGCGACAGCTCGGACACGTCGTCGTGGCGCACCTCGAGGTCGAGTACGGGCTGCCGGTGGCCTGGCGTCGTGAACCCTGGGAGATGGTGGTCGCCGTCGCGAAGTTCGGCAGCAAGTCGGTCACGCTCGTCTGCGAGTGGCGTGACAGGGAGACGGTCCTCGCCCGCAACTCCGCGGTGCTCGTGGCGTTCGACATCGAGTCGCAGAAGGCGCGGTCCCTGACGGACGCCGAGCGGACCTACCTCGAGGGCCTCGGCACCGCCTGACCGTTCGGGGTCGTGCGCCGGTCAGCCCGGGGTGTTGACCATGAACTGGGCGGCGTGCTGGACGTAGGTCCAGAAGCGGGCGTCCTGCTCCGGCGTCAGGTGCGCGGCGTCGAGCCCGGCGCGGAAGTGCGTGAGCCAGTGCTCGCGGGCCTCGTCGGTGACCTCGAACGGCCCGTGCCGCATGCGCAGGCGGGGGTGTCCGCGCTGCTCGCTGTAGGTCGTGGGCCCGCCCCAGTACTGCTCGAGAAACTGGGTGAACCGCTCTTCGGCAGGTCCGAGGTCGGCCTCGGGGTACATCGGGCGCAGCACCGGATCGCCGGCCACACCCTGGTAGAAGACGTGCACGATCGTGGCGATCGTGGCATGCCCACCGATCTCGTCGTAGAAGCTGGCCTCGGGCCCCTGGCCGGTCACTGCTGCTCCTGGACCGTGGTCTGGAACGAGGTGGGGATGCGGATGCCGGCCTCGTCGAAGCTCGCCTTGATGCGCTGGCGCATCGTGCGGGCCACGGTCCACTGCTCGGCCGGCGCCGTCTTGAGCACGACCCGGACGACGGCGCCGTCCTTGTCGAAACGCTCGACGCCCCAGACCTCGGGCTCCTCGATGATGATCGTCTTGAGCTGGGGCTCCTCGTAGAGCGTGTGCGCGACGTCGGCCAGGATCCGCTGCACCTGGGCCAGGTCGGCCTCATAGCCGACCGTGACGTCGAGCACCGTCCGGGCCCAGTTCTGCGACTGGTTCCCCACGCGGACCACCTCGCCGTTGCGGGCGTACCAGACCGTGCCGTTGATGTCCCGCAGCCGCGTGACACGCAGACCGACCGCCTCGACCGTGCCGCTGGCCTCACCCATGTCGATGACGTCACCGACGCCGTACTGGTCCTCCATGATCATGAAGATGCCGGCAAGGAAGTCCTTCACGAGCGTCTGGGCACCGAATCCGAGCGCGACGCCGAGGATGCCGGCGCCGGTCAGGAGCGGGGCGATGTTCACGCCGATCTGGTCGAGGACCATGACGAACGAGATCCCGATGATGACGATGGTGGCGATCGAACCCAGCAGGTCGCCCATCGCCTCGGCGCGCTGACGGCGACGCTCGGAGGCGCCGGGCCTCAGGTCGGCGAGCATCCCACCGGCCTTGGACTTGGCCAGCACCCCGGGCACGGCCCCTCCACTGGCGCGCCGCACGACCCGGCGAATGAGTCTCTTGACGAGCCAGCGGATCACGAGGGCGATCGCGATGATGACGAGGACGCCCGCGGGGCGTTCGACGAGGTACTCGTAGAGCTTTCCGTCGGGCAACGACAGGTCGAGGTCCGGCATGTCGTCCAGCGTACGGGCCGGTAGGATAGGGCCATGTCGACCCCCGCGCGCCTGCTCGCCCTCGCCACGACCGTGCTCACGATGATCGTGATCGCCCCGGCCGCCGCCATGGCCGATGCTCCCGACACCTGGGAGTACGAGGAAGGCCTCGACTGGCTCGGTTACACGGTCCTGCTGGCCGGCATCCCGGTCGCCCTGATCGCCGTCATCTGGGTCCTGACGGCCCTCATGTCGCGCAAGAACTACGTGCCGCCGGCGCCGGGCAACGAGATCCACGTCTCGGCGAGCACGGTCGACCACCACTAGACCACACCGTCCCCGGGATCCTCACGTCCCGGTCCCTCATGGCCTGACGCCGTCCGGAGCTCGCTCCGGGCGGCTTCGTGTCGTCTTCGCCGCCGCGCCAGGCGTGGGTGACGCTCGACCCCTCCGGTGGTACCTTCATGGAACTACCATCGAGGTGACCGTGGACCAGCTGCCCGCCCCGCCCAGCTCGGTTGGTCCCGCCGAGATCGCCGGCGACGCCGACCGGTGCTCCGTCGCGTTCCGGATCGGCGACGAGATCCGGATCGTGGTCGTCCTGCGCGGAGGCGGCCGGCGCCGGCACTGGGACGTCGACGAGGTCACCGTCACCCACCTCGGGGCCGAGCAGGGCCTGACCTCCGACGACGTGCGCGGACTGCCGCTCGGCACCCTGCTCGCCGAGGCCCGACGCCTCGCCACGCGACGGTTCGCCGTCGATCCGACGGGCTCAGGCCTTCTCGCGCGCCTGGTCGCGGTGCTCGGGACCCGGCTCGGCACGGGGGACCCGGTACTCGCGGCCGTCGCCGAGGAGTACGCGCGGCTGGTGGCCAGGGGCGACCGGTCGCCGGCCAAGACGCTCGCCGCGATGCACGGCGGGACCCCGGGCACCTGGACCAATCGGGTCGCGCAGGCGCGGAGTCGCGGGTTCCTGGGATCTGCCGTCCGGGGCGAGGCGGGGGGCCTGCTGACCCCCGAGGCCCGCGTCGTGCTGCGCGGGACCTCGGGGGTCTAGA
>CAYRZN010000128.1:0-7270 GCA_964428825.1 uncultured Aeromicrobium sp.
CTTTCGAGGCTCCTCGTTCCTCGTCGCACCTCAAGGGGCGGGGCTTCGCCCGCCATACTGAACCGGTGCGCGTACTGGTGGTCGACGACGAGGTCCAGCTGGCCGAGGGCATCCGCCGCGGCCTCGAGGCCGAGGGCTGCGCCGTCGACGTCGCGCACGACGGCATCGACGGCCTCTGGTACGCCACGGAGCACCCCTACGACGTCATCGTGCTCGACGTCATGATGCCGGGTCACTCGGGCTGGACCGTCGTGAAGCAGCTGCGCGAGCAGGGCAACTGGACCCCGGTCCTGATGCTCACCGCCCGCGACACCGACGCCGACCAGGTGCAGGCCCTCGACGGCGGTGCCGACGACTACCTGACCAAGCCGTTCTCCTTCACGGTCCTCGTCGCGCGCCTGCGCGCGCTCGCCCGCCGCGGGGCTCCCGAGCGACCCAGCGTGCTGGAGGTCGGTGACGTCGTGCTCGACCCGGCCGGACGCACGATCAGCCGTGCGGGTCAGCCCGTCGCGCTGACCACGCGCGAGTTCGCGGTCGCCGAGTTCCTGCTGCGCCGTCCGGGCCAGGTGGTCTCGAAGCTCGACGTGCTGGCCGGGGTGTGGGACGAGGCCTTCGACGGTGACCCCAACATCGTCGAGGTCTACGTGGGCCACGTGCGTCGCAAGCTCGACCGTCCCTTCGGCCGGGCGAGCCTGCAGACCGTGCGCGGTGCGGGCTACCTCTGGAACGTCAAGGCCTAGGTCCACACGATGACGCGTCGCCGGGGCACCGGGCTCTTCCGCGGTCTCTCGGTCCGTGCGCGGTCCGCGATCGCCTCGGCCCTCGCGATCGCGGTCGTGCTCGGCGTCGTGATCGTGGGCTTCTCGTGGGTGCTCCGCTGGAGCGCCGACGGCCAGACCCGCGAGCTGGCCGAGACGACGGCCGAGGTCCTCGTCGACCGGGTCGCGGTCGACGGGGTCGCGGTCGTGACCGAGTACGACGGGGAGGCGCTCGTGCAGGTCGTCGACGCCTCGAACCGCGTCGCGGCGGCCGGCAGCGGCGCGGCGAACCTGACAGTGCCCGACGTCTCCGGGCCGGCGACGGTCGACGGCACCCGGTACTACGTCGTCGACCGCTTGGTGCCGGACACCGATCTCCACGTGCGGGTCGCGCGTGCCTACGACGACGACACCGAGGCGCGGGAGACCGCACGGACCGTGCTGGTCGCGGTGGCTCCGACGCTGCTCGTCCTGGTCGCGGTCCTGGCGTGGCTCTCCACCTCGCGCGCGCTGCGTCCCGTGGGCGACATCCGCCGCGAGGTCGAGGCGATCGGGGCGTCGGACCTGCACCGGCGCATCGAGGTGCCGCCCACGCGCGACGAGATCGCCGACCTCGCCAGCACGATGAACGCGTTGCTCGACCGGCTCCAGACGGGGTCGGAGGCACAGCGCCGCTTCGTCGCCGACGCGTCCCACGAGCTGCGCTCGCCGCTCGCGACGCTGCGCCAGTACGCCGAGCTGGCCGCGACGCACCCCGAGGACCTGGCGCCGGGCGAGCTCGCCGAGGTCGTCGACACCGCGAGCCGCCGGCTGCAGACGCTCGTCGACGACCTGCTCGTGCTGGCGACGGTCGCCGAGGCGGGCGACCGGCAACGCGACGAGATCGATCTCGACGACCTCGTGCTCACCGAGCTGGCCGCCTTCCGGTCGGCCGGCGTCACGATCGACTCCGCCTCGGTCCGGGCCACGAAGGTCGCGGGCCAGGAGCGCCGTCTGGCGATGGTCGTGCGCAACCTCCTGGCCAACGCCATGCGGCACACGAGCTCCCGCGTCCGGGTCGCGACGGGGACCGACGAGGGTGGCGCGTACCTCGTGGTGGCCGACGATGGGCCGGGGGTCCCGGTCGAGCAGCGCGAGCGCATCTTCGACCGGTTCGTGCGGCTCGACGACGGTCGCGCGCGCGACGAGGGTGGCTCGGGACTCGGTCTGGCGATCGTCGCGGCCGTCGTCGGCGAGGCCGGCGGCACGGTCGTGGTCGACGAGGCACCCGGTGGAGGCGCGCGCTTCACCGTGCGCCTGCCCGCGTGGGTCGACCCCTCCTGAAGAGGACTTCAGGTCGCTTCAGGTTGGCTTCAGCGTCCGTGGGTCAGAGTGGACGCATGAGCAACGAGAACACGCCCCCCACGCCTCCCTCCGACCACGACGACAACGCCCAGCTGACGCCGGCTCCGGCCCCGGAGACCACCGCGGCTCCGGTCCCCCGCCGCCGCACGGGCCTCCTCGTGGCCGGCGTCGCCGCCGCCGTGATCCTGTCGGCCGGCGTCGGCGCGGCCTTCGCGCTGGCCCTGTCCGACGACGACGGTGACGACGACGTGACCGGCTTCAACAACTCGTCGAGCCAGAACGACTCGGACGGGTCGAACGGCTTCGACGGTCCGAGCGACGGTGGCGCGACCGCGGCCAACGACGAGACCGACCTCGAGGGCATGCTCGACGCCGCGACCCAGGCGCTCACGGTCGCGCAGGGTGAGGTCGTCGCGATCGAGGAGCGCTCGCCCGGCACGTGGCGGGTCGACGTCCAGGGCGGCGGCCGCGAGTACGAGGTCGTCGTGGACGGCTCGGGAGCCCGCGTCACCGAGGAGGATGACGGCGACGGCGACGACCTCTCGCTGACGGCCGACTCGGTCACCTCGCTGGTCCAGGCCGCCACGGCGAACACGGCCGGACGCGTGGTGCAGATCGAGTCCGACGACAACCGCTACTCGGTCGAGGTCCGCACGTCCTCCGGCTCGACCGTCGAGCTCGACCTGGACCAGTCGTTCCAGGTCGTCGGCACCGACACCGACGACGACGGCGACGACGACTGACCCAGCGCCACGACGCTGAGCCGGATCGAGCACGGCCTCGACGCAGGGCCTCGACGCAGGGCCGCACCCACCGGGTGCGGCCCTGCGTGCTGTCCGGGGAGGCCTCCCCGTTGCGAGGTTGGTCGGAAGCGCCCACGGTGGATCCATGAGCTCTGCGTCACCGCCGCCTCCGCCCTCCGAACCGGATCCCGCTGGACCTGGCTCCCCTGTGCCCCATTCCCCTGTGCCCCATTCCCCTGTGCCCAATTCCGCTGGGCCCGGTCGGCCGGGCCCCCTGGGCACTCGCGGCGGGTTGGTGGCGATCCTGGTCGCGACCGGCGTCCTGCTGGCGGCCGGTATCGGCACGGGGGTTGCCGTGGTGCTCACGTCGGGCGACGACGAGTCCCCGTCGCCGCAGCGATCGGCCACGCCGGACCCGGAGGAGACCGACGAGCCGGACCGCGATCAAGGCGACGAGCCGGAGCCAGTCGACGTGGACCCCATGGCCGATGCCGAGGCGCTGCTGCTGGCCACCGGGCCGGCGCTGGAGCTTCAGGTCGGGACGCCCGTCTCGGTCGCGGAGGTGGGTCCCGAGGAGTACGAGGTCTCGATCGAGTACGGCGACGTCCGCTACGACTTCGCCATCGTCGGCGGCGTCGCCACGCCCGCGGGCCAGACGCAGCTGGACGAGCCCGAGTTCCTGTTGCTCACGATCGATGCGGCGTTCCAGATCGCCGAGGCCGCCGTGGCCGAGACTCCGGGCAGGATCGTGCGATTGGCCGTCGAGGACGGCGAGTACGTCGTGGGCATCGCCGCGGACGGTGACGCGACGGAGGAGACCGACGAGGTGCGACTCGACGAGGACTACGAGGTCATCGACTGACGCACGTGGGCACGACGAAGGGCCGCACCCAGTGGGTGCGGCCCTTCGTCGTGCTCAGTGCAGCGTCAACGAGTCACTTGACGTCGTCGGCGGCATCCTTCGCCTTGTCGGCGGCGTCATTGGCCGCGCCCTTCGCGTCGTCCGCGAGGTCCTTGGCCTTGTCGGTCGCGTCGTCGGCGACGTTCTTGGCCTTGTCGGCGGCCTTGTTGACCAGGTCAGCCGGCTTCGACAGGTCGACGCCGGAACCCTGACCGGGCGGCGTGTAGGTGGGGCCGGAGCTCTGGGCCTTGAGCTTCGAGAACACGAAGCCTCCTGCCGCGGCGATGAGGCCGATGATGGCGACCTTCTTGAGCTTCGACGTCTTCTTCTTGGGCTTGGCGCCCTCGGGAAGACGGTTGGTGACGTCGTCGGGCAGGCGCTCGAACAGCGACGCGTGCAGCTCCGGCAGACGGGTCTTGATCTCGTCGCGACCCTCGCCGAGCTTGGTGACGACCTGGTCCCGGACGATCGGCGCCTTGGTGGTGACCTGGTCGACGACCTGGTCACGCAGGATCGGGGCGTTCTTGGCGACCTGCGCGCGGAGGTCGTCGTAGGTGTGCTCGATGGTGTCGCGCACGGTGTGCTTCTTCTTGCGCAGCGGCATGTTTCCTCCTCGTGGTCCTCCCTCGACCCTAACGGGCGGTCCGGCATCCGCACCCCGACCGAAGACGGGCCAGGACGGTGCCAGCGGGCCCTGAGCCGCGGCGCGGGTAGCCTCGCCGCAGGGGAGGTGTCCGGATGGTGGATCGACCACAGCACGTGGTGGTGGTCGGCGCGGGCATGGTCGGACTCGCCACGGCCTGGTTCCTCCAGGAGCGTGGCGCGCAGGTCACGATCGTGGACCGCACCGGGGTGCTCGCGGGCTCGTCGCGGGGCAATGCGGGCTGGCTCGCCCCGGCGCTGACGCTGCCGCTCCCGGACCCGGCGATCCTCGCCACGGGCGCGCTCGCGGCGCTCAAGCCGTCGTCACCCGTGTACGTGCCGCCGACGGCCGACCCCCGGCTGCTGAAGTGGCTCGTCTCGTTCACCCGGCACTGCACGCCCGCCAAGTGGCGATCGGCCATGGAGGTCTTCACGGCGGCGAACCGACAGGCGCTCGCGGCGTTCGACGAGCTCGCCGTGGGGGAGCCCACCAAGTCGGCCGACCCGTTCCTCGCGGCCTTCCGCACGGAGAAGGACCGCGCCGTGCTGGTGGAGGAGTTCGAGAACGTCGCGGCGCTCGGCGGCCTCACCGACTTCGAGCTGCTCGACGGTGGTGCGGTGCACGGCCTCGAGCCGGCCCTGGGCGAGGCGGTCTCGTGCGGGGTCCGGCTCCACGGGCAGCGGTTCATCGATCCGGGTCGCTACGTCACCTCGCTGGCCGAGGCGGTGCAGCAGCGAGGCGGCGAGATCGTCCTGGGCTCCGTCGACGCGGTGGGCGCAGAGGGCACCGGCGTCGCCGTGCGCACGTCGACCGGACGCCTCACGGCCGACGCCGTCGTGGTGGCGGCAGGAGCCTGGCTGTCAGAGCTGGTCAAGCCGCACGGGGTGCGCGCGTTCGTGCAGGCGGGCCGCGGCTACTCGTTCACGGTGCGCCCGGAGAGCCGGCCGCGGGGTCCGATCTACTTCCCGACGCAACGGGTGGCCTGCACGCCGCTCGGTGAGGCCGGATCGGAGGACGCCTTCCGGGTGGCCGGGATGATGGAGTTCCGCCGGCCCGACGCCCCGCTCGACCCGCGCCGGATCGCAGCGATCGTCGATGCGGCTCGGCCCATGCTGCGTGGCGTCGACTGGGAGGCGCGCACCGACGAGTGGGTCGGGTCACGGCCGTGCACGGCCGACGGCCTGCCGCTCGTGGGCGCCACACGCACGCCAGGCGTGCACGTCGCGGGCGGTCACGGGATGTGGGGCATCACCCTGGGTCCGTTGACGGGTCGGCTCGTGGCCGACCAGGTCATGCAGGACCGGACGGACCCGCTGCTGCGGGCGTTCGACCCGCTGCGCTGACCCCGAGCAGGCCCTGTCGGTCGACGCGACGCTCGAACCAGATCGTGGCGAACGGCGGGATCGCCGACGCGAGGGCCAGGGCGAGGGTGCCGAGGCGCCAGCTGAACACGCGCCACGCCACGAGGCTCGTGAGGACGAAGAGCACGAAGACGCCGCCATGGATCGGCCCCATGATCGGCACACCGCCCTCGGCGCCGGCGTGGGGATCCTCGGCGACGACCCACTTGAAGAACATCGCCACCAAGAGCCCGGCCCAGCTGAGGGCCTCGGCGACGGCGACGGCGCGGAACACGGAACGGGTGGCGGCCTGGAGCTGGGTCACCCCTTCACGCTACCGGCGTCACACACACGTAACGGCGATGGGTGAGAATGCGCACATGGCATTCCTGCTGCGGGTCGAGCTGCCCGACGTCCCGGGTTCACTGGGCGCGTTGGCCACGGCCCTCGGCTCCGCCGGAGCCGACATCGAGGCGATCGAGATCGTCGAGCACCGGGCTGACGGGGTCGCGCTCGACGACGTGCTGCTCGAGCTGCCGCCCACGGTCATGCCCGACTCGCTGGTCACGGCGTGCCACGAGCTCGAGGGCGTGCGCGTGCACTGGATCTCGCGCTACAACGCGGGGGTCAACCTCAGCATGGACCTCGAGGCCGTCGAGGAGTTCACCGAGAACCCGGCGCACGCGCTCGCGAAGCTCGTCGAGGTCATGCCCACGACGTTCCGCGTCGACTGGGCGATCGCGATCCGCGCGGGCTCGGCCGGTGTCGAGGTGCTGGGGGCCTCGTCGGCCGCACCACGGCTCGACAACGGCGACGTGCCGCAGGCCGCGGACTGGGTCGAGCTGACCGAGTCGACCACGCTGCCCGAGGTCGACGCCTGGGACTCGACCGTGCTCGCGGCCGCGCCCGGGCGTCCGCGCGACGGCCGCCCGGTCACGATCGTGGTCGGCCGCCACGGCGGTCCTGCGTTCCTCACCTCCGAGCTCGCCCGCCTCGGCCACATGGTCTCGCTCGCCGCCAGCGTCCAGACCCCCTGAATTGCCGCTCGCGAGAGAGTTTGTTGGTGGCGACGAGCGACTGTCTTGCGGTCAGTCGGCGGGCTTGGCCTCGGTCAGCGGCACGTGGGCGTGCTGGAACCGACCGAGCGCGGCCACCTCGGACTCGAGGTCGGGCACGTGCTTCTTGGCGATCGGGAGCACGATCTTCGCGCCGAGCGGGGAGTTGACGAGTGACTTGGTCCAGTTGGCCACGATGACCCCGCGCGGGATGTAGACGCGGGTCTTGCGCTTGGCGAACCCGCGCATGATGCCGGCGACGCAGTCGTCGAGGTCGGTCGTGGAGTTCGCCGGGTAGGGGAGCTTCTTGCGGATGGCGCGGAAGGTCGGCAGGTCGTCCTCGGCGCCGCGCACGATGTCGGTGTCGATCCAGCCGGGGTGCACCACGCCGACACGGACGCCCTGGTGCGCGACCTCCTGGTTGGTCACCTGCGCGAGCGACTCCGCACCGGCCTTCGACGCGTTGTACGACGCGAGGCCCGCGAG
>CAYRZN010000129.1:0-1669 GCA_964428825.1 uncultured Aeromicrobium sp.
CCGAGGACTCGTGCGGGATGCCGTGGATCAGCGTGAAGTACGACTGCCCCTCCTCGGCCTGGTAGTCGGGGAACAGCTTCGTCGAGCCGTAGAGGTTGGTGCCCTTGGGCAGCGACGGGTGCGCGATCTCGGCGAGCGAGGCCTCGATGTTGGCGGCGAGCTGGGCGTCGACGTCGGTCATGGGGTTCTCCTGTGTGCGGCGATGGGGTGAGGGTCGTGCGGTACTGGCGTCGCGCCGTTGCGGGCCAGGGATGGTGGTCGAGGTCAGGTGCCGTAGAGCGCCTCGAAGTTGCGGTGGAAGAAGTGGTCGGCGAGCTCGCCGTCGCCGGCGGCGGCCGCGAGGCGCGCGTGCTCGCCCGCGAAGTCGCCCCAGGGCGCGTCGGTCGCGAAGAGGATCCGGTCGTGGCCGACGCCGCGCTTCTCGATCTCGCTGACGAGCCACAGCGGGGCGAAGCCGATCGTCCAGCTCGTGTCGGTGTAGACCTGCTTGCCGGCCTCGATCCAGTCGAAGAGCCGGCCGCCGATGAGCTTCATGTGGCCGCTCATGCCGCCGCCGAGGTGGACCAGGTGGATCTTGGTGTCGTCGCCGTACCGCTCGACCAGGTGACCGATCTGGTCGATGTCGCTCGCGGCGCCCGGCGAGGTGTGCACGTGCACCACGAGGTCGTGCTGCGCCGCAGTGGTGAAGATCCGGTCGATCTGCTCGGCGCAGTCGGGGTCGGTGGGCGAGCCGCCCAGGAGGAAGCTCGTCTTGAGCGCCTTGACGCCGTGCTCGGTCGCGAGGGCAAGCGCACCGTCGTTGCGCTCGGCGTCAGACGCCTTGGGCGAGACCCACAGACCACAGCTGACGCGGTCGTCCTTCTGGGCCGCCTCGATCGCGAGCGGGTTGAGGTCGAACGCCGCGTCGGGGATCGGCACGCCGTAGTTCGGCAGCACCAGCGCCCGCTCGGTACCCTCGTCGTCGAGGGTCGCGATGAACTCGGCCACCGTCGCCTTGGCGGTCACGTCGGCCTGGATCGGCGGCCCGCCGTAGAACGCGAACTCCGGCAGCCGTCCGATGTGGCGGTGGGAGTCCAGGTGGGGTCGCGCACCGTGGGCCGTGGTCATGGACCCAGTCCACGGCGCGGATGTTGCCGACTGGTTCCACCCGGAACAAGACCGTGTGAGGTCGTGAGTCAGCCGTGTTTCGTGTCGACTCGGCGCTCCCTCGGGTGGGCGGTGACCTGGTGACCTGTCCCGGGCCTCGACAGGTCACAGACTCACCGCCCCAGGGTCGGACACGTCGCATGCTCGCCGCCCGGGGGTGGGCGGGTCAGTGCACGCCGCGGTCGCCCGACCAGTGCTGGCTGCGCAGCTCGCGCTTGAGGATCTTGCCCGCGCCGGACATCGGGAGCGCGTCGACGACCTCGGTCGTGCGGGGCAGCTTGTAGTTGGCGATGTGCGGGCGGCAGAAGTCGGTGAGCTCCTCGGCCGTGAGCGAGGCCCCAGGCTGGAGCACGACGACGGCGTGGACCCGCTCACCGAAGGCGTCGTCGGGCACGCCGATCACGGCGCACGACGCGACCGACGGGTGCTGCGCGACGACGTTCTCCACCTCGACCGAGTAGACGTTCTCGCCACCGGTCACGATCATGTCCTTGACCCGGTCGACGATGAACACGTACCCGCG
>CAYRZN010000129.1:1769-7219 GCA_964428825.1 uncultured Aeromicrobium sp.
CCGTACATGATGCGGCGGACCCCGCTCAGGTCGTGGTCCGCGGTCTCGGGGTGGTCGGCGAGCATCTGGATCATGGTGGGCACGAGAAGCGTGTCGGTGACCTCGTGCTGCTCGATCGCCCGGCACACCGAGACCGGCTCGAACATCGGCACGATGACGTGGGTCGTCCCCACCAGCTGGCCGAAGTTCCAGGCGGCGACGTCCGCGAGGTGGAACATCGGCGCGGCGTGCAGCAGGCGCCCCGTCCCGATCAGACGGTGCGTCGTGAGCGCAGCCAGACCGTTGACCATCAGGTTGTCGTGGCTCAGCATGACGCCCTTCGGCGCCCCGGTCGTGCCGCCGGTGTAGAAGATGCCGAACAGGTCCTGCCCGCCGAACCCGGCGTCCGCGGCCGGCTCCTGCGTCGCCAGGAGGGCCTCCAGACCCACGCAGCCCTCCGGTGTCGGGCCGTCGCCGATGTGGACCACCGCGGTCAGCGCCTCGCACTCCTCGCGCAGCCGCGGCACCATCGGGGCGAACGCGTCGTCGACCAGCAGCACGCGCGCACCGGCGTCCCGCAGGGCGAACGCGTTCTCGGGCAGCGCCCAGCGGATGTTGAGCGGCACCACGACCGCACCGCTCCACGCGGCCGCGAGCAGCGCCTCGTGGTAGCGGTCGGAGTTGAGCGACAGGATCGCGAACCGCTCGCCCGGGGTGGCACCTAGGTCGCCCAGGGCTGCCGCGAGCCGGGCGACCTGGTCGACGCTCTCGGCCACGGTGCGGACGCGGTCGCGGTAGATGGTCAGCTCGCGGTCGGGGTCCTGCTGGACGGCGCGGTGCAGGGCAGTCGTGAGTCGCATGGTGGTCGGCCTCCCGGTCGATCAGTGGGGTGTGGTGGCACTACGGCGGCCGTGGACGAAGTCCGCCCGGGCCTGGTCGAGGTCGCCTGCGAACGCGAGGTCGACCTGGGTCCGGAGCTCGCGCTCGAGGTGCTCCTCGAATCCCTCGCCGGCGATGCTGTGGTTCAGGAGTCGCTTGGTCTCGCGCACGCCGCGGACCGGATGCTCGGCGATCACGTGGGCCAGCTCCACGGCCCGCGCGACGGGTTCGGCCGTCACCTCGCCCACGTAGCCGAGGGCCAGCGCCTCCGCCGCGTCGAGGGAACCGGCGGTCAGGAACAGCTGGCTCGCGCGAGCCGCGCCGATCTGCCGCGGCAGGAACCACGACAGGCCCAGGTCGCCCGCGCTCATCCCCAGACGGACGAAAGGTGCGCTGAACGCGGCCTCGGGTCCGGCGATCCGGAGGTCGGACGCCGAGGCCAGGGCGAATCCGGCTCCCACCGCGGGTCCGTGGACGGCCGCGACGACCGGTTGCGGGATGTCGCGCATCAGCCGGATCACGGCGACTGCGGTACGCATCGTGTGCGTGGCCTCGTCGCGGTCGGCGCCGATCCCCAGTCGGAGGTCCATGCCGGAGCAGAAGCCGCGGCCCGCGCCGGTCAGCACCACGGCGCGGCATCCGGGATCGTCACCCACCGCGGCGAGCACGTCGCGCAGGTCGGACACGAGCGTGCCCGTGACCGCGTTGAGCGTGCCGGGACGGTCCAGCGTCACCGTGGTCACGGCTCCCGCCGTCGTCACGCGCACCGTCACTCGAACCCGCCCCCGCAGACCAGCGTCTGGCCGCTGACGTAGTCGGAGTCCGGAGAGCAGAACATCGCCACGGCCCCCGCCGCCTCGGCCGGGGTACCCGCTCGCCCGAGCGGGATGCCGCGCTCGAGCTGGGCGAGCAGCTCGGGATTGACGCCGACGGCGAGCTCGCGTCCGCCGACGTCGATCGTCGAGCCGCCACCGGCCGGGGCCTCGGTCAGGCGGGTGCGGATCAGCCCGAAGGCGACGCAGTTGACCGTGACGTCGTAGCGGCCCCACTCCTTGGCGAGCGTCTTCGTGACGCCGATGATGCCCGCCTTCGCGGCTGAGTAGTTGACCTGACCGGTGTTGCCGGCGGTGCCGGCGATCGACGAGATGTTCACGACCTTCCGGGTGACCCGTGGCGAGCCCGCAGCGCGCTCGGCCTTGACGGCGGCGGAGATGACGGGCTGCGCCGCACGGAGGATCCGGAACGGCGCCTTCAGGTGGACGTCGAGGATCGCGTCGAACTGCTCGTCGCTCATCTTCTGGATCACGCTGTCCCACGTGTAGCCGGCGTTGTTGACGACGATGTCGAGCCCGCCGAAGTGATCGGTCGCGGCAGCGACGAACCCCTCGGCGAAGCCGTCCTCGACGACGCTGCCCACGTGGGCGACGGCGCGACCACCCGCTGCCTCGATCGCGGCGACCGTCTCCTTCGCCGGCTCCGCGTCCAGGTCGTTCACGACGACGGCCGCGCCGCGCGCCGCCAGCGTCAGGGCGATCTCGCGCCCGATGCCGCGTCCCGATCCGGAGACGATCGCGGTCCTGCCCTGCAAGCTGGTCATGGCGACCCTTCGGTGAGGTCGACGACGGCGGAGCCGGTCAACGTGGTGGTGCCGTCCTCGAGCTGGACGGCGAGATCGAGCGTCACGAGGTCGCCCACGACCTCGCGGACCGTGCCGTGGCAGGTCGGTCGTGCCAGCACGGGCGTGATGGCGACGAAGCGCACGCCGAAGGTGCGGACGCGGTGCTGCGGGACCCAGCCGGTCAGGAGCCGGCCGAGGTAGGCCATCGAGAGCATGCCGTGCGCGAAGACGTCGTCGAGCCCGGCCGACCGGGCGACGTCCAGGTCGACGTGGATCGGGTTGTGGTCGCCGGAGGCGCCGGCGAACAACGCCAGCGTGGTGCGGCTGATGGGCCCCACCTCGAGCGGCGGCAGCTCGGTGCCCGGGGTCAGGTCGGCGCCGGCTTCCGTCAGGGCGCTCATGCGGCGACCTGACGGATCACGATCAGCGAGTCCGACTCGCCCACGAGCTCGTCGCCGCGCAGGAAGTCGGTGTGCTTGACGATGAAGTCCATCCGCGCGTTCTTGGCGTACGCCTCGGTGATGCGGGAGCGGACCGTGACGGTCTCGCCCGCGTGCAGCGGGGCGTGGAACGTGAACGACTGCTCCCCGTGGAGGACTCCCCGGAGGTCGACGCCGAGTGGGTCGAGGTACCCGAACGGGTCCGGGTGCTCGAGCTCGAGCGAGAACAGGAAGGTCGGCATCGCGAGCACGTCGGGATGCCCGGCGGCCCGGGCGGCCTCGACGTCGTGGTGGACGGGGTCCTCGTCGCCGACGGCCGCGGCGAAGCTGCGCAGGCGGCCACGCTCCAGCGTGACGTCGAGGTCGGGGATCACGACGCCGAGCGCCGCGCGGTGGTCGAGCGCCACGTCAGGCCGCCTTCTCGAACAGCGTGACGACGGCCGCACCACCGAGGCCGATGTTGTGGGCCAGCGCCAGACGTGCGCCCTCGACCTGGCGCGGACCGGCCGTGCCGCGCAGCTGCCACACGAGCTCGGTGGCCTGCGCGAGGCCGGTCGCGCCGAGGGGATGCCCCTTCGAGAGCAAACCGCCCGAGGGGTTCGTGACGACCCGGCCGCCGTACGTGTTGTCCCCGTCCCTCACGAACTTCTCGCCCGTGCCCTCCGGTGTCAGGCCGAGCGCCTCGTACGACAACAGCTCGTTGGTGCTGAAGCAGTCGTGCAGCTCGACGACCGCGAGCTCCTCGGGACCGATCCCTGCCGCCTCGTACACCTGGTGCGCAGCGGCGGCCGACATGTCGTAGCCGACGATGCGGCGCATGTCGTGGGAGTCGAACGTGCTCGGGCCGTCGGTCGTCATGGCCTGGGCGCGGATCGCGACCGAGGCGTCGAGGCCGTGCTTCCACGCGAAGCCCGGCGTGCAGACCACGACGGCCGCGGCCCCGCAGGTCGGCGGGCAGCACATCAGCCGGGTCAGCGGGTCCGAGATGGCCGGGGCGGCCATGACCTGCTCGACCGTGACCTGGTCACGGAAGACGGCGTACGGGTTGTTCGCGGCGTGACGGCGGGCCTTGACCGAGATCCGCGCGAAGGTCTCGGCGCTCGTGCCGTACAGGTCCATGTGGGTCCGGCCGGCGCCGCCGAACATCTGGGCCGCGAAGGGCGCCTCGGTGCGATCGATCAGGGGCTCCATCGCGTCGTCGAACCGGGCGAAGGGCGAGGTGCGGTCGGCGAACCCCATCGTCAGCGCCCCGTTGGCCATCTGCTCGAAGCCCAGCGCCAGCGCGCACTCGACGGCACCGGACTCGACCGCCTGACGCGCCAGGAAGAGCGCCGAGGAGCCGGTCGAGCAGTTGTTGTTGACGTTGACGATGGGGATCCCCGAGAGGCCCACGTCGTACAGCGCGGCCTGGCCCGACGTGGAGTCGCCGTAGACCCATCCCACGTAGGCCTGCTGGACCGTGGCGTAGTCGACGCCGGCGTCGTCGAGCGCCGCCCGGGCGGCGCTCGAGCCCATCTGCTCGTAGCGCGAGCCCGCGCTCGGCTTGGTGAACGGGACCATGCCGACCCCTGCGACGACGACGGACGAGCTCATGGCGGACTCCTCGATGTGGTGAGGACCACACCGTGACACCGCGCGAGTCAATTAGTCAAGGCGTACTAGTCATGTTTGTTCAGGATTGCGGTAGCCTGCCGTCGTGAGCCAGCCACCCGCCGCTTCCCTGCCGGTGCAGCAGCGCGCCTGGGACACCCGGTCCCGCATCCTCGAGGCAGCCGTCACGTGCCTCGCGGAGGAGGGCTACGCCGCAGCCACGATCTCCCGCGTGCAGAGCCGGTCCGGCGTCTCGCGGGGCAGCATCCTGCACCAGTTCCCGTCGCGCGACGACCTCCTGATCGCTGCCGTGCAGCACCTCGCCACCGCCCGCACCGCCGACCTCGACGGTCAGCCCGAGCGCACCGTGGGCGACGTCGACGCCTCGATCGACGCGCTGTGGGAGACGCTCCACGGCCCCCTGTTCGCCGCGACGCTCGAGCTGTGGGTGGCCGCCAAGAACAGCCCGGCCCTGTCCGAGGCCCTCGCACCTCCCGAGCACGACCTCGGCCGGGTCATCCGTGCCGCGATCGCCGACATGTTCGGGCCCGCCCTCGCGGCGCACGAGAGGTTCCCCGACCTCACGTCGCTGCTGCTCACGAGCATGCGCGGCGTGGCCCTGACCTACACGTTCGAGCCGCGCGACCACCGCCGCGACCCCAACCTCGAGGTCTGGAGGCGCCTGGCGCGGGCGTACCTGGCCTGATCCCGCTGGCTGCACCCCGATCCTCATGGCCAGCGGCGCCCGGAACGACGAAGCCCCTCGGGGACCGGGGTCCGGGAGGGGCTTCGCGCGATTCGACTCAGAGCTTGGTGCCGGTGCTCCGCAGCTCGGTGCAGGCCTGCACGATGCGGGCGGCCATGCCGGCCTCCGCAGCCTTGCCCCACGCGCGCGGGTCGTACTGCTTCTTGTTGCCGACCTCGCCGTCGACCTTCAGGACGCC
>CAYRZN010000130.1:0-7146 GCA_964428825.1 uncultured Aeromicrobium sp.
GCCTGCTGGACTTCGCGACCTGCACCGAGTGCGGCCGCTGCCAGAGCCAGTGCCCCGCGTGGAACACCGAGAAGCCGCTCTCGCCCAAGCTGCTGATGCTGGGCCTGCGCGAGCACGCGCACGCCAAGCTGCCGCTGCTCGACATCCCCGAGGATCAGCGCACCGAGGCTCAGGTCGCCGAGCTCGAACGCCCGCTGATCGGCGACGCCGACGTCTACGGCGTCATCGATCCCGACGTCCTGTGGTCGTGCACCAACTGCGGTGCGTGCGTGCAGCAGTGCCCCGTCGACATCGAGCACGTCGACCACATCGACAACATGCGCCGCTACCAGGTGCTCGTGGAGTCGAACTTCCCGGCCGAGCTGAACAACATCTTCAAGGGCCTGGAGCGCAAGGGCAATCCCTGGAACATGAGCCCGAAGGACCGCCTGAAGTGGACCGACGGCCTCGACTTCGAGGTCAAGCAGGTCGGCGTCGACGTCGAGGACCTCGACGAGGTCGAGTGGCTGTTCTGGGTCGGCTGCGCCGGCGCCTACGAGGACCGCGCCAAGAAGACCACGCAGGCCGTCGCCGAGCTGCTCGACATGGCGGGCGTGACGTTCGCCGTGCTGGGCGACGGCGAGACCTGCACGGGCGACTCCGCACGCCGCTCCGGCAACGAGATCGTGTTCCAGCAGCTCGCGATGCAGAACGTCGAGACGTTCAAGGAGACCAAGGTCAAGAAGGTCGTCTCGACCTGCGCCCACTGCTTCAACACGCTCAAGAACGAGTACAAGGAGTTCGGCATCGAGCTCGAGGTCGTGCACCACACCCAGCTGCTGAACCGGCTCGTGCGCGAGAAGAAGCTGACCCCGGTCGCGGCCTCCGAGGGCACCGTCGCGGGCACGAACATCACGTACCACGACCCGTGCTTCCTGGGGCGCCACAACCAGGTCTACGAGGCGCCGCGCGAGCTGCTCGAGATCATCCCGGGTGCCACGTTCACCGAGATGCCGCGCAACAAGGAGACCTCCTTCTGCTGCGGCGCCGGCGGTGCCCGCATGTGGATGGAGGAGACGATCGGCTCGCGCATCAACGTGAACCGCACGGTCGAGGCCGTGGCCACCGGTGCCGACAAGATCGCGACCGGCTGCCCGTTCTGCCGCGTCATGCTGTCCGACGGCCTGACCCTCAAGCAGTCCGAGGGCGAGGCCCGCGAGGAGGTTGAAGTGATCGACGTCGCGCAGATGCTGCTCGCTGCCGTGAAGCGCGCCCCGGAGCCCGAGGAGGAGGCCGAGGTCGTCGCCGAGGCGGAGGCCGCCACGGCTGCCGCCGCCACCGACAAGGCCGACGGAGGCTCCGGCGAGGACGCCGAGAAGGGCACCGAGACGGCGAAGGAGGTCGTCGAGGACGAGAAGCTCGACGAGCCCGCCACCACGACCGAGGACGAGCCGGTCGACCACGCCGCCGCCAAGCACGACGTGCCGGTCGACGAGAAGGGCTCGGGCAGCGCCGACGAGTCCGACTTCGCCGAGGAGCCGCGCAACGCCGACGCCCGCGAGGGCGAGGACAGCGAGCCCGAGACGCTCGAGCAGTCCGAGGGCGAGCCCGGGGACCGCGCCGGCGACAGCGGTGTGGTCGAGGACGAGTCCGACGCGGCCGAGGCCGCCGACGACACGGCCACGGCGTCCGAGCCCGCGAGCGACGAGGCGAAGGCCGAGACCCCCGAGCCCGAGACCGACGACCGCGAGGCGTCGGAGAAGGAGGAGGGCGCCTGGGCCAACGTGGGTGCGGTCAACACCGACCTGCTGCCCGAGACCCCCGCCGTCAGCGCCTCTGGCGACGCCAAGCCGGCCGACGACGTCGAGGAGCCGGAGGCCAAGCCCGAGCCGGGCGACACCACCGACCCCGACGCCGAGTCCGCCCCGTCGGCCCAGCCCGGGACGGAGTCCTCGCCCGCCGAGGACGACCCGGCCCCCGCGGCCGACGAGCCCGTCGAGGACGACGCCCGCGAGGAAGAGGCCGAGACGCTCGACGACAAGGCCGAGGTCGCGGAGCCCGAGGCGGGTTCGATCTCGCCGGACGCCCCCGAGGGCATCGTGTCGGTCGAGGAGGGTTCCGATCCCGAGGTCGAGTCCGACGACGTCGCCCCGCTGACCGACGCCAACCCGAGCGGTGCCGACCTCTCGTCCGCGGCCACCGAGATGGCTGCCGACGACGAGGACAAGGACAAGAAGGCCGACTGAGCTCAGTCACCTGCACGGCCACGACGGCGATCGTCCCCCCCGGGGCGGTCGCCGTCTGGCATCTCCGGACCACCGGTGGTTGAGGTGCGAACGCCCGCCAGGGCGTGAACCTCGAAACCACCCCACTGTGACCGCCCACCTCGACCCACGGCACCGCCACCGGTGGTTGAGGTGCGAACGCCCGCCAGGGCGTGAGCCTCGAAACCACCCCCCGGTGACCGCCCACCTCGACCCACCAAGGTTTCGAGGCTCGTCGCCAAGGCTCCTCGCACCTCAACCAGCGGGAGGAGCGTCCGTCCAGGCGCCGAGCTTGGCGGGATTGGCCTGGATCCAGACGTCGCGCACGACACCGTCGACGACGTTCAGCATGATGACGAACGGTGCGACACCCGACTCACGGAGCACGACCGCGGCACGCCCCTCGACGAGCTCGATGCTGGGCACGACCTCGCGGTCCTGGCGGACGGCCTTCTCGACGATGCCCAGCAGGAACCGGGCAACGTGCTCGGCACCCTCGACGGGTCGACGGGCCATCCCCGGCCGCCCGCCGCCATCGGTCACGAGAGTCACGCTCGGGTCGAGCAGGGCCACGAGGTCCTCCAGCCGACCCGAACCGCAGGCCCCGAGGAACGCCTCCACGACCCGTTCGTGGTCGACCGGCGAGGTGTCGCGCACTCTCCGCTCCCTGATGTCGCGACGTGCGTCGGAGGCGAGCTTTCGGGCGGCTTGGGGTGACCGACCGACCACCTCGGCGACCTCCGCGAAGCTCAGACCGAACAGGTCGTGCAGCACGAACGAGACCCGTTCGGCTGGCGTCAGCGAGTCGAGCACGACCATGAGCGCGCTGGTCACCTGGTCGTCGAGGCTCACCCGCTCGGCCGGGTCCGTCGGGGCTGTCGCAGACACGAGGTCCGAACCCGGCCGAGGCTCGGGGAGCCACTCCCCCGTGTACTGCTCACGACGGGCCCGCGCCGATCCGAGGACGTCGAGGCAGATGCGGCCCACGACCGTCGTGAACCACGCGTCGACGTTGCGCACGGCCTCCCGCTCGGCCGGCTGAAGGCGGAACCAGCGGACGTAGGCCTCCTGCACGGCGTCCTCGGCATCGGCGGTCGTGCCGAGGAGGCGGAACGCGGTGGCGAGCAGGCGACCCTGGTCGGCGTCCTCGGCCTCAGGCACGCTGGGTCGCCTCGACCGACTGGTCCTGCAACCACTCCGCGAACGTCGTGGTGCCGTGGTCGGCACCGGGGCCCGACACGAGGGTGCCGTCGCGCATCGCCCGGCCCAGCTTGCCCGGCAGCGGCACGCCGAGCACGGGCCGCCTGTCGCCACGAGCGCGGGCCCAGGCACGGGACAGGTCGGCCATCCAGGCGGTCTCGGGGCCACCGAGGTCGGCGACCCGTCCCGAGGGACCGGACTCCACGAGCTCCACGAGGCGTGCCGCGACATCCCGCGCCGCGACCGTCTCGCTCCGCATGCGTGGCACGAGCACGAGGGGGCCCACCGTCGTCGATCCGTGGACCTGACCCGCGAACTCGTGGAACTGGGTGGCCCGCAGCACGGTCCACGGCACAGGACCGGCCGCCACCAGCTCCTCCTGCAGGACCTTGCCCGCGTAGTAGCCGTGCGGCGCACGGTCGATGCCGACGATGGAGAGGGCCAGGTGGTGACCGGTGCCGGCGGCAGCCTCGGCCTCCAGCAGGCGACGCGTGGTCTCACCGAAGAACGTGCGCGACTCGTCCGCGTCGAGGGTGAAGGTCGACGCGACGTCGACGACGGCCTCGACACCGACGAGCGACTCGGCCAGTCCGGCTCCCGTGGTCAGGTCGACACCCGTGCCACGGCTGAGCACCACGACGTCGTGCCCGGCCTCTCGGGCGAGCTCGACGACGTGGGTGCCCACGGCTCCGGTTCCTCCGGCGACGGCGATCCTCATGGGGTGATCCTCTCGGGAAGTGCGGGGCGTGTCTCCCGCTTCACCCCTTCGACGACGCAGCCGCCCGAAGTGTGAGCCGGCGCGGTCAGGCGTCGCGGCGGCGCAGCGACCACGCTGCCACCGCCACCACGGCCGCCACCTCGGCGAGGAAGATCGCGTACCCGGTCCACGGATCGAGCAGGTTCGGGTTGAACGAGACGGCCGCCGCGACGCCCCCGCCGGTGTTGTGGGGCATGAGCTTGTCGAGCCAGTCGCCGACGGCTCCCGGCACGAGCAGCACCATGGGGCCCACCACGAACAGGGTGCCGAGCAGGATCGACACGGCACCGGCCGTGTGGCGCACCAGGAATCCGACCGCGACGGCCAGGACCCCGAGTCCCGCCAGGTACAGGCCGCTGCCGTACATGGCTCGCAGCACGTCGCCCTCGAGCGGCAGGCCGATGCCTTCGGCCTCGAAGAACGGATTGGTGCCGAAGTACCCCACGAACGCCGTGGCGGTTCCGGTGACGAACAGCAGCGCGGCGACCAAGATCGACTTGGCCAGCATGACCCGGCCCCGCGACGGGACCGCGGCGAACGAGCTGCGGATCATCCCGGACCCGTACTCCGAGGTCACGACGAGGGCACCGAGCACGACCGCTGCGGCAGGCGCGAGCATCATGCCCCAGGTGATGAAGGCGGCCGGCGCCTCGTCGGCACCCGGGCTCGCGAGCCACTCGGCGTTGAGGGCACCGAGGAGGATCGTGAGGCCACCACCCACGACGACGAGCGCGACCAAGGTCCACCAGGTCGAGCGAACGGTCGTGACCTTGAGCCACTCGGCGTGCAGGGCGGCACCGAGCCCGGGTGCGCGCGTCGGCGCGTCGGGCGGGGTCTGACGTGTGTCCTGGGCGAGCGCGGTCATGCCGCAACCCCTCTCTCTTCCGTGGCGTGGTACTCGACGGCGTCGGCCGTGAGGGTCATGAAGGCGTCCTCGAGCGAGGAACGGACGAGGGTGAGCTCGTGGAGCGTGAGGCCCGCGGCGCCGACGAGCTCACCGACAGCAGCGGGGTCGCCCGCGTGGACGTGCAGCGCGCGGTCGTCATCAGGTTGCGGGGTCACCTCGACGCCGCGGTCGGTCAGCAGGCGGGCGACCTCGGCCGGCTGCGGCGTGCGGACGAGCACGTGGCTCGCGGCGTGGTGCGTCATGAAGTCGGCCATCGACGTGTCGGCCAGGATCGTGCCCCGGCCGATCACGATGAGGTGGTCGGCCATGAGCGCCATCTCGGACATCAGGTGGCTCGAGACGAAGACCGTGCGTCCCTCGTCCGCGAGCCGGCGCGCCAGGACCCGTACCCAGCGGATGCCCTCCGGGTCCAGGCCGTTGACCGGCTCGTCGAGCACCACGACACCAGGGTCGCCGAGAAGGGCCGCGGCGATGCCGAGACGCTGCCCCATGCCGAGCGAGAACTTCCCGACGCGGCGGTCGGCCACGGCGGTCAGCCCGACGAGCTCGAGCACCTCGTCGACGCGCTCGGCGGGGATCTGGTTGCTGGCGGCCATCCAGCGCAGGTGGCCGCGGGCGGAGCGTCCCGGGTGGACCGCCCCCGCCTCGAGGAGGGCGCCGATCTCGCGGAGCGGCGCCCCGGCCGTGCCGTAGGCGCGACCGTTGACGGTCACGCTCCCGGCGGTCGGGGCGTCCAGTCCGAGGATCATGCGCATCGTGGTCGACTTGCCGGCGCCGTTGGGTCCGAGGAACCCCGTGACGCGTCCGGGCTCGACCGTGAAGTCGATCGCGTCGACGGCGGTGGAGCCGCCGAAGCGCTTGGTGAGCTGCTGAGCGTGGATCATGCGTCCCAGCCTCGGGCCGCTGACCGCCCCACCGCATCGGGGACGATCCCTGACGCGACCCTGATCGGTCCCTGAGGGGTGCGTCGTCCGTGGCCGTCGGTCAGGCGGGCTTCGCCGTCGCGTCGAGCAGGTCGAGCAGCATCCGCCCCGCCACGGTGCCGGGCTCCGTGGCCTCGAAGTGCCCGCCGGGCACCTCGGTCAGGGTGGCGTCGGCGCCAGCGGCCGTGGCCCGGTCGACGTAGTTCCGGGACTGCGAGATCGGGACCAGGTCGTCATCGGCGGCGTGGACGCACCGCACCGGGACGTCGAGCGGAATGACGTACGAGGGGTTGGCCAGCGGCCAGATCGAGCCCTCGGGCCGGCTGCCCATCAGCTCGTCGGCAGCCCCGTTGCCGAGGTCCTCGTCGTGCGCGGCCTCCAGGTCGAGCACCCCGGCCAGACTGATCGCCATGCGCACCCTGACTGCGGGCGAGCTCCACCTGTCGATCGGCAGCGCGGAACGTCCCGCGGCCCACACTGCGAGGTGTCCTCCTGCGGAGTGGCCAAGGGTCGCCACGTAGGGCGTGCGGAGCCAGCCCTCGAGCACATTGATGCCGGCCGAGACGTCGTCGAAGGTCTCCGGGTAGCCCCCGCCTCCGCCGACGCGACGGTACTCCAGCGAGGCGACGTCCCACCCGCGCTGCGCGGCCGCCGCGGCGAACGGCTCGAGGTAGGTGAGGTCGTACTCCTGCCGCCAGAAACCCCCGTGGATGAGCACGACGGTGCCCACCGGGTCGCCCGAGCCGTGGCGTCGCCACACGTCGACGAACTGCGAGGGGTGGTCGCCGTACGTCAGGCGGTCGTCGGTGTCCTTGGCCTGTGGCGTCGGGGCGGGGTCACTCTCACCCGGCGAGCAGGCGGCCGCCAAGGCGGCCAGGCCCGCGGCCGCCAGCAGCTGTCGTCGATCCACGGCCCCAGTCTCACACCCGCCAACGCCCCCCGCCGGGCGCAGCAGATTTCGAGGCTGGCGCCCGGGCGCAGCCCGGCACCGGTGAGGAACGAACCGGTGAAGCCGCGAGACACGAGCGGCGCGCCGCACCTCAAGGGGCGGGGCTTCGCCCCCACCCGCGCGCCTCAGTCGGCGTCGGGGTTCTCGACGGTCGTGGTGTCCTTGGT
>CAYRZN010000131.1:0-6988 GCA_964428825.1 uncultured Aeromicrobium sp.
CCGCAGCAGGTGCTCGACGACGGCGGGGTGGGCCAGGCCGAGGTAGGTGCCGCGCAGCTGCTCGGGCACGTCGGGGTGCTGGGCCGTGAACCCCTTGACGTGCAGCTCGTAGACGACGGTCTCCTCGAACGGCACCTCGGGCTTGGTGCCGGTGTCGGGCCCGCCGGGGCTCGTGACGACGCTGAGCGGGACCGAGCCGAGCGAGTCGACCGTGGACATCTCGGGGCCCTCGGGGCCGTCGGCGTAGCCGAGGGCCGCGTCGAGGTCGGTCAGCGAGCCGCTGATGCGACGGGCGTACGGGTCGACGAGGAGCTTGTGCGGGTTGCAGCGCATCCCGGTCTTCGGCTCGTAGGGGCCGTGCACCCGGAACCCGTACCTCTGACCCGGCAGCACGCCGGGCACGAGGCCGTGCCAGACACCGAAGGTGCGCTCGGTCAGCTCGACGCGTCGCTCGGAGCCGTCGTCGTCGACGAGGCACAACTCGACCCGCTCGGCCACGGTGCTCGCCACGGCGAACCGCACGCCACCCGCCTCGGGGTGGGCGCCGAGCGGGAACGGCCGCCCGGCGAGGACCTGGGTCTCGTGCGGAGGGGTGACCATCGCCCCAGTCTGTCAGGCGCAGGGTGCCGTCCGGGCAGGGTCAGTCAGGCGTAGGGGCCCGAGAAGGGAGCCGGTGCGTCGGGGTCGTCGACGTCGGAGTCGTGGTCCGGGTCGGTCGTCTTGTGCTTGGGGTCGTCGTCGGGGTCCTCGGAGATCCGGGGGTCCTCGCTCGGCATGTCGGTCATGCTCGTCAGTCTGTCCCGCGGGGCGAGGACCCGCTCGCCGAGAACGACCACATGGTCTCGCCCCCGCGCCGCACCACGACCGACTCGGCGTCGCGGTCGACCTCGATCATGAACGGGCCGCGATGCATCGTGAGCCGGGGTCCGCCGTCGTGGTCGACCTCGACGGCGGCGAGCGAGGCGTCGCGGAGCTCAGGGTGCTGGCGCCGCAGGGCGACGAGCGATCGGTAGGCGTCGAGCACCTCCCGGTGGGCGGGCTCGTCCACCTCGTCCCAGCGCAGCGTCGAGCGCTCCAGCGTCGCGACGTCCATGGGGTCCGGGACCTCTGACTCGCCCCACCCGTGTCGGCCGAACTCGCGCCGGCGTCCGGTGCGCACCGCGTCGGCGAGCTCAGGATCGGGGAACGAGGCGAAGAACTGCCAGGGCGTGCTCGCGGCCCACTCCTCGCCCATGAAGAGCATCGGCGTGAACGGGCCGAGCAGGATGAGCGCGGCCCCGCACACCTGACGACCGGGCGAGGCGGTGGCGGACAGGCGGTCGCCGGTTGCCCGGTTGCCGACCTGGTCGTGGTCCTGCGCGTACGTCACGAAGGCGGCGCCGGGGACGACGGCGGTGTCGACGGGGCGACCGTGGGTGCGCTCGCGGAACGACGACCACGTGCCGTCGTGGAAGAACGCGTGCGTCAGGGTCTTCGCGACGGCACCGGGTGCCGCGAAGTCGGCGTAGTAGCCCGACGTCTCGCCCGTCAGCCAGACGTGCAGCGCATGGTGCACGTCGTCGGCCCACTGGGCGTCCATCCCGAGGCCGTGCTCGCTGCGTGGCGTGACCGTACGGGGGTCGTTGAGGTCGGACTCGGCCACGAGCGAGAGGGGCCGGCCGAGGCGTTCGGAGAGGTCGGCGGTCTGGGCTGCGAGCTCCTCCAGCAGCGTGAGGGCGCGGGTGTCGCGCAGTGCGTGCACCGCGTCGAGGCGCAGCGCGTCGACGTGGAAGTGCTCGAACCAGTCGCGCGCGTTGTCGAGCACGTACTGCCGCACCTCGTCGGACCGCGGACCGTCGAGGTTCAGGCCGGCGCCCCAGTCGGTCGTGCCGGCGAAGTAGGGGCCGAAGCGGTCGAGGTACGCGCCCGACGGGCCGAGGTGGTTGTAGACGACGTCGAGCACGACACCGAGCCCCCTCGCGTGGCACGCGTCGACGAACCGCTTGAACCCGTCGGGCCCGCCGTACGGCTCGTGCACCGCGCCCCACAGCACGCCGTCGTAGCCCCAGCCGTACGGGCCGTCGAAGGCGTTGACGGGAAGCACCTCGACCAGGTCGACGCCGAGGTCGACGAGGTGGTCCAGCCGCTCGATCGCGCTGTCGAACGTGCGGCCGGGCGTGAACGTGCCGACGTGCAGCTCGTAGACCAGCGAACCGCGCAGGTCCCGCCCCTCCCAGGCGGCGTCCGTCCACGCGAAGCGGTCGTGGTCGAGGGCCCGCGACGCCCCGTGGACCCCGTCCGGCTGCCACCGCGAGCGGGGGTCCGGGAGGGGCGTCTCGTCATCATCGAGCAGGAAGGCGTAGTCGGTGCCGTGGTCGACGTGGACGTCGCCGGACCACCATCCGCCTGAGTCCTGCACGAGCTCGCGATCCACCGCTGCGACCCGCACGCGGACGCGTCCCAGGTCCGGCCCCCACACGCGAATCTCCATGCGTCGAGGCTAGGTCCGCGGGCGTTTCGGCGCGCTCCGAGGGGGTACCGCGACACGTGACGGAGGTCACGTCGATCCGATGCTGCGATTGGGGCCGGCTCGGGGGATCCTGACGCTGTCGACGGTCGGTGGCCGTGGGTTTTCGGGGACGAGGGGAACGATGCAGGAAGCGAAGAGGATCGGTCTTGAGCTGTGGATCGGTCTGTGGGCCATAGCCGGTCTGACGGCGCTGTGCCTGGCCTTGGTGGGCGCCGGCTGGCACCACCTGCTGATCGGTCTGGTGGCGTTCGCGCTGGCCTACGCGCCGGTGCGGATCGGTGCGGAGATCCGTCGGCGCCGCGAGGCCGCCGAGGAGTCCGACACCACGGTGACGCCCCTGGTGGCGGTCGCTGACACCGACACGGGCGACGACGACCGCACCGGTGACGATGCGGCCGACGTCACGGTCGACGACGAGTCCGCGTCGCCGCGGACCCGCCGCGACGTCGACCAGGTGGCCTGAGCCCCAGACCTGGCGCGGCTCAGACCACGCGCGCCTCGGGCGAGCGGGTCTTCGACGGATCGGTCTCGGGGATGTCGCCGAGCGCCTCGTCGACGGCTCGCAGCACGTCGTCGGTGAGCGTGAGGCCGGCGGCCTGGGCGTTCGACTCGACCTGCTCGGGACGCGACGCGCCCACGATCGCGCCGGCGACGTTGTCGTTGGCCAGGACCCACGCGATGGCCAGCTGCGCCTGCGTGACGCCGAGATCGTCGGCGACCGGCTTCAGGCGCTGGACCGCGGTCAGGGTCTCGTCGGTCAGGAAGCGCTTGATCATGTCGGCGCCACCCTTCTCGTCGGTGGCGCGGCTCCCGGCCGGAGCCTCGGCGCCCGGCTGGTACTTGCCCGACAGCACGCCCTGGGCGATCGGCGACCAGACGATCTGGGAGATCCCGAGCTCGCGCGACGTGGGCACGACCTCCTCCTCGATGACCCGCCACAGCATCGAGTACTGCGGCTGGCTCGAGATCAGCTGGATGCCGAGGTCCTGTGCGAGCGCGTGGCCGGCCCGGATCTGGTCCGCGGTCCACTCGCTCACGCCGATGTAGAGCGCCTTGCCCTGCCGGACGACGTCGGCGAAGGCCTGCATCGTCTCCTCGAGCGGGGTCTCCACGTCGTAGCGGTGCGCCTGGTAGAGGTCGACGTAGTCGGTGCCCAGCCGCCGCAGCGACCCGTCGATCGACTCCATGATGTGCTTGCGCGACAGGCCCGTGTCGTTGGGTCCTCCTGGGCCCGTGGGCCAGTAGACCTTCGTGAGGATCTCGAGCGAGGCGCGTCGCTCGCCCTGGAGCGCCTGGCCGAGCACCGACTCGGCCTTGCCGTTGGCGTAGACGTCGGCGGTGTCGAACGTCGTGATGCCGGCGTCGAGCGCTGCACGCACGCAGGCGAGCGCCGCGTCGTTCTCCACCTGGGACCCGTGGGTCAGCCAGTTGCCGTAGATGATCTCGCTGACCTTGAGGCCGCTGTTGCCGAGGTACCTGAACTCCATGCCTCGAGCCTAGGTCGCCCTCCCACCCCCGCACGGCGAGCGGTGAGCCAGTGACCCTTGCCCGGACCGCGCGGTGACTTAGTGACCTGTCCGAGCAGCTGAGAGGTCACTAAGTCACCACCCGCCCCGCGGGCCCGCGCCGCGGGTCAGGTGCGCAGGAGGAGGGCCACGGGGTAGGTCGCGAGGAGATCGGCGACGAGCTGGACGCCGCCGGCGTGCTGCCGACCGGTCAGCACGTCGGTCCACGCGCCGGGGTCGAGGCTGAGCCCCGCCTCGTCGCCGACGTCGAGGCCAATATTGAGCACCGTGCCGTCCCACCCGGCAGGGCGGCGCTCGAGGCCGACGGGCATCCGGGTCGCGACGACGACGAGGTCGCGGTGGCGGGCGAAGGCCACGACGTGGTCGGCGGCGGAACCGTCGGCGAGGAGGGGGCGGTAGCCCGCGAACAGCTCGGGTCGTTCACGACGTAGCCCGAGCACCCGGTGGGTGAGGAGCAGCTTGGCGGCACCCGAGGAGTCCAGCGGCGGCACCCATCCGCCGGCGACCCGCGGCAGCAGCTCGCGCCGGGCTGCGTAGTCGACCTCGCGCCGGTTGTCGGGGTCGACGAGCGAGAGGTCCCAGAGCTCGGTGCCCTGGTACACGTCGGGCACGCCCGGTCCGGCGAGCTGCAGCATCTTCTGCGACAACGCGGTGGTCCACCCCGCGGCCTCGATGCGTGCGGTGAACGCGGCGACCTCGTCGCCCACCGTCTCGCGGACCCGGGCCGGCCACGCGCGCACGGCGTCCTCGAACGCCTCGTCGGTCTCGGTCCAGGTCGTGCGCAGCTTCGACTCGCGGGCCGCCTTGAGCAGGTAGTCGGTGAGGCGGTCGTCGGAGATCGGCCACGCGGCGAGGAGGGTCTGCCACGCGAGCAGGTCGAGCGACGGCTCGTCGATGCCGCACCGGGTCGACCAGCGCTCGACGGCCTCGGCCAGCTCGTCAGCGACCTCGGCCAGCACGATCGACCGCGCGCGGGTGTCCTCGGACCGCTTGGTGTCGTGGGTCGTGAGCGTCGTCATGGTGGCCGGGCGGTCCCGGTCGCGGGCGCCGGAGAGCTCGTGGAAGGTGTCGACGTCGAGGCCCCAGACGTCGGGTGACCCGCCGACCTCGGTCAGGGCCGCGAACCGGGTGTACCGGTAGAACGTGGTGTCCTCGGTGCCCTTGGCCACGACCATGCCGGACGTCTGCTGGATCCGCGTCGCGAGCTCGCCGTGCGGGTCGGCACGGACCTGGTCGTCGAGCGCCCGCAGGGCCGGAGCCACGTCGGGTCGCCGGGTGAGCGCGCGGTCGATCGCCCGGGCCCAGTCGTCCTCGCCCTCGGGCAGGTAGGAGCGGTACACGCCGAACGCGATCATCGTCTCCGCGACGGCGGCGCGCGCCGGTTCGGGCGCCACCTCGGTGAGCAGGGCCGCGATGCGGTGCACCTCGGCCACGAGGATGCGGTCGGTGACCATCCGCCGCGCGTCCTCCTCGACCGCCGCGTAGTCGGTCGGCACGCCGAGGCGCTCGGCCAGCGCGGTGACCGGGGCCTCGCCGGCCGGGTCGAGCAGCACGCCCGCGACCTCGCGGAGCGCGTCGTACCCCGTGGTGCCCTCGACCGGCCAGCTCGGCGGAAGGTCCTCGCCGGGGTGCAGGATCTTCTCGACCACGATCCAGGCGTCGGGCGCGGCCTCGCGCAGGCGTCGTGCGTAGCCGCCCGGGTCGGCCAGGCCGTCGGGGTGGTCGACGCGCAGGCCCGTGACCTCGCCGGCCTCGACCCACCGCAGCACCTCGCGGTGCGCGTCGTCGAACACGGCGGGGTCCTCGACGCGGATCGACGCGAGCGAGGTGATGTCGAAGAAGCGGCGGTAGCCGAGCTCGGCGTTGCCGCGTCGCCAGCCCACGAGCTCGTAGTGCTGGCGGTCGTGCACCTCCTGGGCGGAGCCGCCCTCCGTGCCGGGCGCGATCGGGAAGCGGTGGTCGAAGTACGCCAAGGTCTCGCCGTCGACACGCAGCTCCGCCACGTCGGCGTCGTCGCCGAGCACCGGCAGCAGCAGGCGGCCGCGCGACCAGTCGACGTCGAAGTGGTGCGCGTACGGGGAGGCCCGCCCCTCCCGCAGCACCGACCACCACCACGGGTTGGCGCCCGGGACCTCGACCGACATGTGGTTCGGGACGATGTCGACCACGACGCCCAGACCGAGCTCGCGCGCGTCGCGCATCAGCGCCGCGCGCTCCTGCTCGCCGCCGAGCTCGGGCCGCGCGAGGGTCGGGTCGGTCACGTCGTAGCCGTGGGTCGAGCCGGGGGTCGCGTCGAGCACGGGGGACAGGTAGATCGCACCGACCCCCAGGTCGCTCAGGTACGGCAACAGCGCGCGCGCCTCGGCGAAGCCGAACCCCGGCCGCAGCTGCAGCCGGTAGGTCGACGACGGCACGCCGGCTGGGGTCATGAACCCACCCGCTGGAGGACCACGAGCGACCGTCCCACGACGTCGAGGTTCTGGCCCGCCGGCAGGGGCTCGGCGCCCGCCGGCTCGACGACGCCCTCGGCCGTGTCGACCACGACGCGCCACCGGTCGCCGTACTCGCCGTCGGGCAGCGTGAACTCGATCGGCTCGTGGTGGGCGTTGAACGCGAGCAGGAAGGAGTCGTCGGTGATCCGCTCACCGCGCTCGTCGCGCTCGGCGATCGCGTCGCCGTTGAGGAACACCGCGACAGCGCGACCGAAGTCGTCCTCCCAGCTCTGGTCGGTCATCTCCTCCGCCGTGGGCGTGAACCAGGCGATGTCGGGGAGGCCGCCGTCGCGTCGGACCGGACGGCCGGAGAAGAACCGGCGCCGCCGGAACACGGGGTGACGGCGACGCAGCCGGGTCAGCGCGGCCGTGAAATGCAGGAGGTCCGACTCGTCCTCGGCCAGGCTCCAGTCGATCCACGCGACCTCGTTGTCCTGGCAGTAGACGTTGTTGTTGCCGCC
>CAYRZN010000132.1:0-6923 GCA_964428825.1 uncultured Aeromicrobium sp.
CAAGACCACGCTGCTCAACTGCCTCGCCGGAGCGATCCCGGGGCACGAGCGCATCGTCTCGGCCGAAGAGGTCTACGAGCTGCAGATCACCCACCCCGACTGGGTGCAGCTGCAGTGCCGCCCGCCGGGCCTCGAGGGCAACGGGGAGATCGACCTTCGTGCACTCGTGAAGGAATCCCTACGCATGCGACCGAGCCGCCTCATCATCGGCGAGGTGCGGGCGGCGGAGTGCCTCGACCTGTTGCTGGCGCTGAACTCGGGGTTGCCGGGCCTGGCATCGATCCACGCGAACTCCGCACGGCAGGCGCTGGCGAAGCTCAGCACCCTCCCGCTCCTCGCCGGTGAGAACATCGGCGCCGGCTTCGTGGTGCCGACCGTCGCCAGCACGGTCGACCTCGTGGTCCACACCGCGATGGACTCCTCCGGCCGTCGCGCCGTGCAGGAGGTCGTCGCCGTCACGGGCCGTGTCGAGTCCGGCACCGTCGAGAGCGAGCCGGTCTTCGAGCGACGTGGCGGGGAGCTCGTGCGGGCCGTGGGCCGTCCGGCCCGGCGCGACGCCTTCGAGCGGGCCGGACTCGATCTCGACTCGCTGCTCGGAGGCGGGTCATGGGGGTACTGATCGGCTTGGCCGTCGGCCTGGGGCTGACGCTGATCGTCTCGTGGTGGTCCACGCCGAATCCGCGTCGACTTCGCCGCCGCGGCTCGGCCTGGCAACCCCGCGTGCCCTGGCGCGGCGTCGGCGTCGCCGCGGCGTGCGCCGCCGGCGCCTGGCTCGTCACGGCCGGGCTGACGGGCTCACCCACGATCGGGCTGGGGGTGGGGCTCCTCGCCTCGGTGCTGCCGGGTGCGATCCGTCGGGGTCGGCGCGAGCGGCTGTTGCGGGAGCGACGGGCGGCGTGGCCTGACGCTGTCGACCACCTCGCCGCCGGGGTCAGGGCCGGAATGTCCCTGCCCGAGGCCGTGGCCGCTCTCGGACGTCGCGGCCCGGAGCAGCTGCGACCGTACTTCGCCCAGTTCGGACGCGACCACGCCTCGTCGGGTCGGTTCGACGACGCCCTCGACCGGTTGAAGGCCCGTCTGGCCGATCCCACGGGCGACCGCGTCGTCGAGGCGCTGCGCCTCACCCGTCACGTGGGCGGTCGGGACCTCGGCCGGGTCCTCCGCTCGCTCTCGGGGTTCCTGCGCGACGACCTGCGCACCCGCGGCGAGCTCGAGTCGAGGCAGTCCTGGACCGTCAACGGCGCCCGGATCGCGGTGGCCGCACCGTGGCTCGTGCTGCTGAGCATGGCGGGCCGCCCCGACGTCGTCGACCGCTACTCGACGCCGACCGGCGGACTGATCGTCGTCGGCGGGGCCGCGGTGTGCGTCGTGGCGTACCGGTTGATGATGCGGATCGGCCGCCTCCCGAGCGAGCGACGGGTGTTCGCGTGATCGCCCCGGCGACGGGCGGCGTGCTGGCCGGAGCCTGGGCCGTCGGACTCGTGCTGCTGTGGATCGGATGGACCGGCACGCGTCGCCCGGCGCTGCTCGACCGGGTTGCGCCCTACGTCCGGGACGTGACGCCCCTCCCCGCCGACGAGTCGGTCGGGGTGCCGGTCTCGGACCGCGTCCGTGCGATCGGCTCGGCCGTCGCCAACGCGATCGGCGGCGACGACGACGTCCGTCGACGCCTCGACCGACTCGGGTCCTCGGTACGCGTGGAGGATTTCCGTCTGCGTCAGCTCCGGTGGGTCGGGGCGGCTTCCGGGATCTGCGTCGCCATCAGCCTCGCGGTCGCCGCGCGACGCCCGACCCAGCCGTTGGCGCTCCTCGTCTTCTGCTGGGTCGGCGCGCTCGTCGCCGCCTGGTGGTGCGACCGCGATCTCTCGCGCCGGGTCGTCGATCGCGAGCGCGCGATGGAGCAGGAGTTCCCGACCATCGCCGACCTCCTCGCGCTGGCGGTCGCCGCCGGTGAGAGCCCGACGGTCGCCGTGCAGCGCGTCTCGTCGCTCGCCCACGGAGAACTGGCTGACGAGCTGCGCCGGGTCATGGCCGACGTCCACGCCGGCGGCACGGTCGCCGAGGCGTTCGACGCGCTGGCCTCCCGCACGGGGGTCGGCAGCATCTCCCGCTTCGCGGAGGCCCTGGCGGGTGCCGTCGAGCGCGGCACACCGCTGGTCGACGTCCTCCACGCCCAGGCGGCCGACGCCCGCGAGTCCGCGCGTCGCTCCCTGATCGAGTCCGGCGGACGTCGCGAGGTCCTGATGATGGTCCCCGTTGTGTTCGCGATCCTGCCAGTGACGGTGGTGTTCGCGTTCTATCCCGGCGTGGTCGGCCTGCAGCTCACATCCGGAACCTGAGAGGAACGCCCATGACCCGACACCTCCCGCGACTGCACCGCCGCGCCCACCGGCGTCGTCGGCATGACGATGCCGGCGACGTCCCCGGCTGGGTCATGATCACGGTCATGAGCGCCGGGATCGTGGCACTCCTGACCGCCATCGCCGGCCCCGAGCTGGCGCGCATCCTCGAGCAGGCGCTCGCCTCGGTCGGTGGCTGAGGCACGCACCGACCGGCGGCGGCGAGAGTCCGGAGCCGCAGTCGTCGACTTCGTGCTGGTGATGCTGGTCGTCATCCCGTTGGTGCTGGGCATCATGCAGGTGGCCCTGGCGATGCACGTGCGCAACGTGACGACGGCCGCCGCCGCGGAGGGCGCCCGCACCCAGGCCGCGCTGGATGCCGCGCCGGGCGCGGGGGAGGAGCGCACCCGAGCCCAGGTCGGAGCCGGCATCGGCGACCGGTTCCTGCGCTCGATCACCGTCACTCCCGCGATCGTCGCCGGGTCGCCCGGGGTGGAGGTCACCGTGGTGAGCGAGGTGCCTGCGCTCGGCCTCCTGGGTCCCGGGATGACGGTCGAGGTCACGGGGCACGCGGTCAGCGAGGTCGCGCCGTGAGGTCACGCCGCCGCGAGCGGGGCGCAGCGACGGTCGAGTTCGTCTGGCTCACGGTCCTTCTGCTGGTGCCGCTGGTCTACGTGCTGCTGTCGGTGTTCGAGGCGCAACGAGCGGCGTTCGCGGTGTCGTCCGCGAGCCAGGCCGCGGGTCGCGCATTCGTGCGGGCCCCCGACGTCGCCACGGCGCAGGCTCGCGCGGACCAAGCGGCTCAGGTGGCGCTGGCCGACCACGGCGTCACGGGTGCCGTGATCGACGTCGTGTGCCTGCCGACCCCGGCCGACTGCCTGCGCCCGGGGTCGAGCGTGCGGGTCGTGGTCGCGGTCGACCAGCCGTTGCCCCTGCTGCCGACGGTGCTGGGCGAGGGACTCGGTGTCATCTCGGTCGACGCCACGCACACCCACGCCTACGGCACGTTCCGGGAGGGCCGGTCATGAGCTCGCCGCGGGCCGCGCAGGAGCGCGGGCAGATCACGCTCATGACGATCGGCTTCTTCGCGGTCGTCGGCCTGCTGGCGGTCGTCGTCGTCAACGCGTCCGACGCGTTCCTCGAACGGCAACGACTCAACGGTCTCGCCGATGGCGCCGTGGTGGCGGCGGCCGATGCCCTCGATCTCGACGCCTTCTACTCGGCCGGCGTCACGGTCATCGATCCCCAGGCGGCCCGCGTCCGGGTGGCCGAGCACGTGGCCGCCTCGCCCGGAGTGCGGGTGGCCGCGGTGCGCCTGGACGGCGACACCGTGACGGTGCGCCTCGAGCGCGACATCAGCCTGCCCCTGGCGCCACCGGGTCTGGCCTCGAGCACCACGATCGTGGCCGAGGCGTCCGGACAGCTCCGCCGGACCGAGCCCGTGTGAGCTCGGTCCGGCGAAGGTTCGATCAGTCCGTCTGGAAGTTCGTGACGACCCAGTCGCCGTCGACATCCTCGACCGTGAAGGTGGTCAGGTACGTCTGCGCCTGGTCGGTCGCGATCTGGATGATCGTGTAGTCGATCTCGACGGTGGCCTCGGCCGGGTCCTGCTCGTCGTCGAGATCGGTGGTCTCGATGTCGTAGTCCTGGAGCTCGAACTCGCCGGGCGCGATCTCCGCGAGGCAGCTGGCCTCGTCGGGCCAGTTGTCAGGAGCGAGCTCCAGGAGCGCCGCGCAGTCGCCGTCGTAGTACGAGGTCGTGAAGTCCTCGACGGTGTCGACCCACGGGCCGTCGTCAAGGTCGACGTCCTCGTCGTCGGTGTCGTCGGTGGGCTCCTCGTCCGGGTCCTCCGAGGCCGTGTTCGTCGGCTTCGGGTCCGGATGGTCGTCATCGCCGCCGGTCAGCAGCAGGACGGCCGTGACGGCGCCACCGATCAGCAGCAGGGCCAGCACGACGGCACCGATGATCAGGCCCGTCTTCTTCTTGCCTCCGCCCCCGGGAGGGGTGCCGTGCCCCTGCGGCGGGAAGCCACCCGGCGGGTAGCCACCGGGCGGCGGCGGCGTGGCCTGCCCCGGGGGCGGGGTCGGCTGGCCGACGGGCGGCTGGCCGGCCGGCGGGTTTCCGCCCGGCGGCGGCGGGATGCTGGGGTCGTAGCTCATGGTGGAACGCTAGTCCTTACCGGTCGAAATGCATCGTGTGGACATTCGATGGATCGAGGGCGAGCATCAGGTCATGATCCTTGCGCTCGTCCTGGCAGTCGTCGGTGTGGCTGGCGTCGTCCTCGGTGGTGCCGACGACTCGCCGGGATTGCAGGGGATCGGCGTGCTGCTGGTGGCAGCCGCGGCCGTGGTGGCCGTTCGCCACCGGCGGCGCGCCGCCGAGGACTGACCCGCGATCAGACCGACTCGTAGTCGGTGATGATCCAGTCGTCGCCGTCCTTCTCGAGCGTGAACTCGACGGTGTAGTCGTCCTCGGTGTCGCCCTCGAGGTCGACCTCGGTGAACGAGACCTCGACGGTGGCCTCGGTGGGGTCGGCCTCGTCGTCGACGTCCGTGGTCTCGAGGGAGTCGATCTCGATCTCGACGTCGTCAGGATCGGTGTAGGGGTACTCGTCCTCACACTCCTCGACGTCGGTGAACTGCTCGGGGTAGATGTCGAGGACCGTGTCGCAGTCGCCGTCGTCGTACGCGGCGAAGTAGTCCTCGACCGCGGTCTCGTAGCCCGTGTCGGACTGGGTGGTGTCGTCGTCCTTGTCGGTGTCGTCGTCCTTGTCGGAGTCGTCACCGCCGGTGAGCACGATGATCAGCGCGGTGGCAGCACCCGCGATCAGGAGCACGACGGCCGCGACGATCGCGATGATGAGGCCGGTCTTGCCGCCGCGACCGCCGCCGGAGGGCGGAGTGGGCTGCTGGAACCCGCCGGGACCGCCGTAGTTGCCGCCACCGCCGTACTGGGGCGCGGGCGCGCCGTACTGCGGGGCCGGAGCGCTCTGGCCCGGGGCCGGGGGCAGTGGAGCCGGAGCACCCTGCGGGTTGGGCTCGGACGGCGGGGGGCCGGGGACCTGGGATGACATGGGCGCGCCTTCGGCTCGGGGACGGTTCGAACGTCAGAGAGGCCCATCGCGAGGAATGTTCCCGCTCCTGGGCCACCATCTTGGTGCATCCCGCACCGATCCCGCGAGCCGTGGGCGTCGCGTCCCGTCGCCGAGGGGGTGCCGTGGCCTGTGGTGGACTGGCGCCATGCGTGGACTCGGGGTGGTGTCGATGGTGCTGGTGCTCCTGGTGGGGGCGTCCGGATGCGGCGGGAACGACGACGGTCCGGACCCGCGACCCACGGCGGCCGAGACGCCGTCCGCGGGCAGCGTGCTCGACCGCTCCGCCGAGCTCGCGGCGGTCGAGCAGACGCATGACGTGCGACTCGGCGTCTACGCGGTCGACACCGCCTCGGGCGACAGCGTGGAGCACCGGTCCGACGAGCGGTTCGCCTTCGCCTCCACCTTCAAGGCGTTCCTCGTGGGCGCGCTGCTCGAGCAGGAGTCGGTGGCGGTGCTGGACCAGGAGGTGCCGATCTCGACCGACGACCTCGTGGCGTACGCGCCGGCCGTCGAGGACGCGTTGGCCCAGGGACGCACCACGATGACGGTCGCCGAGCTCGCCGACGGCGCGGTCAGGTTCAGCGACAACGCCGCCGCGAACCTGCTGCTCGACCTGGTCGGCGGGCCGCCGGGGCTCCAGGAGGCCCTCCGCGCCACGGGCGACGACGTCACCAACGCGACGCGCACCGAGCCGGACCTGAACGAGGCGGTGCCGGGCGACGACCGCGACACGAGCACGCCCCGCGCCATGGCCGACACGCTCCAGCACTACACGCTGGGCGACGCCGGCTCAGCGACGCGCGAGGCGCTGCTCGACCTGATGCGACGGAACACGACCGGCGACGCCGTCATCCGCGCGGGGGTGCCGGCCGGCTGGGAGGTCGCTGACAAGACCGGCTCAGCCTCCTACGGCACCCGCAACGACATCGCCGTCGTCTGGCCGCCCGAGGGAGCGCCGATCGTGGTCGCGATCATGACCTCGCGCGACGAGCAGGACGCCGACACGGTCGACGCGGCGATCGCGGACGCGATGGTGGTCGTCGCCGAGGCCCTGTCCTGACCGCAGGGTCTAGGGTGCAGACATGGCCGATTCAGCGCAGAACGACCCCAAGTCCGACATGAAGGCCAAGTTCCGCGAGGCCCTGGAGAAGAAGAAGGGCAAGCACCACGCCACGGCCGAGGGCGCCGAGCGCGACGGCAGCGAGAAGTCGCACGGCGCGAACGGTCCCACGCAGTCGCCGGAGTTCCGCCGCAAGAGCATCTGACCCCACGCGGTAGCCTCGACACGTGGCTGCCGTTGATTTCTCCGAGCTCATCAAGGAACTCGACCAGACGATGACGTCGATCGAGAAGGTCCTCGACCTGCCCAAGCTCCAGGGCGAGATCGACGAGCTCCAGGAGCAGGTCGGCGCTCCGGACCTCTGGGACGACCAGGCCAACGCGCAGCGCGTGACCGGCCGTCTGTCGGTGCTCCAGGCCGAGGTCGAGCG
>CAYRZN010000133.1:0-6842 GCA_964428825.1 uncultured Aeromicrobium sp.
TTCTTCGGGTCCGGCTTCTCGGGGGCGGTGAAGCCGGGGTCGTACGGGATCGTGGGATCGCAGCGCACGCCGTAGAAGTTCTGCACCCGGCGCTCGGTGGGCAGACCGTTGTCGTCCCACCCCATCGGGTAGAAGACCTCGAAGCCGCGCATGCGCTTGTAGCGGGCGATGACGTCGGTGTGCGTGTAGCTGAAGACGTGGCCCACGTGCAGCGAGCCCGACACGGTGGGTGGGGGCGTGTCGATCGAGTACACCGCGGAACGCTCGGCAGGGCGCTGGAACCGGAACGTGCCCTGGTCCTCCCATACGCCGCTCCACCGCTCCTCGAGGCCTTCGAGGACGGGCTTCTCCGGGACACGGTTCGCTGCGGTGGTCACGAGGAGACAGTCTAGGCGGCCGCGCCTCTGGGCCCAGTGATCAGGCCTTGTGCTCGGGCGCGGCCTCCGCGTGCTGGGCGTCGACGGCGTCGGCGGGGTGAGCCGTGTCGGCGACGTGGTGGGAGCCGTCGGTGCGCCAGAGGTGGCTCGGCCACCACATCCACCGCCCGACGTCGAGCGTGAGCGCCGTGACGAGGACCGACCGCACGATGATCGTGTCGAGCAGGACGCCGAGGGCCACCACGAACCCGAGCTGGGCCAGGAAGACGATCGGCAGCGTCGCCAAGGCCGAGAACGTGCCGGCGAGCACGAGGCCCGCCGACGTGATGACGCCTCCGGTGGCCGCGAGGCCGATCAGGGCCCCGCGACGCGTGCCCAGCTTGATCGACTCCTCCCGGACCCGGGTCATCAGGAAGATGTTGTAGTCGATGCCGAGTGCCACGAGGAACACGAAGGCGAACAGCGGGAACGACGTGTCGGTGCCGGCGAAGTCGAAGACCTGCTGGAACACCACCGCACTGATGCCGAGGGCGGCGCCGAAGGACAGCACCACGGTGCCCAGGAGGATCACCGGCGCCATGATCGAGCGCAACAGGACGCCGAGGACCAGCAGCACCACGATCAGGATCAACGGGATGATGAGCCGGTTGTCGGCCGCCGAGGCATCCTGGATGTCCAGGCTGATCGCCGAGATCCCGCCGACCTGGGCGTCGGCGCCGTCGATCACGCGCACAGCGTCACGGGCCCGCTCGACGGTCTCGTAGGCGGCGTCGGTGTCGGACGCGGAGTCCAGCGTCCGCTCGAAGTACGCGACGTCGCCGGTGACCAGCCCGCTGGCGCTCTCGGCGGGGTTGTCGGTCGCGGCCGTTGGGACCGGCTGCAGGCCGGCGACCCCGTCCAGCGCCTCGGCGACCGCCCCGGCCTCGGAGGCGTTCGCCACGACCTGGAGCGGCGAACCCTCCCCGGCGGGGAAGTGCTCGGCGATGACCTCGTCGGCGAGGATCGAGGGCTGCTCCTTCGTGAAGGTGTCCGCGTTCGCGAGGACCCCGGAGTTCAGCTGCGTCATGCCGATGCAGGCCACGCCGAGCAGAGCCACGGTGGAGACCCAGACGACACGCGGCCGCTTGGCGACCGTGGCGCCGACGCGGCCCCACAGACCGCTGCCCTCGGCCTTGACGTCGCCGAAGCGCGGCACGAACGGCCAGAACACCCAGCGACCGAAGACCACGAGCAGCAGGGGCAGCACGATCAGCATCACGAGCAGCGCCACGACGATGCCGGCCGCGGTGACGGGGCCGAGCCCGGCGGTGGAGTTCATCTGGGCGAAGCTGAGGCACAGCAGGCCGATCACGACCGTGAGGCCGCTGGCGACGATGGCCGGCGCGGCACGCCTGAAGGCGTGGCTCATCGCGTCGATGCGGTGCTCGAAGTTGCGCAGCTCCTCGCGGTACCGGGCCACGAGCAGCAGCGCGTAGTCGATGCCGGCACCCAGCACGAGCACGGCCAGGATGCCGGCGCTCTGGCCGTTCACGGTGAGGTCGGCGTACTTCGCCAGGAGGTAGACGACTCCTTCGGCGGCGCCGACGCTCAGCACGCCGCAGAACAGGGGGATCAGCCAGAGGAACGGACTGCGGTAGGTGAGGAGCAGCATGACGACCACGACGCCGAGGGCCGCGAGCAGCAGGATGCCGTCGATGCCGGCGAAGGCCGTGGCCTGGTCGGCGCCGAACGCCAGGGGGCCACCGACGTACCCCTCGAGCCCTCCGGTCGCGTGCGACTCGACGATCTCGCGCATCTCGTCGATCGCGTCCGGAAGCTCCTCGAAGCCGGCGGTGTCGTCGATCTTGTAGGTGACGATCAGCTGGATCGCGGCGCCGTCCTCGGACGTCAGCCTCGAGATCAGGTCGTCGGTGATCTGGCTCTCGGACGCGGTGGCCAGCGTCTGCTGCGAGGCCGGGTCGAGACCCAGCGCGGCGGGGGAGATGGCACTGACGACGTTCTCGTCGAAGTCCTGCAGCTCCATGAGGGCGTCGCGGGCCGCCACGACGTCGGCCGCGGTGATCCCGCTGTCGCGCACGAAGGCGATGATCGCCGGCGACTCGTCGTCGCTCGCGAACTCGGACGTGCGCTCGATGACCTCGGTCGACTCGGCGTCGCCCGGGAGCCAGCTCGCGATGTCGTTGTCCTGGACCCCGCCGAGCTTGCCGGCCATCGAGCCGAAGACGCCGAGCACGACGATCGAGAGGAGCAGGGTGGCGACGATCATGACCCACGTGCCCCGACGCGAGGCGGCCGGCGCGGGCGAGGAGTTCGGCGAGCTGTTCATGGGGATCCTTCACAGGCACGCTGCACGCTTCCGGTGGTGCAGGTCGCGCTCATCATGGCCCCCCGGACCGACAGTTGGCGATGGGGGAAAACCCTCATTCCTCCCTGAGAGCGGAAAGAGCTGGTGCCGACTGCGATACTGGGGGAGATGAGACCTTCCTTCTCCGAGGTCGAGCACGCGTTGCAGGGCCGCTGGCCCGAGACGCGCCTCGAGCCCTCGCTCGACCGCATCGCGGCGCTGACCCGACTGATCGGTGACCCCCAGCAGGCGTTCCGTGTCGTCCACCTGACCGGCACGAACGGCAAGACGTCGACCGCGCGCATGATCGACGCCCTCCTGCAGACGCTCGACCTGCGCACCGGGCGGTTCACCAGCCCGCACCTGCAGTCGGTCACCGAGCGGATCAGCCTCGACGGCGAGCAGCTGTCCGAGGAGGCGTTCGTCGACGCCTTCGCCGACGTGGCGGCCTACGCGCAGATCGTCGACGAGTCCCAGCCGCACCCGCTGTCGTTCTTCGAGATGACGGTCGCGATGGCCTACGCGGCGTTCGCCGACGCGCCCATCGACGTCGCCGTGGTCGAGGTCGGCATGGGCGGCACCTGGGACGCCACCAACGTCGCCGACGCCGATGTCGCCGTCGTGCTCCCGGTCGCGATGGACCACTCCCGCTACCTCGGCGACTCGCTCGAGGAGATCGCGCAGGAGAAGGCCGGCATCATCAAGCCCGGCGCCCGTGTCGTCGTGGCCGAGCAGGAGCCGGAGGTCATGGACGTCATCGGCCTGCGCGCCACCGACGTCGGGGCCACGCTGGTCCGCGAGGGCGTCGACTTCGGGGTCGCCGCGCGCCTCGTGGCCGTGGGCGGTCAGCAGCTCGACCTCCAGGGCATCGGCCGGCTGTACGAGGACGTCTTCCTGCCGCTCCACGGTGCGCACCAGGCCCGCAACGCCGCGCTCGCGCTGGCCGCGGTCGAGTCGTTCCTGGGCGGCCGTGAGCTCGACCCCGACCTCGTCCGCTCGGCGTTCGCGTCGGTGCACTCCCCGGGCCGGCTCGAGGTCGTGCGCCGCAGCCCCACCGTGCTGCTCGACGCCGCCCACAACCCGCACGGGATCGAGGCGTCGCTCGCCGCGATCAGCGAGGAGTTCACGTTCAGCCCACTGATCGGTGTCGCGGCGGTCATGGCCGACAAGGACGTCGACGAGATCCTGCGGGCGCTCGACGGGGTCGTCGCCCACCTGGTCTGCACCCAGAACTCCTCCGACCGGTGCATGCCGGCCGGCGAGCTGGGCGACATCGCCCGCGACGTGTTCGGTGACGAGCGCGTCACGGTCGTGCCCCAGCTCGACGACGCGATCGTGCGCGGCATCGCGCTCGCCGAGGCGATGGAGGGCTACGAGGATGCGATCGGCAGCGGGGGCGTGCTCGTGACCGGTTCGGTCGTCACGGTCGGCGAGGCCCGCACGCTGCTGGTGCCCGCGGGAACCGAGGGCGACGAGCGATGAGAGCCCGGCTGTGCGCGGCGATGCTGTTCTTCGAGGCCATCCTGCTCGGGCTCTCCACGCCGGTCATGATCACGGTGGAGGACGTCGATCGCGGGCTCGCCCTGTGGCTCGGACTCGGACTCGCCGTGGCCTGCATCGTCGTGGCGGGGATGCTGCGACGCCCCGGTGGCTTCGCGCTGGGCCACGCCCTGCAGGTCGCTGCCATCGCCCTGGGCCTCCTCGCACCCGCCATGTTCTTCGTGGGTGCGCTCTTCGCCCTGCTGTGGTGGGGCGCCTACCGACTGGGCGGCACGATCGAGGCCGACCGCGCCCGTTGGGCGGCCGAGGCCGAGCAGGCCGCCGAGCACCGCGAGAACGGTGGCGCCGCAGAGGTGTGAGGCCACCTCGGCGGGTCTAGGCTCGACGTATGGTCCGGATCCTGGCCGTCGCCGACGAGGTCGCACCGCGCGTGGACGACGTCGGCGTGCGCTCGATGCGACCGGACCTGGTGCTCGCGGCGGGGGACCTGCCGTGGGAGTACCTGGAGTTCCTGGCCTCGTGCCTCGACGTTCCGGTCGTGTTCGTGCCGGGCAACCACGACCCGGAGATCGAGGCCCGGTCGGTGTGGGGCGGGCCGTCGCTGGAAGGCGCCCGACCTCATGGGGCCACGAACGCCGACGGCCGCGTCGTGGAGGCCGCTGGCCTGCGGATCGCGGGACTCGGTGGAAGCGTGCGGTACAACCGCGGCCCGCACCAGTACACGCAGCGTGAGTACGGACGCCGGGCCCGCAGGCTGTCGCGCCGGGCCCGTCGCGCCGGCGGCGTCGACATCCTCCTGAGCCATGCTCCGCCCCGCGGGCTCGGCGACGAGGACGACGGTCCGCACGTCGGCGTCGAGGCGATGCACGGCCTCCTCGCCGACCTGGAGCCGCGGTGGCACGTGCACGGGCACATCCACCCGCACGGCTTCCCGCGGGCCGACCGGCAGGTCGGCCCGACCACCATCACCAACGTGGTGCCCTGGCGCCTGCTGGAGGTCTGACATGCCCCGCGAGAGTGGATCACCCCGGGTCGACGCCGAGAGCGACTTCCTGCGCGCCCGTCGCCAGCAGGTCCTGTCCGGTCTCGCGGCTCGCGTCCGCGGGGCCACCGACGACGTCGTGCAGTCGATGTCCTTCGACGAGGTCGTCGCGGCTCTCGGCCGTCGCGGTGAGCACTACGCCGGCACCCGGGTGATCCCGCTCGACGCCATCGTGGGCTCGGTCGACAAGGTCAAGGACTTCGACCGCCGCTTCAGGCCCACCTCGACCCGCAGCCGCGAGCGCTGGGAGCGGCTGGCGCGGGCGAGCCGCAAGGGCGAGGAGATCCCGCCGATCGAGGTGTACCAGGTCGGCGACTACTACTTCGTCCGCGACGGCCACCACCGGGTCTCGGTGGCCCGCAGCCTCGGGGTGAAGCTCATCGAGGCCCGCGTCACCGTGGTCGACACGCTCCTCACCCCGGTCGGCGTCGGAGCCCGAGAGGAGCTCGAGCTCAAGCACTGGCGTCGACTGATGCTGGAGCGCGTCCCCTTCACGGGGGAGGCGCGCGCCGCCGTCGCGGTCGACCACCCGGTGCAGTACGGCGAGATCGCCGAGAACGTCGAGGCCTGGGCCACGCGCCGCATGCACGCCGAGGGCACGTACATGGACAAGGAGACGATGGCCCGGCGGTGGTACGAGGAGGAGTACCGCCCGGTCGTCGAGCTCATCGAGGAGGCGGGGGTCCGAGGGTCCCACGAGCGGCCCACGGAGGCATACCTCCGGGTGGCGTGCGAGCGCTACACGCTGATCCGCGACCACGAGTGGAGCGCCGAGATCGTCGAGCAGGTCCGCAAGGGCAAGGGCCGCAAGAGGTAGGGGCTTCACCCGCCACGGTCGGATCCATCGGCCGAGCCGGAGGCGAGGCAGTCGCCCGGGCGAAGCGCGGCACCGGCGAGGTACGAGCCGTGCGCCCTACAACCCGACCGTGAGGTTCTCGCCGCTGGACGGGTCGAACAGGTGCATCTTGTCGGTGTCGATGAACAGACGCGTGTGCTCACCGTCCTCGCCCTTGCTGGCCGCGTCGAGCGAGACGACCAGCTGGGTGCGCAGCGAGTCGCCGTCCGCCTCGCGGGCCAGCTCCTTGAGCTGGTCCTGCACCTGCGGCTCGGCCTCGTACGGCACGTACGCGTACTGCTGGTCACCGAGCCACTCGCGGACGTCGATCGTGGCCTCGAACGTGCGGTCGGCGTCGACGGAGTCGTCACCGATGACCGAGACGTCCTCGAAGTACTCCGGACGGATGCCGGCCATGAGCAGGCCCTTGCCCTCGGTCGCCTTGGCCTTCTCCGCGGGCAGCGGGAACGTGCCGAACGGCAGGGTGACCTGGCCGTTCTCGACCGTGGCGGGCAGGAAGTTCATCGGGGGCGACCCGATGAAGCCCGCGACGAAGAGATTGACTGGCTGCTCGTAGAGCTCGCGCGGCGTTGCCAGCTGCTGCAGGATGCCGCGCTTCATGACGGCGACCCGGTCGCCGAGGGTCATGGCCTCGGTCTGGTCGTGCGTCACGTAGACCGTCGTGATGCCGAGCTTCTTCTGCAGCCGGGCGATCTCGGTGCGCATCTGGCCGCGCAGCTTGGC
>CAYRZN010000134.1:0-2427 GCA_964428825.1 uncultured Aeromicrobium sp.
GCCGCGTCGCCGGTCTGCGCACCGAGCTCGAGGACATCACCGAGGTCGAGTACCGACAGCTGCGCCTTGAGCGCGTCGTGCTCGTGGGGGTCTGGACCGAGGGAAGCGCCGAGGACGCCGAGAACTCCCTGGCCGAGCTCAAGCTCCTCGCGGAGACCGCAGGGTCCGAGGTCCTCGACGCGATGATCCAGCGTCGATCCCGCCCCGACCCGGCCACCTACATCGGCAGCGGCAAGGTCGCCGAGCTCCACGAGATCGTCGAGGCCACGGGCGCCGACACCGTGATCTGCGACGGTGAGCTGGCACCGAGCCAGCTGCGCAACCTCGAGGACCGGGTCAAGGTCAAGGTCGTCGACCGGGTGGCCCTGATCCTCGACATCTTCGCCCAGCACGCGAAGAGCGCCGAGGGCAAGGCGCAGGTCGAGCTGGCCCAGCTGCAGTACCAGACGCAGCGGCTCCGGGGCTGGGGCGGCAACCTGTCGCGCCAGGCCGGCGGACGCGCAGCCGGCGGTGAGGGCATCGGCGGCCGAGGCCCCGGTGAGACCAAGCTCGAGACCGACCGCCGGCGCATCCAGGCCAAGATGGCGAAGCTGCGCCGCGAGCTCGCGCACCTCAGCACGACCCGCGATACCAAGAAGGCCAACCGCCGGCGTCACGAGGTGCCGTCGGTCACGATCGCCGGCTACACGAACGCCGGCAAGTCCAGCCTCCTGAACCGCCTCACCGGCGCGGGCGTGCTCGTGGAGGACGCCCTGTTCGCCACGCTCGACCCCACGACGCGCCGCACCGAGACCTCCGACGGACGGGTCTACACGCTGTCCGACACCGTCGGGTTCGTCCGGCACCTGCCGCACCAGCTCGTCGAGGCGTTCCGCTCGACGCTCGAGGAGGTCGGCGACGCCGACCTGGTGCTGCACGTCGTCGACGGCTCCCACCCCGATCCCGAGGGCCAGCTGGCCGCCGTGCGTGCGGTGTTCGCCGACATCGAGGCGATCGACGTGCCGGAGATCGTCGTCGTCAACAAGGCCGACGAGGCCGATCAGGTGGCACTGGCCCGCCTGCTGACCCGCGAGCCCCACGCCGTCGTGGTCAGCGCCCGCACGGGGGAGGGCATCGACGAGCTGCTCGGCGCGATCGAGGCCGACCTGCCCCGTCCGGCCGTCCAGGTCACCCTGGTCCTGCCGTACGAGCGCGGTGACCTGCTCAACCAGATCCACACCTCGGGCGACATCGAGACGATCGCGCACGAGGCCGACGGCACGCACGTGGTGGCCCGGGTCGGGGAGCAGCTCGCGCACGAGCTGGCCGACTACATCGTCTGAGGACGTCCGCCGCCGGCTGTCAGAGGCCGCTGCCCTCCAGGGTGCCCGGCCGCGGCTCGGCCGTCGTCACGATGCACTGGACGCGCCGGTCCTCGGCCCAGGTCTCCTCGACGGGTTGGAAGGACGCCCCGTCGAGCGTCGTGAGGTCGATCGTGATCCCGATGAACGTCTCGAACGCCGCCGCGCACCCGCCGGCCGAGAACCGGGCGACCTCGTCGACCCCGGGCCACGGGCCCTCCGGGATCTCGAACACGTGGAAGACCTCGCCCCGGTGCGGGGTGTCGCACGGGACGACGTCGACGGACGTGGTCGCCACGCCGAGCTCGACCGGATCACTCAGGCAGTCCCCGACCTGCAGGTCGGTCGGCGACAGCCGACCCTCCTCGATGACCGCCCCGTCGGTGGGGTCCCGGTCGGCCTCGACCTCGTCGGCGATGACGATGAGGGCGATGGTGACCACGATCCAGATGGGCGCGATGACGAGCGCCGCGATCGCCTTGCCGCGGCCGTTGAACCGGCCGCCGTACGGCTTGTTGAGCACCGAGATCGCGAGTCCGATGCCGACGAGGTTGGTGATGACGGAGGGAATCAGGGCGCAGACGAGTGCGCCCACGGCCGTGCCCTCGGAGCGGTCGTTCGGCGGTCGGACCGACGATCCGTGGGCGCCCCGCGGCTCGTTCCCGGGCTCGTACCGGGGCAGCGCGAAGTGCTCCGGAGGCGTGGGCCGGGGCGGCGTGGGGATCTCAGCCATCAACGACCACTGCCCTCGAGCGACTCGGTGACGTCCTGCGGGGCCACGACGACACACTTGAGCGTGGTCTCGTAGTCCCAGTTGTCCTCGCTCGGGTACAGGTAGCTCACGTCCAGCTCCGACGCCTCGGGCGGAACTCCGACCCAGGCCTCGAACTCCGTCTCGCACCGGGCGCCCGCCTCGGCGATCTCCTCGCGTGACGGGTAGTCGTCGGAGTCGAGATCGATCTCGAGGAAGATCTGGGTGCTGTGCGGTTCGTCGCACGGCACCACGGTCTCGAACTCGTCACCCCGTCGCGGTGAGGAGACGTCCTCGTCGAGGCAGTCCCCGGCTCGCAGCTCCTCCGGCCACGCC
>CAYRZN010000134.1:2527-6765 GCA_964428825.1 uncultured Aeromicrobium sp.
CCACGCCATGCCGCGACCGCGACGCTGCCCGTCACGTGGGCCTGACAACACCATGATCGCGAGCACGACGGAGACGACCCACGAGATGCCGCAGAGCGGCAGGATCGCGAGCACCAGGGCCCAGACCGCCTTGGTGCGCGAGTCGCCGGGGTCACCTCCGGGCATCGGGTAGCCCGTCGGGTGGGGCGGGTACGCCGTGTACCACTGCTGTGGCGGGTACCCGGGGTACCCCGGGTACCCCTGGGGCGGCGGCTGGACGGGCTGGCCGAACGGATCACGCTCGGGGCCGCCGGGCGGCGTGGAGTCCGTCATCGTCCCGCTGCCCTCGAGCGTGCCCGTGACCTCGTCGGGCGGGACGACGATGCAGGAGATGAGTCGATCGCCGTACGCCCAGGAGTCCTCGCTCGGGGAGAAGTACGTGAAGTCGAGTGCCGACCGTTCGTAGGTCTGACCGACCCACGGCTCGAACTGCTCGAGGCAGCTCTGCTCGGCGGCGGTGAAGACCTGCTCGTCGCCGGGGTAGCTCCCAGAGCCCAGGTCCGTCTCGTGGTAGACCTCGCCGATGTGCGACTCGTCGCACGGTCGGACCGTCAGGGTGAGAGGAGCGAGACCTTCGCCGAACAGGTCCTCGACGTCCTCGTCGATGCAGTCGCCGACGGCCAGGTCGGAGACGAACACCTTCGTGTCGGAGCCGCTGTCGGAGTCGTCGTCGGAGCCGTTCTCGGAGCTGTGGTCCCGGTCGTCCTCGCGGCTGCCGGCGCGGTCGTCCGTGCGGTTGTCGTCCCGGTCGGTGTCGCGCTCGTCGGACGCCGTCACGAGGAGCACGGTCGCCACGACGACGGACGCGACGCCCCACGCGGCCACCACGCCGAGCGCCGACCACGCCATGCCGCGTCCGCGCTTCTGCCCGTCGCGGGGACCGACCAGCACCATGATCGCGAGCACGGCTGCCACGATCCACGTGAGGCACAGCGGCACGATCGCCAGGACCACGGCCCAGATGGCCCTCGTCCGTGAGGTGTCGGGGTCGGGAGCTGACGGCGACGCCATCCCGGTGGAAGGCGCGGGCGGCGGCGGCAGGGGCCGACCGGAGGGGTCGCGGTCTGGTGCGTCGTGCGGCGGGACGTCGGTCACGGCGTGCCGTCCTGTTCACGGGTGCGGAGGGGTGCGGCGTGGCCACAGGTCCCGGACAGGCTAGGGCCGTCGGGGTCCATGCCACAGCGAAATCTGCGAACTGAGGCGAGCCTGATTCGTCCGTGTGTCGGACGCATGTCATGATGGACTGCTGCCGCGGCCAACGTCGTCCACGGAATGCACGACTTGTCGACGACGCTGAAGGGGACTCTTGTGAGCGCCTTGTACTCCAGCCTTCCCGCCGCCCAGGGCCTCTACGACCCGGCGAACGAGCACGACGCGTGTGGTGTCGCCTTCGTGGCCACGCTCACCGGCGTGCCGAGCAACGACATCGTCGCGAAGGGCCTCACCGCACTGCGCAACCTCGACCACCGAGGTGCGGTCGGCGGCGAGCCCGACACCGGCGACGGCGCGGGCATCCTCCTGCAGGTCCCGGACCGGTTCCTGCGGGCCGTCGCCGACTTCGACCTGCCTCCGGTGGGTCACTACGCCGCCGGCATCGCGTACCTCCCGGCCGACGCCGACCGCGCTGCCGAGGCGAAGGCCGCGATCGAGGCCCTCACGGCCGACGAGGGCCTGACCTTCCTCGGCTGGCGCGACGTGCCGGTCGACCCGTCGATCCTCGGCAACATGGCTCTCGGCGCGATGCCGAGCTTCTCGACCTTGTTCGTGACCTCGCCCGACGGCTCGCTCGGCGGCGTCGAGCTCGACCGCCACACGTACGGCCTGCGCAAGCGGGCCGAGCACGAGAACGACGTGTACTTCCCGTCGCTGTCGGCGCGCACGTTCGTCTACAAGGGCATGCTCACGACCGAGCAGCTCGACGCGTTCTACCCGGACCTGTGTGATGAGCGGATGGAGTCGGCGCTGGCCATCGTGCACAGCCGGTTCTCGACCAACACGTTCCCGAGCTGGCCGCTGGCCCACCCGTTCCGCTTCGTCGCGCACAACGGCGAGATCAACACCGCCCGCGGCAACCGCAACTGGATGCGGGCGCGCGAGGCACTGCTCGACAGCGACCTGATCCCGGGCGACATCTCACGGCTCTTCCCGATCTGCGACCCGCACGGCAGCGACACGGCCTCCCTGGACGAGGTGCTGGAGCTGCTGCACCTCGGCGGTCGCACGCTCCCGCACGCGGTCATGATGATGATCCCGGAGTCGTGGGAGAACGACACCGTCATGGACCCCGCCCGCCGGGCGTTCTACGAGTTCCACTCCTCGATCATGGAGGCGTGGGACGGTCCCGCCTGCGTGACCTTCACCGACGGCACCCAGATCGGCGCGGTCCTCGACCGCAACGGCCTGCGTCCCGGCCGCTTCTGGGTGACCGACGACGGCCTCGTCGTGCTGGCCTCCGAGGCGGGTGTGCTCGACCTCGACCAGGCCTCGATCGTCCGCAAGGGCCGTCTCGAGCCGGGCCGGATGTTCCTGCTCGACCTCGACGAGCACCGCATCATCGAGGACGACGAGATCAAGGGACAGCTCGCCTCCGAGCATCCCTACGACGAGTGGCTCTACTCGGGCCTGGTCCGCTTCGAGGACCTGCCCGACCTCGAGCACATCGTGCACACGCACGCCTCGGTCACGCGCCGCCAGCAGGTCTTCGGGTACACCGAGGAGGAGGTGCGCAAGCTCGTCGCGCCCATCGCCCGCACGGGCGCGGAGGCCATCGGCTCGATGGGCACCGACACGCCGATCGCGGCGATCTCGGACCGCCCGCGTCAGCTGTTCGACTACTTCTCGCAGCTGTTCGCCCAGGTCACCAACCCGCCGCTCGACTCGATCCGCGAGGAGATCGTCACCTCGCTGGCCGGCACGATGGGTCCGGAGAAGAACCTGCTCGACCCGAGCCCGGCCAGCTGTCGCATGCTGCAGCTGCCGTTCCCGGTCATCGACAACGACGAGCTCGCCAAGATCCGGCACATGAACAAGGACGGCGACATGCCGGGGTTCAGCGTGCACGTCGTGCGCGGCCTCTACGACGTCGCTGGCGGTGGACGCGCGCTCAAGGAGAAGATCGACGAGATCTGTGCCGACGTGTCGCGTGCGGTCGCCGACGGCGCGCGGATCATCGTGCTGTCGGACCGCCACTCCAACGCCGACCTGGCACCGATCCCGTCGCTGCTGCTGACGGGCGCGGTGCACCACCACATGGTGCGGGAGAAGCTGCGCACCCAGGCCGGTCTGATCGTCGAGACCGGTGACGTGCGCGAGGTTCATCACGTCGCCCTGCTGATCGGCTTCGGCGCCACGGCCGTGAACCCGTACCTGGCGCTCGAGACCGGCGAGGACCTCGCCCGCGAGGGCGTCTTCGTGCAGGGCGTCGAGCCGGCCAAGGCCGCACGCAACATCGTGTACGGCCTGGGCAAGGGCGTGCTCAAGGTCATGAGCAAGATGGGCGTCTCGACGGTCTCGTCGTACACGGGTGCCCAGATCTTCGAGTGCATCGGCCTCTCGCAGGACGTCATCGACGCCTACTTCACCGGCACGTCGAGCAAGCTCGGCGGCGTCGGGCTCGACGTCATCGCGGCCGAGGTCGCGGCCCGTCATGCGGTGGCCTACCCGACCTCCGGCATCGTCGGTCCGCGTCTGCTCGAGGTCGGCGGCGAGTACCAGTGGCGTCGTGAGGGCCCCGAGCACCTCTTCGACCCTGAGACCGTGTTCCGTCTCCAGCACTCCACCCGCACGGGGCGTTACGACGTCTTCAAGCAGTACACGTCGCGCGTCGACGACCAGTCCGAGCGACTCATGACGCTGCGCGGCCTGTTCGCGTTCAAGGACGGCGAGCGTCCGTCGATCCCGATCGACGAGGTCGAGCCGGTCGAGGAGATCGTCAAGCGCTTCTCGACCGGTGCGATGAGCTACGGCTCGATCAGCCAGGAGGCGCACGAGACCCTTGCCATCGCGATGAACCGGCTCGGCGGCAAGTCGAACACCGGTGAGGGTGGCGAGGACCCCGAGCGTCTGTACGACCCGGAGCGACGCTCCTCGATCAAGCAGGTCGCCTCAGGGCGCTTCGGCGTCACGTCGGAGTACCTGACGAACGCCGACGACATCCAGATCAAGATGGCGCAGGGCGCCAAGCCCGGCGAGGGCGGCCA
>CAYRZN010000135.1:0-6762 GCA_964428825.1 uncultured Aeromicrobium sp.
CCTCGCACCTCAGCCACCGGTGGCTGAGGTGCGAGGAGCCCTGGCGACGAGCCTCGAAGCCTCACGAGAAGGCTCAGTACGTGGGTTGGCTGGGGTCGATCTGGTTGACCCAGGCCACGACGCCGCCCCCGACGTGCACGGAGTCGGAGTAGCCGGCGCCCTTGAGCACTGCGAGCGCCTCGGCCGACCGGACGCCCGACTTGCAGTGGAGCACGACCTGCGTGTCCTGCGGCAGCTGCGCGAACGCGTTGCCGTTCAGGAACTCCCCCTTGGGGATCAGGACCGAGCCCGGGATGTGGTTGATGTCGCGCTCGACCGGCTCACGGACGTCGACCAGCACGAAGTCGCGTCCACCGTCGCTGCGCTCCTTGAGCCAGCCGTCGAGCGTGGCGACGCTGATCGTGGAGTCGGCGGCAGCCTCGGCGGCCTCGTCGCTGATCGCGCCGCAGAACGCCTCGTAGTCGTCGAGGAGCTCCGTGGGCAGCACGCCGTTCGGGTCGCGGCGGATCTTGAGCGTGGCGTACCGCATCTCCAGCGCGTCGTACGTCATCAGGCGACCGATCAGCGGGTCGCCGATGCCGGTGATGAGCTTGATCGCCTCGGTGACCATGATCGAGCCGATCGAGGCGCACAGGACGCCCAGCACGCCGCCCTCGGCGCACGACGGGACCATGCCCGGCGGCGGCGGCTCGGGGTAGAGGTCGCGGTACTGCGGACCCTCCTGGGCCCAGAACACGCTGACCTGGCCCTCGAAGCGGTAGATCGAGCCCCACACGTAGGGCTTGCCCAGGATCACGGCCGCGTCGTTGACGAGGTAGCGGGTCGCGAAGTTGTCGGTGCCGTCGACGATCAGGTCGTACTGGCTGAAGATCTCCAGCACGTTGTCGTTGTCGAGGCGCTCGTTGTGCACGATCGTCGTGACGTACGGGTTGGTCTCGACGACCGACTCGGCGGCGCTGACGGCCTTCGGACGATCGATGTCGGACTGCCCGTGGATGATCTGGCGCTGCAGGTTCGACTCGTCGACCACGTCGTCGTCGATGATGCCCAGCGTGCCCACACCGGCCGCGGCCAGGTACAGCAGCGCGGGGCTGCCGAGGCCGCCAGCGCCGATGACCAGCACCTTGGCGTTCTTCAGACGCTTCTGACCGATCATCCCGACGTCGGGGATGATCAGGTGACGGCTGTAACGACGCACTTCGTCGATCGTCAGCTCGTCGGCGGGTTCCACCAGGGGCGCGACCACGGCTACTCCTCGTTCGGTCTCGATGTCACTGGCGTCAACATCACCGCCCGCAGATGTGTTCCGCGACCGGGCACGACGTCGCCACCGGATTGACACCATTGTCCCGGCCCAGGGGGAACGACGTCGACCGACGTCCGTGTCCTGAGATGACCGCCCGGTAGGCTCGCCGGGTGACCGACGCCCCGACTGTGCAGAGCCACGTGGGCCGACCCCGATCGGGCCGCCTGCCTCGCTCCGCCCGCAAGGCCCAGCTGCTCGAGGTCGCCCTCACGGTGTTCGTCGAGCAGGGCTACCACGCGGCCTCCATGGACGAGATCGCCGAGCGTGCGGGCGTGTCCAAGCCCGTGCTCTACCAGCACTTCCCGGGCAAGCTCGACCTGTACCTCGCCCTCATCAACACGGCGTGCGACACCGTCATCGAGGGCGTGCGCACGGCGCTGGCCTCGACCCAGGACAACCGCCGCCGGGTGCGCGCCACGATGGAGCTGTGGTTCGACTACGTCGCCCGCGACGACGCGCCCGTGCGGCTCGTGTTCGAGTCCGATCTCACGAGCGATCCCGAGGTCCGCGACCAGCTCGACCGTGTCACGACCGAGTCGGCCACCGCGATCGCCGAGGTCATCCGTGAGGACGCCGGCCTGTCCGACGAGGCCTCGCACCTGCTCGCCGTGGCCCTCGTCAGCATGGGCCAGGTCAGTGCCCGGCACTGGCTCGACTCCGCCTCCACCGTCTCCCGCGAGGACGCCGTGCGCATGCTCGCGACCCTCGCCTGGCGCGGCATCGGCGGGTTCCCCAAGGACGAGCCGCCCACCGCCTGATTCCCTGCCGGGAATGCCCGCCCCGGCGCCACGGTTTCCACCCACGCACACCCCGAACGGAAGGACCCCTCCATGGAGGTCAAGATCGGTGTCCAGAACGCCGCCCGCGAGCTGTCGGTCGAGACGACGAGCTCGCCCGAGCACCTGCTCGAGGAGCTCGCCAAGTCGATCAAGGACGAGTCGCTGTTCACGCTGACCGACGAGAAGGGCACGACGGTCGCGGTGCCGGCCGACAAGATCGCCTACCTGAACTTCACGGCCGACGCCGGCCGCGCCGTGGGGTTCGGCCAGGTCACCGCGATGTGACCCTGCTCTGCTCCTGAGGGGCGGTGAGTGTTCCACCTAGGTCGGTGAGTGTTCCACCGGCTGTGCGCTCACACCGTGGAACACTCACCGCCCGCTCTCGCGAGGGTGGAACACTCACCGCCCCTGCCCACTGGCCGAAGGCGTCAGCTGGCGAGGCCGAGGCGGTCCATGCGGGCCGCGTGGGCCTCGGTCAGGCGGGTGAACATCCGGCCGATCGCCGCCAGGTCCATGCCCGGTGAGTCGACCCCGCCAACCAGCAGGGCGCTCAGCTCGTCGCGCTCGGCCACGACCATCTGGGCCTGGCTCAACGCCTCGCCCATCAGCCGCCGGCCCCACAGGGCCAGGCGCCCGCCGACCTTGGGGTCGACCTCGATCGCGCCGCGCACGGCGTCGATCACGAACTCGCTCGAACCGGTGCGTCCAGGAAGGCGGCGATCTCGCGGTAGAAGTCGGCAGCGAGGCCGTCGAACACGAAGGCCTTGACCAGACCCTCGAGCCAGTCGGCCGGCCGCGTCTTGGCGTGGAACGCCTCGAACGTCGCGGCGAAGGGCTCCATGCGCGCGTACGGGTCCTCGCCGAGCTCGGCGAGCCGGTCGCGCAGCTGGATGAAGTGCCCGAACTCCGAGGTCGCCATGGCCGCGATCTCGACCTTCGTGCGCAGGTCAGGGGCCATCTTGGCGTCCTCGGCGAGACGCTCGCAGGCGATGATCTCACCCGACGAGAGCAGCCCGAGCAGCTCGACGATCCCGTTGCGGTACTCGGGGTCGTCGAACGCCGGATTGGTCGGAGCCGAGTCGGAGGTGGCCGGGGTCGCGGACGGGGCCTGGTCAGGGTCGCTCATGATGCCCGCAGCGTAGCGCCCACGACCGCCACGGCCCGGCAGATGAGGCTCCGGCGGCGCCCGGAAGGTACGCTGGGACTGCCCCTTCGGGCCGTATCTGGGTCGTGAGCACATCGGACGACGTCGTCTGCCCATCACGACACGCACCGATTCATCCCGTTCACCACTCTCACGATTCGAGAAGACACTGACTACCTTCACCGATCTGGGCGTACTGCCCGAGATCGCCGACGCCCTCAGCGACGTCGGCATCACGTCCCCGTTCCCCATCCAGGAGATGACGCTCCAGGTCGCCCTGATGGGCACCGACCTCATCGGTCAGGCGCGCACCGGCACCGGCAAGACCCTGGCGTTCTCCATCCCCGTGATCCAGCGCGTCGTCGCACCGGCCGACGAGGGCTACGGCGAGCTTGCCGCGCCCGGCAAGCCCCAGGCTCTGATCGTCGCCCCCACCCGCGAGCTCGCGCTCCAGGTGGCCAACGACGTCAAGCTCGCCTCCAAGAACCGCGGCACGCGCAACCTCACGATCTACGGCGGCGTGCCGTACGAGGGTCAGCTGGAGGCGCTCGAGTCGGGCGTCGACATCGTCGTCGGCACGCCCGGCCGCATCCTCGACCTGGCCAACCGCCGCGCGCTCGACCTGTCGCACGTCAAGTGCGTCGTGCTCGACGAGGCCGACGAGATGCTCGACCTGGGCTTCCTGCCCGACGTCGAGTCGATCCTGTCCAAGACGTCGCCCGAGCGCCAGACGATGCTGTTCAGCGCCACGATGCCCGGCGCGATCGTCACCCTGGCCCGCAAGCACATGCGTCATCCGATGAACATCCGCGCCGAGAGCGGCGAGGACAACCAGATGGTGCCGACCACGGCGCAGTTCGTCTTCCAGGCGCACGACCTCGACAAGCCCGAGATCGTGGCCCGCATCCTGCAGGCCGACGACGCGACCCAGGTCATCGTCTTCACGCGTACCAAGCGTCAGGCCCAGCGCCTCGCCGACGACCTCATCGACCGGGGCTTCCCGGCCGCACCACTGCACGGCGACATGGCGCAGAACGCCCGTGAGAAGGCGCTGCAGCGCTTCCGCGAGGGTGGCGTCCAGACCCTCGTCGCCACCGACGTCGCCGCCCGCGGCATCGACGTCGCAGGCGTCAGCCACGTCATCAACTACAACTGCCCCGAGGACCACAAGACCTACGTGCACCGCATCGGCCGCACCGGTCGCGCCGGCGCGTCGGGCATCGCGGTCACGTTCGTCGACTGGGCCGACATCCAGCGCTGGAAGCTCATCAACAAGACGCTCGGCCTGCCGTTCGAGGACCCGCTGGAGACGTACTCGAACTCCGAGCACCTGTTCCACGACCTCGGCATCCCGCGCGACGTCAAGAGTCGGCTCAAGCCGGCCACGCCCCGTCCCAAGGAGGACAAGCCCTCCGGCGGGCGCGGTGGCAGCCAGGGCGGCCGCGGCGGCAACCAGGGCTCCGGCCGTGGCGCCGGTGGCGGTCAGCGCTCCGGCGGCCAGCGCGAGAGCGGCAGCCAGGCCTCCTCCGACACCCCGCAGGGCGAGGGCGGCGCGAGCCGCAACCGGCGCCGTCGTCGCACCCGCAGCGGCGCCCAGTCGGGTTCACAGTCCGGCGGCCAGTCCGCTGGCGAAGCCACCGGCTCCTGACGACCGACCGAGCACGACCGAGGGACCCGACGCGGTGCGTCGGGCCCCTCGGTCGTGCGGGTGGTGTGGTTCAGTCCAGCAGCTGGGCGGCCACGGCGCGGTACGCCTCGGCGCCCTTGTGGGTGCGGTGCGTGCCGAGGATCGTGCGGCCGATCGCCGGCGCCTCGGCGAACCGGATCGACTTCGGGATCGCCGGCGAGATGATCGGCAGCTCGTAGGTCGAGCCGATCGCCTCCACCACGGCCTGGGCGTGCTTGGTGCGCCCGTCGTACATCGTGGGCAGGACGCCCCAGACCGTGAGCCCGGAGTTGATGAACTGCTGCACGTCGTTGATCGTCTCCAGCAGCTGACCGACGCCGCGGTGGGCCAGGGTCTCGGCCTGCAGCGGGATCAGCACCCGGTCGGACGCCGAGAGCGCCCCGACCGTGAGGACACCGAGGGTCGGTGGGCAGTCGATGATGATGACGTCGTAGTCGCCGGCGACCTTGTCGAGCGCCACCCGCAGCCGCTGCTCGCGGCCCGTGCGGGTCACGAGACCCTCCTCGGCCTGCGTGACCGTGATGTTCGACGGCAGCAGGTGCACGCCTTCGTCGGTGACCACGATCGCGTCATCGGCCCGGTGCGTGCCGAGCAGCACGTCGCCCACCGTGACGTCGAGGTCCTCGGGATCCACGCCCAGCGAGAACGTGAGGCCGCCCTGCGGGTCGAGGTCGACGAGCAGCACGCGCTGCTCGAGCTCGACCAGCGCTGCGCCGAGGGAGGCGACGGTCGTCGTCTTGCCGACGCCGCCCTTCTGGTTCACCACGCTGATCGTCGTCGTCACGTCGGCCATTGTGCCACTGGCGATGCCGTGGTCGGCGCGTGTGCGGCATGCTGGGACCCATGTCCTCCCGCGCTCTCGTCACCGGCGCCACCGCCGGCATCGGCCACTCCTTCGTCCGCGCCCTCGCCGCCCGGGGCGACGACCTCGTCCTGGTCGCTCGCGACACCACGCGCCTCGAGCAGGTCGCGGCCGAGCTGCGCGCCGCGCACGGGGTGGAGGTCGACGTCCTGACGGCCGACCTCACGGTCCCCGCCGACGTCGACCGGGTCGCCGCGGCGCTGTCGGACCCTGACCGTCCGATCGACCTGCTGGTCAACAACGCCGGCGCGTCGCTGGCCGGCTGGTTCGGGTCGACCGAGATCGCCGAGGAGGATCGCCAGCTCGACCTCCTCGTGCGCGCCCCCATGCACCTGATGGACGCGGCGATCAAGGCGATGGCGCCCCGCGGGCACGGGGGCGTCGTCAACGTCACGAGCGTCGCGGCGTTCACCCCGCGCGGTGCCTACTCCGCGCACAAGGCGTGGCTGACCAACCTGTCGCTGTGGGCGGGCTGGCACCACGGCGCCTCGGGCGTCAAGGTCATGGCGCTCGCCCCCGGCTTCACCCGGACCGAGTTCCACCAGCGGGGCGAGATGGACATCTCCGGCGTCCCGACGTGGATGTGGCTCCAGTCCGACCGGGTCGTGGCCGAGGGCCTGCGTGACCTCGAGCGCGGGAAGTCGCTGTCGGTGCCGTCGAAGCGCTACAAGGTCCTGACCTTCCTCGCCAAGCACGCGCCCACGTCCCTCGTGGCCCGCGCGGCCAAGCGCGGACGCTGAGCGAGTGAGGCCATGAGCACGCCCCGGAGCCTCACCGTGCCCGCGGGTGTCGAGGCGACGCGCGTCGAGACCCCGCGCGGCTCGTTCGCCGCCCACGTCGCGCGGGTCGGCGACCCCGTCGGCCACGTCCTGCTGGTGCCGGGCTGGACCGGCAGCAAGGAGGACTTCACCCCGCTCCTGCCGCTGCTCGCCGCCGCTGGGTACGACGCGACGGCCTACGACCAGCGCGGCCAGTTCGAGACGC
>CAYRZN010000136.1:0-6718 GCA_964428825.1 uncultured Aeromicrobium sp.
CGCCCTCGGCCGGCGCGACCTGTTCGGCATCGACGTGCAGGTCCGTGACCCCGAGACCGGGGCCGCCCGCCTGAACGACGACGGCACCACCGACACGCGTTCGCCGTTCCGCCGGCTCCGCAAGAAGGACGATCCACCGTTCGACCCCGAGGGCGAGTTCGACGGCGACGAGACGCACATCCTGTCGGTGCAGGCATTCAAGCTCCTCGACGAGCTCGAGAAGGCCAAGACGAAGGACCTCTGGCGCTTCCTGGTCGCCCTCAACATCCGCCACGTCGGCCCCGTCGCAGCCCGTGCGCTCGCCCAGCACTTCGGGTCCTTGACGGCCATCGAGGAGGCCTCGGTCGAGGAGCTGTCGGCGGTCGACGGCGTGGGCGGCATCATCGCCGAGTCGGTCAAGGCCTGGCTCGAGGTCGACTGGCACGTCGAGATCCTCGCCAGCTGGCGGGACGCGGGTGTCCGGTTCGAGATCCCCGACCACCCCGGTCCCGGCCAGGCGGTCACCGGTGGGGTGCTCGACGGCCTCACGATCGTCGTCACCGGGTCGCTCGAGAGCTATACGCGCGACTCGGTCAAGGAGGCCATCATCGAGCGGGGCGGCAAGGCGGCGGGCTCGGTCAGCAAGAAGACCGACTACGTGGTGGTGGGCGAGAACGCCGGCTCCAAGGCCGACAAGGCCGAGCAGCTCGGAGTCCCGATCCTCGACGAGGCCGGGTTCCAGAAGCTGCTCGACGAGGGCCCGCCGGCAGCGGCCGAGCCCGAGGCGAGCCCCGACGACTCGAATGACGACGATCCCGAGGAGTCCTGACGTGCTCGAGATCCGTCCGAGCTGCGAGTGCTGCGACCGCGACCTCGCCCCCGACTCCACCGACGTGCTGATCTGCTCGTTCGAGTGCACGTGGTGCCGCGAGTGCGCCGAGGACGTGCTGCACGGCGTGTGTCCCAACTGCGGTGGCGAGCTCGTGCGTCGCCCCGTTCCGTCACCGTCGCGCCTGGCGGCCGGGCGCGTGTCCAGCGTGCGAGTGCTGTCCCCGAGCTGCCGACCGCGCTGATGGCCGACACGTGGGTCACGGCCGGACCCGACCCGCGCGACGGCGAGCAGCCGGTCGGCGAGAAGGCCACCTACGCCGACTACCTGCGCATCTACCGTCACACGCTCGCTCTGAAGTGCGAGGGGCTCTCTCCCGAGCAGCTCGCCACCCGCAGCGTCCCGCCCAGCACGATGAGCCTGCTGGGTCTCGTCCGGCACCTGGCGAGCGTCGAGCAGTTCTGGTTCGCCCAGGTGGGACTCGGTCTGGCGGAGCCCCAGCCCTTCCGGGACGCCGAGGTGGCCGATCTCGACTTCGTCGGCGCCGAGCCCACGGACGCCTGCGTCACCGAGGCGTTCGAGCGGTGGCGGGCCGAGATCGGCCGGGCCGAGGCCTGGCTCGCCGGAGTGCCGGAGTCCGAGCTCGGTCGTGAGCTGGTCATCCGTCGCCGCGACGGCGAGCTCGTCACGATCCGCGACCTCCTGGTGCACATGATCGAGGAGTACGCCCGGCACTGCGGACACGCCGACCTCCTGCGCGAGGCCATCGACGGGCGCACGGGTCAGTAGCCGCTGGTCAGGGCCCGGTCCGCAGGGCAGCATGAGGTCCATGACCGAGTCCACCGCACCGCTGCGCGGCACCCGCACGATCCTGTTCGTCGTCGCCGCAGCCGTGCTCGTGTCGGTCGTGCACTACGTCGACAACTACGTGAACTACGACGACTTCCCGGTCCCAGGGCCTGGCGCGACGATCCCGGCACCGAGCGACACCGTGGTGGGCCTGGCGTGGTTCGTGTTCACGGCCCTGGGGGCCTGGGGCGTCTGGAACCTGGTGCGCGGGCGGGCCGTCCCGGCCGTGGTCGGGCTGGCCTCCTACTCCGTGAGCGGCCTGATCGGCATCGGTCACTACACCGTCCCCGGCGCGCTCGACATGCCGTTGTGGCGCCAGGCCCACGTCGTGGCCGACATCGCCCTCGGCGTCACGATCCTGGTGCTGGCTGCGCGCCTCTTCGCCCGGAACCGCGCTCGCGCCTGATCGGCACCGCCTCGGCGCTCAGTCGACGTCGGCGTCGTCGGGATCGAACAGGTCGGCGGCCGCACCCACGACGAGCGGGTCGGGCGTGCGCACGACGTCGTGGTCCTTGCCGGGGTAGTCGAAGCGGTGGAGCACGTGCCGCATCGCCTCGAGCCGAGCCCGCTTCTTGTCGTTGCTCTTGACGACGGTCCACGGCGAGTGCTTGGTGTCGGTCTTGCGGAACATCGCCTCCTTGGCCTGCGTGTAGGCGTCCCACTTGTCGAGCGAGGCCAGGTCCATGGGGGAGAGCTTCCACTGCCGCACGGGGTCGATCTGGCGGATCGTGAAGCGGGTCAGCTGCTCGCCGCGCGAGACCGAGAACCAGAACTTCACGACGTGCACCCCGTCGTTGACGAGCATCTTCTCGAATGCCGGAGCCTGGCGGAGGAACTCGGTGTACTGGTCGGGGGTGCAGAACCCCATGACCCGCTCGACGCCCGCCCGGTTGTACCAGGAGCGGTCGAAGAACACGAGCTCCCCGGCGCTCGGCAGGTGCGCCACGTAGCGCTGCAGGTACCACTGGCTCTGCTCGCGGTCGGTGGGCTTCACGAGCGCGACGACACGGGCTCCACGCGGGTTGAGGTGCTCGGTGAAGCGCTTGATCGTGCCGCCCTTGCCGGCCGCGTCACGCCCCTCGAACACGAGCACGATGCGCTGGCCGGTGTCCTTGACCCAGCTCTGCAGCTTGATGAGCTCGATCTGCAGCAACCGCTTCTCGAGGTCGTACGTCGTCCGGTCGAGTCGTTCGCCGTACGGGTATCCCTCGCGCCAGGTGTCGACCGGCAGCCCGGACGCGTCGAGGAGGACGGGGTCGTCGTCGTCGGAGTCGTCGACGCTGAATCCGTCGAGCCGGTCGATCAGGAGGGTCTCGGGCACGGAGGGACGGTAGGGGTGCCGGGTGAACGGCGGGTGACGCGCGCTCAGGCCGTGGCTGCCGCCGCGGCGACCGGGAGCTCGAGGTAGAACGTCGCGCCCGCGCCCCGGACACCCTCGGCGCGGATCGTGCCGCCGTGCAGCTCCACGATCCGTGCCACCGACGCCAGGCCCAGACCCGTGCCGGCGAAGTCGGACTCGTCGTGGAGGCGTTGCATGGGGCGGAACAACCGGTCGGCCTGGTCGGGTTCGAAGCCGGCACCGTTGTCGTGGAGCGCGAACGTCGCGAGCGGCGTGGCCGAGTCGATCCGCTGGAGGGTGATCTCCGCCGGATCGGTGCGCCCCGTGAACTTGAAGGCGTTGTCGAGCAGGTTCTGCAGCATCAGGTGGCCCAGGACCGGGTCGAGCTGCGCCACGAGGTCGTCCTCAGCGGTGAACGTCACCGGGTGAGGGTGGCGTCCGGCGAGCTGGTCGGCGATCTCTCCGCCGACGGCACCGAGATCGACCGGCGCGGGCACGAGCTCGGCGTGGGTGATCCGGTACAGGCCCAGCATCCGGTCGATCTGCTGCTCGAGCCGGTCGGCGGCCCGCCCGATCGTCGTGGCGTAGGTGCGGACGTCGTCGGCGTCGACGCCGTCCTCCAGCAGCTCGGCGTAGCCGCGGATCGCGCCGAGCGGGCTGCGCAGGTCGTGGACCAGCGTGTGGATCGCGGACTCGAGCTCGTCCCGCTCGCTCTCGCGTCGCACGACCGCTCCACGCAGCTCGAGGTTCTCCAGGGCCACGGAGGCGCTGTTGGCCAGGACCTCGAGGAGGCGCACCTCCTGCGGCGACGGCACGTACTCGGTCGACCAGTACACGCCGATCGCGCCGACCGGTGCGCCGCGACGCACGGGTGCCATCGCCAGGCTGCGGACGAACGTGGGCCGGTACGCGTCGACCGGGACGCGGTCGTCGACGTAGATGTCGGGGATCACCACGCTCTCGCTGCGGTGCATGACCCAGCCGCTGACGCACGCCGACATCGGGAAGCGGCTGCCCTTCCAGAGCGGGCCGATCGCGTCCTCGTCGGCGTAGAAGCAGTGGTCGTCCTCGCGGAGGACGAAGGTGGCGCCGTCGGCGCCCATCAGCGACCGGGCCGCCGAGGCGACGACGTCGGTCACGCGTTCGAGCGTCGTCGCGGTCGACAGCTCCGCGACCGTGTCGGTCAAGGCGTATGCGGGATGCTCCACGGGACGAGGGTATCCGCGAGAGGGTGCACGGCCCCGTCATCTCGCGGTCGCCGCCGGATGCCCGGTCGTGCGTCACTAGGATGGCGCGGTACTGACCACTCGACCCAGGAGACGCATGTCGTCGCCCCTCTCGCGTGAGGACGTCGCCCACCTGGCGAGCCTCGCCCGCATCAGCCTCAGCGACGCCGAGCTCGACCGGCTCGGTGCCGAGCTGCCGGCCATCCTCGACCACGTCGCCGCCGTGCAGGGCGTCGTCGAGTCGGCCGGCGCCGACGTCGCGCCCATGAGCCACCCGGTGCCGATCACCAACGTGTTCCGGCCCGACGAGCCGACGCCGGGCCTGTCCCGCGACGAGGCGCTCGCCGGCGCCCCGGCCGCCGAGGACGACCGCTTCTTGGTCCCCAAGATCCTGGGGGAGGAGGCATGAGCGACGTCACGCGTCTTCACGCGTCCGACCTGGCCGCGCAGCTCGCCGACGGCACCGTGACCTCGGTCGAGGCGACGCAGGCCCAGCTCGACCGCATCGCCGCGGTCGACGGCGACCTGAACGCCTTCCTGCACGTCGATGCCGAGGGTGCGCTGGCAGCCGCGGCCGACGTCGACGCGCGCCGCGCCGCGGGGGAGACCCTGCCCACGCTCGCCGGCGTGCCGATCGCGGTCAAGGACCTCATCAACACGACGGGCCAGCCCACCACGGCCGGCTCGAAGATCCTCGAGGGCTGGGTCCCGCCGTACGACGCCACCGTCGTCGCGCGTCTGCGTGCCGCGGGTCTGCCGATCCTCGGCAAGACCAACCTCGACGAGTTCGCGATGGGCTCGTCGAACGAGCACTCCGCCTACGGCGCCGCGCGCAACCCGTGGGACACCGGTCGCATCCCGGGCGGCTCCAGCGGTGGTTCGGCAGCAGCGGTCGCGTCGTTCGAGGCCACGCTGGCCCTCGGCACCGACACGGGCGGCTCGATCCGCCAGCCCGGCGCCATGACCGGCATCGTGGGCGTCAAGCCGACGTACGGCGGTGTCTCGCGCTACGGCGTCATCGCCATGGCCAGCAGCCTGGACCAGGTCGGCCCGATGGCCCGCTCCGTGCTCGACGCCGCCCTGCTGCACGAGGTGCTCGCCGGTCACGACCCGATGGACTCCACCAGCATCGACGCGCCGACGCCCGACGTCGTGGCCGCGGCCCGCCGCGGCGACGTCGCCGGGCTGCGGGTCGGCGTGGTGAAGGAGCTCGGTGGAGAGGGCTTCCAGCCCGGCGTCCAGCAGCGTTTCGACGAGTCCGTCGAGCTGCTCGCCAAGGCGGGCGCCGAGGTCGTCGAGATCTCGTGCCCGAGCTTCGTGCACGGCATCGCCGCCTACTACCTGGTCATGCCGAGCGAGGTGTCCAGCAACCTGGCCCGCTTCGACGCCATGCGGTACGGCGTCCGCGTCGCGCCCGACGGCGTCGACGGCCCCAGCGCCGAGCAGGTCATGGCCGTCAGCCGTGACGCCGGCTTCGGCGACGAGGTCAAGCGCCGCATCATCCTCGGGACGTACGCCCTCTCGAGCGGCTACTACGACGCCTACTACGGCTCGGCGCAGAAGGTGCGCACGCTCGTCGCGCGCGACTTCGCGGCCGCGTTCGAGCAGGTCGACGTGCTGGTCTCGCCCACCGCTCCCACCACGGCCTGGCGCCTGGGGGAGAAGAGCGACGACCCGCTGGCCATGTACCTCGAGGACATCGCCACCATCCCTGCCAACCTCGCCGGCGTGCCGGGGCTCAGCCTCCCTGTGGGGCTCGCGAGCGACACCGGCCTGCCGGTCGGCGTGCAGGTGCTCGCCCCGGCCCAGGCCGACGACCGTCTGTACAACGTCGGGGCGGCCCTGGAGCGGCTCGTCACGGCACCCCAGCTGAGCGAGATCGACGCAGGAGCGACCCGATGAGCACCCAGAGCAGCAGCACGACCACACCTGCGCTCGTCCCGTTCGAGAAGGCGATCGAGCGCTACGACCCGGTCCTCGGGCTCGAGGTCCACGTCGAGCTGAACACCGCCACGAAGATGTTCTGCGGCTGCGCCACCGTGTTCGGCTCCGAGCCGAACACGCAGGTGTGCCCCGTCTGCCTGGGCCTGCCGGGCGCGCTGCCCGTCGTGAACGCCAAGGCGGTCGAGTCGGCCATCCGCATCGGGCTCGCGCTCAACTGCGAGATCGCCGAGTGGTGCCGGTTCGCCCGCAAGAACTACTTCTACCCGGACATGCCGAAGAACTTCCAGACGTCGCAGTACGACGAGCCGATCGCCTTCGACGGCTACGTCGACCTCGACGTCCCCCTGCCGGACGGCGGGGTGGAGACGTTCCGCATCGAGATCGAGCGCGCCCACATGGAGGAGGACACCGGCAAGTCGCTGCACGTCGGCGGTGCCACCGGACGCATCCACGGCGCCGACCACTCGTTGCTCGACTACAACCGGGCCGGCATCCCACTGATCGAGATCGTCACCCGCACGATCGAGGTGCCGGCCGACCGGGCCCCGCTCG
>CAYRZN010000137.1:0-6322 GCA_964428825.1 uncultured Aeromicrobium sp.
CGCATGCCCTGGTAGACGCCGAAGGCGGTGAGCACGGAGGAGTCGCCGGCGCCGCCGTGCTCGACGGTGCGACCGGTGACGTACGAGGTCTCGCGGGCGATGACGTCCATGTCGGGGCTGAACGTGCCGACGTCGCACGCCGTGAAGTAGCGGCCGTTGATCGACTCGACGAAGCGACCGTACGCGCGCAGCAGCGCCTCGGACTTGTCGACCCGCGGGTCACCGATGATGACGGCCTTGCCGCCGCCGAGGTCGAGCCCGGCCAGCGCGTTCTTGTAGGCCATGCCCTGGCTCAGGGCGAGCACGTCCGCCAGGGCGTCGGCCTCCGTGGCGTACGGGTAGAACCGGGTGCCGCCGAGCCCGGGGCCGAGGGCCGTGGAGTACAGGCCGATGATCGCCTTGAGGCCGCTGGCGGGGTCGTGGCAGAAGACGACCTGCTCGTGCGGGTGGGCGAAGACGCTGGACGAGTCGCTCATGATGGTGCTCTCTCTCGTGGGTCGCCAGGACGCGGTGGTGGGCGTCCTCGGCGGAGTGCCGCGGGGTGGTGCGGCTCCGCGTCGACTGTACCGCTGGCGCGCCTTCCTGAGGAGGGCTTCGCTCAGTCCTCGCGGGCGATGCGCTCGGCCTCCGCCTGGTGGTCGGGACGGCCGCGGAAGCGGCGGAAGCTGTAGACGATGAAGCCAAGTGCGATGAGGGCCGACACGATCAGCGTGGCGCCCGTGCCCCAGCCACCGATCAGCCACCACTTCTCGCCGATCGGCCACCAGCCGGGAGCGTCCGGGCGCAGACCCCAGACCACACCGATTCCACCGAGCACGAGCGCGCCCGCGACGCTCGCCAGGATCCGCGGCCAGCTCTGGACGCCGTCGGCGGCCGCCTTGAACGCCATGACCTTGACCGGTTCGAGTCGCCGCTCGGCCCACTCGTAGCGCTCGGAGAGCACGGCGAGCCCGGCGACGAGGAGCAGCAACCCCGGGCCGGGGAGGAAGATCGCGGCGGCGCCGCCCAGCACGAGGAGCCAGCCGACCACCGTGATCGCGAGTCCGCGCGCGGCGTGCGCGGACCTCGAGCGGCCGGTCCGCGGGTCGCTCATCGGGGGGCCTGCGGCGAAGTCGTCATGCCTGATCCTCACCCCGCCGAGACCGTCGCGCTCGGTGACCGCCCCGTCACCGGGTGATCGCGTACAGCGGCGTCGTGCGCCCGATGCCCTTCAGCTCGACCTCGCCGTGCTCCTCGCAGTTCACCTCGTCGCGGACCAGCAACCACGTGGCCCGGGTCATGAGCACGCGACCGGGCGGGCACTCGGTCTGGATCCGGGCGGCCAGGTTCACGGCGCGACCGATCGCGGCGTACTTCTGGCGTGCGCCGGAGCCGACGTTGCCCACCGCGACGACACCGGTGTTGATGCCCATCCGGATGCGGAACTCCACGTCGATGCCGGCCTCCTCCCAGCGCCGGTTGAGCCCCCCGACGGCTTCCTGCATCTCGACGGCCATCCGCACGGCGCGCAGGGCGTGGTCGCGATCGGTCGTGGCGGTGGGGGCGCCGAAGAAGATCAGCACGGCGTCGCCGACGAGCTCGTCGATCGTGCCGTCGTACCGCCCTGCGATGGCCGCCATCTCGGAGAAGTACTCGCCGAGCACGAGAGCCAGGTCCTCGGGCTCCATGCGCTCGGTGGTCTCGGTGAAGCCCACGATGTCGGAGAAGAACACCGTGATCTTGCGGCGCTCCAGGCGGGTGGCGGTGTCACCGTGCTCGAGCACCGCCGCGGCGACCTGCGCCGGCACGTAGCGGCGGATGACCTCGTGGCTGCGGTCGAGGGCCTCGCGCTGCCGGTCGACCATGGCGAGCATCCCGAAGGCGAGCACCATCGCGACGACGACGAAGACGAGCAGGGGCCCACCGGTGCCGAGCAGGCGCGACACCGAGCCGGAGTCCTGCACGGAGTCGCCGATGAGGGCAGGTGCGTACGCGATGACGCCGAGGAAGCGCAGGGCCTCGAGCACTCCGGTGACCGCGACGGCGCCGGCGACGGACAGGATCCCGTAGCTGCGTCCGAAGAGGATGCCGATCAGCAGGCCCGTGACGGCGGGGAACAGCAGGAAGGGTGACGCCCAGAACCCGAAGATGTAGGCGATGGCGACACCGAAGAGGCTGTACATGAGGGCCGTCGCGCCCAGGACCGACTTGGCCAGCCAGGTTTCGCCAGCGGGGTCGCGGGGCGCCAGCCAGGTGAGTGTCGCGGCGCTCACGATCACCCCGGCGAGCCCGGCGACGACGACCGGTCCGAAGAAGTCCATGCGCACCTGGTCGGACCTGCCCACGAGGAAGAAGCAGAGCACCGAGGCCCCGGCCTGGGCGACGCTGAAGAGGCCCATCACGAGCGCGGCCCGCACGATCCGCGGCCGGGTCAGCACGTCCTCCAGCGTCAGGAGCCACGGCGGCAGCTGGACGTTGTGCATGGCCGGAGCCTAGTGCGCGAGGCTCGTCCCTCGCCTCGACAGTGGTTCGTTCCTCACCACTGCCGGGCTACGCCCGGACGCTTGCCTCGCTCCGCTCGGCGGCGGACCCGCCAGGGGTCGGGTCATTCCTGCTTTCGTACCTTGCGCGCGAGCCGCTTGTCCATGCGTCGGATCTGCGGCGTGACGACCCGCGTCAGCACGCCCGGCAGGACCGACATGCCCGCCTGGCCGATCGCCCCGCCGAGGCTCGTGACGCGCGCTGGGCGTTCCTCGGCGGCCTTGACCAGCCACGCACCCGCCTTCGCCGACGTCATCATGGGCATCGCGGCGTAGATCGAGGTGGCACCGGACATCTCGGTGCGGACCATCGGGAAGTAGACGACCGTGGTCGTGATGCCCCGGTGCCCCAGCTCGGCCAGCAGTGACCGGGCGTAGGACTCGAGCGCGCTCTTGCTGGCGAGGTACGCCGAGAACAGGGGCACGGGCACCTGCGTGGAGAGGGTGGAGCTGAACACGACGTGTCCGCGGCCCCGCTCGAGCATCGACGGCAGGAAGGCGTGCGTGAGTCGCACCGCTGCGAGGTAGTTGATGGCCATGACCCGCTCGTGGTCGTGCAGTCGATCGACGGAGTCGCTGATCGAGCGGCGGATCGACCGGCCCGCGTTGTTGACGAGCACGTCGACGTGGCCGTGCTCGGCGAGGATGCGGTCGACGACGGCCTGGGTCGCGGCCTCGTCGGTGAGGTCGACCGGGTGGGTGCTGGCCGTGCCGCCGGCGGCACGGACCCGTTCGGCGACGACGTCGAGCTCGTCGGCCCGGCGCGCGAGCAGGCACACGGTCCAGCCGCGTCGCCCGAGCTGGACCGCTGCCTCGGCGCCGATGCCGCTGGAGGACCCGGTGATGACGACGACGCGGGAGTCGGTGGACGCTGCGGCGGTCATCGGGTGGCCGCCGCGGTGTCGCTGAGCAGCGCCGTGAAGAGCCGGGTGACCCGCTCGACCATCTGGGTGGCGGTCTCGTCGGGGTGGGCGACCCACCAGTCCATGAGCGAGTCGACGATGCCCAGCCAGGCCGCCGTCATGACCGAGATGTCGCGCGCGTCGGTGTCGCCGGCGAGGGCGAGCAGCTCCGTGACTCCCTCGTGGGCGAGCTTGTCGATGCGTTCGGTGTGCTGGCGGACGACCGCGGCGATCGCCCCCGTCGTCGGGGCCGTCCGGTCGTGCAGCAGGCGCCACAGGTGCCGTTGGTCGTCGAGCAGCGCGAACATGCCCTCGAGGGTGCGTATGCCGCGCTCGATCCCGACCGCGTCACCCCGGGCGATGCGCTCGATCTCGTCGCCCACGAGGGCACCGGCCTCGTCGAGGCACGCGGCGTACAGGCCTTCCTTCGAGCCGAAGTAGTTGTAGACGAGGGGCTTGGAGATGCCGGCGTCCTGGGCGACCTCGGACACGTTCGTGGCGGTGAAGCCGTCGGTGCCGAACGCCAGCGAGGCGACCGCGAGGATCTGCTGCTCGCGCTCGGCGCGGGGGACTCCCTTGGTGCCGGCGTTCGGCCGGGGTGCCGGGCCGTGGGCGGCAAGGTCGGTGCTGGCCACGTCTCCACCCTAGTTGACGGCGTGACTTCGTGGTAACTTACCCAGAAGTCATATCGCCGACATCGCCGTGGAGCCCCGATGGACGACCTGCTGGATCCGCTGAAGAACCCAGTCACGTACGCCGCACCGTTCTTCCTGCTGACGATCCTCATCGAGCTCGCCGCTCTCAAGTGGCTCGACCACGACGACAGCACGACCGGCTACGCCATGAAGGACGCCCGGGCCTCGATCTCCATGGGCGTCGTGTCGGTCGTGTTCCTGACCCTGTTCAAGGTCGTGACCTTCTTCGGCTTCACCGCGGTCTACGCCTACCTGGCCCTGTGGGAGCTGCCCACCGATACGTGGTGGTACTGGGTCCTGGTCATCCTCGGCGTGGACCTCGGCTACTACTTCCACCACCGGTTCAGCCACCGCGTGCGCATCGCCTGGGCGGGCCACCAGGCGCACCACTCCAGCGAGTTCATGAACTTCGGCACGGCGCTGCGGCAGAAGTGGAACCCGTGGTTCGAGTTCTTCTTCTGGCTCCCGCTGCCGTTGCTCGGCTTCGCGCCGTGGACGCTGTACGTGGCGTTCGGCTTCAACCTGATCTACCAGTTCTACGTGCACACCGAGCTGGTCGACCGGCTGCCGCGTCCCGTCGAGTACGTGTTCAACACGCCGTCGCACCACCGCGTGCACCACGGCTCGGACCCGGAGTACCTCGACAAGAACTACGGCGGCATCCTGATCGTCTGGGACCGGCTGTTCGGCACCTTCGCCCAGGAGCGCCAGCGTCCGACGTACGGCCTGACGAAGAAGGTCGAGACGTACAACCTGCTCAAGCTGCAGTACGGCGACTACGTCGACATCGCCCGCGACGTGCGGAGCACCCGCCGCTGGCGGCACAAGCTCGGCTACGTCTTCGGACCGCCCGGCTGGACCCCGAAGGACGAGGCGTCCGAGGACGACCTCGTGCTGCCGCGCCGCTAGGGGATGGTGGCGGGCTCGCTCACCCCATCGACTTCCGGCCGTCGATGGTCTCGCGGATGATGTCGGCGTGGCCCGCGTGCTGCGAGGTCTCGGCCGTCAGGTGCACGAAGGTGCGTCGTGCAGTGCGCGTGGCGCCCGGCTCGAACCACGGCGCCTGGGGGAGGGGCTGGCTCGCGTTGAGGTCGACCGTGCGAACGAGCTCCTCGGTGCGCGCGGACACTCGTCGGTGCTCGGCGACGACGTCGGCGAGCGTCTCGTGCTCGAGCAGCACGAACTGGGCCTGGCGGGCCAGCACCGCGGCCGGCGGGTCGGACCAGTCGACGCTCTCCCAGTCGACGTCGTCCTCCGCCGGACCCTCGACGATGAAGCGTTGCCAGTCGGCCTCGGTGGCCGTGACGTGCTTGACCAGCCCTCCGAGCGAGAGCTCGCTCGCCGTGGGCGTGAGTCGGGCCTGCTCGTCGGACAGGCCCGCGACGGTGCCGAGGAACAGCTCCCGGTGCATCGTGAGCGCGTCCAGCAGGTCGGTGCGCTCGGGACTCAGGGAATCGGTGCCGCTGTCGTCAGCCATGGCACGAAGGTATCGCCGGGCACCGACGTTCTCCAGACCCCGAGGTTCAGCGGTCGAGACCCCAGCGGGCCTGGAACTCCGAGGCCGTCAGGCCCTGGAGCTGGTGCTCGATCTCGTCGAGGCCGATCGCGGTCTCCTCGGTGCCGGTGACGGGCAGGCGGAGCACCTCGCTGCCGTCGTCCAGGCGACGGACGACGACGTCGCCGAAGGACGGCTCGTCGACGATGCCGAGACCGGCGCCGATGACGCGGACCGGCCAGGCGAGCAGCGACAACAGACGACGCTGGCGGTCGGGCGCCTCGAGCTCGACCCCGTAGGTCTGGCTCGCGGAGGGTGCGTCGGTCGGGTCGGTCATGGTGCTCCCGGTCTCGTCGGGCTCGGACGACTCCATCCTCTCGGGCTGTGACCGGCTGCGCGACCCAAGCGCCCACCGGCGGTGAGCCTGCGCGCTCGTTCCTCGCGCTCATCTCCGTGGCTCGCGAGGCTGAGCCGCGGGCGGCTCAGCCTCGCTTCGCTCGGCTTGCGGTCACCCCCGGTGGTTGAGGTGTGAACGCCGCCTGCGGCGTGAGCCTCGAAACCGTGGGTGGTTGCGGGGCGCTTCAGCTGACGGCGGTTTCGCGGCTCGCGCGCCAGAGCGCGCTCGCACCTCAACCGGCGGGGGCGGGGCGGGTCTGCCGGTGGTTGAGGTGTGAACGCCGCCTGCGGCGTGAGCCTCGAAACCGTGGGTGG
>CAYRZN010000137.1:6422-6670 GCA_964428825.1 uncultured Aeromicrobium sp.
TTGACGGGGGCCTCGACCGACCGCGCGGTGGCGGGCGGATGCCTCAACCGGCGGGGGCGGGGTGGCGCTGGGAGGTACCCCCAGGCGACCCGTCGTTTCTCGTGCCAAACCTTGTCATTTCGTGACAAAGCCCCCGCAAAGAACGCGGGGGCTTTGTCACGAGCCCCTTTTCCAGGCGCGCCAGGCACTGCCGCATCCCCACTTCGAATTGGAAAGCATCCGCAAAGATGGCTCGCCGCTGTGGGTAG
>CAYRZN010000138.1:0-6517 GCA_964428825.1 uncultured Aeromicrobium sp.
GCAGCGCCCGTGCCTCGAGCCCGAGGCGCGTGCCGCGGTCGCCTCCGGCACGCGCGTGGAGTGGATCCTCGCCGACCTGGCCATCAACGCCGCCGGCGGAGCCACCACCACGGTCTACCCCTCGACCGTCTCCGACGACGTCGCCTACATCCTCTCGGACTCCGGCAGCGTCATCGTGTTCGCCGAGGACGACGAGCAGATCGCCAAGCTCGTCGAGAAGAAGTCCGAGCTGCCCGACATCACGAAGGTCATCACGTTCGACGGCACGACCGACGGCGACTGGGTCATCAGCCTGGCCGACCTCGAGAAGATCGGTGAGGCCCATCTCGGCGATCACCCGACCGTCGTCGAGGACCGCGTCTCGGCGATCAAGCCCGAGGACCTCGCGACCCTCATCTACACCTCCGGCACCACGGGCCGCTCCAAGGGCGTGCGCCTGAGCCACGACGGCTGGGTCTTCGAGGGTGCGGCCGTCCAGGCCAACGGCATCCTCACGATCGACGACCTCGAGTACCGCTGGCTGCCCATGGCGCACTCGTTCGGCAAGGTCCTGATGATGACGCAGCTGCAGATCGGCTTCCCCGCCGCGATCGACGGCCGCGTCACCAAGATCGTCGACAACCTCACGGTCGTGAAGCCCACCTTCATGGGCGCCGCGCCCCGCATCTTCGAGAAGGTCTACGGCCGCGTCGTGGGCATGATGGAGGAGGACGGCGGCGCCAAGCTCAAGCTCTTCCGCTGGGCCGAGAAGGTCGGGCTCGAGTACTCGCGCCGTACCCGCTCAGGCCAGTCGATCCCGACGGGCCTCAAGCTTCAGCACGGCCTGGCCGACAAGCTCGTGTTCTCGAAGGTCCGCGACCGCTTCGGTGGCCGCGTCCGCTTCTTCATCTCGGGCTCGGCGGCCCTCTCGGCCGATGTGGCCGAGTGGTTCCACGCCGCCGGTGTCATCATCCTCGAGGGCTACGGCCTGACCGAGACGTCCGCGGGGTCCACGGTCAACCACCCCGACCACCTCAAGCTCGGCTCGGTCGGCATCCCGTTCCCCGGCGTCGAGATCAAGATCGCCGCCGACGGCGAGGTCATGATCAAGGGCCCGAGCATCATGCACGGGTACCACAACCTCGACACCGCCACGAAGGAGACGCTCGACGCCGACGGCTGGCTCGCCACGGGCGACATCGGCGAGCTCGACGACGAGGGGTTCCTGCGCATCACCGACCGCAAGAAGGACCTCTTCAAGACCTCCGGCGGCAAGTACGTCGCACCGTCGCACGTCGAGGGCGTCTTCAAGGGCGTCTGCCCCCTGGCCAGCCAGATGATCGTGCACGGCAACGACCGCAACTTCTGCTCGGCGCTCATCACGCTGGACCCCGACGCGATCGCGGCCTGGGCCGAGAGCCACGGCAAGTCGGGCCAGTCGTACACCGAGGTCGTCCAGTCGCCCGAGATCGAGAAGCTCGTCGCCGGCTACGTCGACGAGCTCAACTCCAAGCTGAACCGCTGGGAGACGATCAAGAAGTGGAAGATCCTGCCCAACGACCTCTCGATCGAGTCCGGCGAGCTCACGCCGAGCCTCAAGGTCAAGCGCAAGGTCGTCGAGGACAACTACCGCGACATCCTCGACGGGTTCTACGCCGGGTCCTGACCGATGCGCCCCCCTCTAGGCTGGGGGCGTGAACGTGAACGAAGGGTCGTCCCCCATCGGGGGGCGACCCTTCGGCGTTCCCGGGTTCGGCGTGTACGTGCACGTCCCGTTCTGCTCGGTGCGCTGCGGGTACTGCGACTTCAACACGTACACGGCCGACGAGCTCGGTGACGGGGCCACCCGCGCCACGTACGCCGACTCCGCGATCGCCGAGATCCGCCGCGCCGCGGAGCAGACCGGTCCCCGGACGGTGCAGACGGTCTTCGTCGGCGGAGGCACCCCGACGCAGCTCGCCGCCCAGGACCTCGTGCGCATCCTTCGCGCGATCGACGAGTCGTGGGGCCTGGCGCCCGACGTCGAGGTCACGACCGAGGCCAACCCTGACTCCGTCGACCCCGCGATGCTCGCGATCCTGCGGGCCGGCGGGTTCAACCGGATCTCGTTCGGCGTGCAGTCGGCGGTGCCGCACGTGCTGAAGGTGCTCGACCGCACGCACGACCCCGAGCGCGTGTCCGAGGCCGTGCGCTGGGCACGGGAGGCCGGTTTCGAGCAGCTGAGCGTCGACCTGATCTACGGGTCACCGGGAGAGTCGATGGACGACTGGCGGCGCACCGTCGAGCACGCCATCTCGCTGGAGCCCGACCACGTCAGTGCGTACGCCCTGATCGTCGAGTCCGGCACCGCGTTCGCCCGCAAGGTGTCTCGCGGCGAGGTCGTGATGCCCGACGACGACGAGACCGCCGACAAGTACCTGCTCGCCGACGACCTGTTCAGCGAGGCCGGGCTGGGCTGGTACGAGCTGTCGAACTGGGCGCGCGACGAGTCCGCGCAGTGTCGCCACAACGTCCTCTACTGGACCGGTGGCGAGTGGTTCGGCATCGGTCCGGGTGCCCACTCCTACGTCGGGAGCCGTCGCTGGTGGAACGTCAAGCACCCGGCGGCGTACGCCCAGCGGCTCGACTCCGGTCAGTCGCCCGAGGCCGACGGCGAGGTCATCGACGCCGACGCCGCGCGCATGGAGGACGTCATGCTCCGCACCCGACTGCGCACGGGTCTGGACCCGCGGAACCTTCCCGAGCACGCCCACCTGCTCGACGAAGGCCTCCTGGAGCCGGTCGAGGACCAGCTCGTGCTCACGAGGAAGGGCCGCCTGCTCGCCGACCACGTCGTCCGCGAGCTGACCTGACTCCACATCTGGAGGGCTCCGCGGGCCGGCTTCGTCGGCGGGGTCTACGCCGTGACGAAGTCGATGAGCTCCTCGACCTTGCCGAGGAACACCGGCTCGAGGTCGGTCCAGGTCGCCACGCTGCCGAGGATCTTCTTCCAGGCGCGGGCGATGTCGGCCTGCTCGGCGTGCGGCCAGCCCAGCGCCTCGCAGATGCCGTGCTTCCACTCGATGCCGCGGGGGATGACCGGCCAGGCGTCGAGACCGAGGCGTTGGGGTTTCACGGTCTGCCAGACGTCGACGTACGGATGGCCCACGACCAGCACGTGCGGCTCCTTCGAGAGCGTCTGCGCGATGCGCCACTCCTTGGAGCCGGTCACGAGGTGGTCGACCAGGACGCCCAGCCGGCGGCCGTGACCGGGGTCGAAGGCGTCGACCTCGCTCTTGAGGTCGTCGATCCCGCCGAGGTACTCGACCGCCACGCCGACGTGCCGCAGGTCGTCGCCCCAGACCTTCTCGACGAGCTCGGCGTCGTGGCGACCCTCGACCCAGATGCGGCTCGGCTGGGCGACCTTGGCCCGTTCGCGGGGACCGGCGACGGATCCTGAGGCCGTGCGGCGCGGCGCGGCGGCCGCGACGACCGGCGGTCGGAGCGTGACCGGCTTGCCGTCGATCCAGTACCCCGGCCCGAGGGCGAAGCTGCGCCGCTTCATCCGGCGGTCCTCAAGCACGACCATGCCCATCTGGGCGTCGATCGTGACGACCTCGCCGACGAATCCGCTCGTGACGTCCTCGACGACCAGGCCCAGCTCGACGGGCAGGTCGGCGGAGCGTCCCTTCGGTGGACGCTTCCAGTCGCCGGACAGGACGTCCTGGCCGTAGCGATCACTCATGACGGGCTCCCCGTCCCGCCAGGACCGGTGTACCCGGGGTGGAGCAGGCCGAGCAGCCGCTGGTGGAAGTCGGCGAGGTCCTCCCGGGCGATCTCGCCCGAGGAGGCCAGGACGGTGGTGCCGGGGCCGGTCAGGCCGATCGCCAGGTCGACCGCGACGGGCCAGCTCGGGGGCACCTCGCCTGCGGGCTCGCTCACGAGGTCACCGAGCAGCACGGTGTCGGCGTCGGGCACCACGACGACGAGCTCGCCGCCGAGCGGACCGCCGCCGAGGTGCACGACCTCGACGAAGCGATCGCCGAGGTCGACCGCCCAGACCGAGCTGAGCGAACCGCCGCGCGACTCGTGCGCGACCCAGGTGCCGTCGTCGAGGGTGATCCTGCGGGACCGGTACGTGAGGCTGCGGTCGCGCCCGGGCACCACGATCGTGTCGGCGGTGCGCACGATCTCCCTCATCGCCTGAGTCCCATCACGCTAGACTGGCAAACGAGCATCGAGAGTGCCAGCGACGCGCCGAAGGGGGAGGTCCCATGTCCGACGACCGTCGCCTCGACGTCCTGCGGGCCATCGTCGAGGACTACGTCGCCACGCAGGAGCCCGTGGGATCGCGCGCCTTGGTCGAGCGTCACCACCTCGGCGTGTCCTCGGCCACGATCCGGGGCGACATGAAGGTCCTGGAGGACGAGGGCTACCTGACCCAGCCGCACACCTCGGCCGGACGCATCCCCACCGACAAGGGCTACCGGATGTTCGTCGACCGGCTCGCCACGGTCAAGGCGCTGTCGCCGGCCGAACGCCGGGCGATCGAGCGATTCCTGTCGGAGTCGGTCGACGTCGACGACATCGTCCAGCGCAGCGTCCGGGTGCTCGCCCAGCTCACGAGCCAGGTCGCGGTGGTCCAGTACCCCAGCCTCACCCGCTCGACGGTGCGTCACGTCGAGCTCGTGGCGCTCGACGGGCACCGTGTGCTCGTCGTCGTCATCACCAGCTCGGGGCGCGTCGAGCAGCGCACCGTCGATCTCCCGTCGCCGCTCGGCGACCGGCTCCTGGCCGACCTGCGGTCGCGCATCCTGCCCGTGGTGCTGGGTGTGCGCCTGTCCGACGCCGCGGTCAAGGTCGCCGACCTCATCCCGGCGTTCGACCACGAGGACCAGCCCGTCGTCGCCACGGTCGTCGCCACCCTGGCGCAGACGTTCTCCGACGAACGCTCCGACGCACGCATCGTGGTGGGCGGCACCTCCAACCTCGCCCGGTTCGGCGCCGACTTCGACACCACAGTCGGCCCTGTCCTCGAGGCGCTCGAGGAGCAGGTCGTGCTGCTCAAGCTCCTCGGCGAGGCGTCCGGTGGTGTCACCGTCCGCATCGGCGGCGAGACCGGCCTCGACACCCTCGCCGGCACGGCAGTCGTGGCGTCGGCCTACGGTGGAGACGGCAGCCGCGCGACCCTCGGCACCGTGGGCCCCACCCGCATGGACTACCCCGGCACGATCGCCACCGTCGCGGCCGTGGCCCGTTACGTCGGTCGCATGCTCGACGACGCCTGACGGCCCGCCCGAACCCGTACAGAACTCCCAGCCCGAAAGCACCTCAATGGCCTCCGACTACTACGCGCTGCTCGGCGTGGACCGCTCCGCCACCCCCGAGGAGATCAAGAAGGCGTACCGGCGTCTCGCGCGCCAGCTCCACCCCGACGTCAACGACGCGCCGGACGCGTCCGAGCGCTTCAAGGAGGTCTCCCAGGCCTACGAGGTGTTGTCGGACCCGCAGAAGCGTCAGGTCTTCGACCGCGGCGGCGACCCGATGAGCGGCCAGCGCGGCGGCGGTGGCTTCGGCCAGGGATTCAGCTTCGACGACATCATGGACGCGTTCTTCGGTCAGTCGAACCAGCGCGGGCCGCGCTCGCGCGTGCAGCGCGGCCAGGACGCGCTGCTCCGGCTCGAGGTCGAGCTCGCGGAGGCCGTCTTCGGCGTGACGCAGGAGCTCAAGGTCGACACCGCAGTCGTGTGCGAGGTCTGCGACGGCAGCGGCGCCGAGGAGGGCTCCCAGCCCGTCACGTGCGGCACGTGCCACGGCCAGGGCGCCATCCAGCACGTGCAGCGCTCGCTGCTGGGCGACATCCGCACCGCGCGCCCCTGCCCTACGTGCCACGGCTTCGGCTCGGTCATCCCCGACCCGTGCCGCGCCTGCGAGGGCGAGGGCCGGGTGCGCGCCCGCCGCAACCTCACGCTCACGATCCCGGCCGGCGTCGACCACGGCACCCGCATCCAGCTCACCGGTGAGGGTGAGATCGGTCCCGGCGGTGGACCAGCCGGCGACCTCTACGTCGAGATCCAGGTCCGACGCCACCCCGTGTACTCGCGCAGCGGCGACCACCTCGAGTGCCAGGTCACGCTGCCCATGACGGCTGCCGCGCTCGGCACGACGCTCGACCTCCCGTCGCTGCGGGCCGACCTCGAGGAGCACGAGGGCCCCGACGCGATCGTGGTCGACGTCGAGGCCGGCACGCAGTCGGGCGAGGTCGTGGTGGTGCGAGGCGAGGGCGTGCCGCGTCTTCGGGGCATCGGGTCGGGCGACCTGCGGGTCACGGTCGTGGTCGAGACGCCCGACAAGCTCGACGACGACCAGCGCGACCTCCTGCAGCGCCTCGCCTCGATGCGCGGCGAGGAGCGTCCGGAGGCCCGGCTCGGCGCCACGCACCGCAGCGTGTTCGGCCGGATCAAGAGCGCCTTCCGCGCCGCGGGCGAGTGATCCCGGCCACCGTGCGGTAGGACTGGACCATGAGTGACGACTGCCTGTTCTGCAAGATCGTCGAGGG
>CAYRZN010000139.1:0-6428 GCA_964428825.1 uncultured Aeromicrobium sp.
GCAGGAAGGCCTCGCCCCGCGACACCTGGGCGAGGCGGTCGCGCAGGGCGTCGCACTCGCCGGCGAACACCAGCGGCGGCATGCGTCGCAAGGTGTCGACGGCCGCGTCGCGCGCGGCCGGGTCCGTGTAGGTGGGCTGCTGCGCGGCACCGATCGCGTGCAGGTCAGCCAGGCTGGGGATGCTCACCGGCCAAGGATATAAGCCTCGTCGCAGCGGACCGCCCACCGCCTCAGCGACCGGAGCCCAGCTCCTCCTGCACCTCGGCCGCCTCGGCGTCCTCCGTGGCCTTCAGACTGCGCTTCTTGGCGTCCTGCGCGTAGAGGTCGACGTACTCCTGGTCGGAGAGCCGCATGATCTCGTACATGATCTCGTCGGTGATGGCCCGCAGGATGTAGCGGTCGCCCTCCATGCCCTCGTAACGGCTGAAGTCGAGCGGCGCGCCGAACTTCACCCCGGGCCGGATGCGCTTGCCGAAGACCTTCCCCGGGGGCGCGACGACGTCGGTGCCGATCACGGCGACGGGGATCACCGGAACGCCGGACTCCAGCGCGATCCGCGCGACACCCGTGCGGCCGCGGTAGAGCCGACCGTCGTGCGACCGCGTGCCCTCGGGGAAGATGCCGCACATCTGCCCCTCGTCAAGCAGTCGCAGCTGGGTCTTGATCGCACCCGCCGCGGCGGAGCCGCTCGTGCGGTCGATCGGCACCTGGCCGGACCCGGAGAAGAAGGTCTTCTGCAACCAGCCCTTGACGCCGGGGCCCTCGAAGTACTCCGCCTTGGCCACGAAGGTCACGCGGCGCGAGAGGACCAGCGGCATGAAGAGCCAGTCGCTGTAGGACAGGTGGTTGCAGGCCAGGATCACGCCGCCGTCCTTCGGCACGTTCTCGAGGCCTTCGGCCCACGGTCGGAAGACGACGCGCAGCAACGGTCCCAGGGCCAGGAACTTGAGGAACCAGTAGAACAACGCGGCCTCCTTCAGGCAGTCGGCGCCGACTCTACTCCGACGTGACCTGGGCGACATACGATGGCGTCATGGTGAGCCCCTCCCCCGCACCCAGCCCTACGTCGGGCCCTGCCGTGCGGCCCGAGGCCGCTCCGCTCTCGCACGACGGCGGGAGGGTCGGCTTCCTGCTGAGCCACGGCTTCACCGGGTCGCCGGCGTCGATGGTCCCGTGGGGCCAGCACCTCGTGGCTCAGGGTCACACGGTGCGCGTGCCGCGTCTGCCGGGTCACGGCACGACCTGGCAGGACATGAACCGCACCAGGTGGCAGGACTGGTACCGCACGCTCGAGGTCGAGCTCGCCTCGCTGCGCGAACGGTGCGACCACGTCGTGGTCGGCGGACTGTCGATGGGTGGCTGCCTCGCGCTGCGCCTCGCCGAGCAGCACCCCGACGCGGTCGACGGCCTCGTCGTGGTCAACCCCGCCGTCGCCTCGCGACGCAAGGACCTGAAGGCCGTGCCGCTCCTGCAGCACCTGCTGCCGTCCATGCCCGGTATCGGCAACGACATCAAGCGACCCGGCACCGACGAGTACGGCTACGACCGGACGCCGCTGAAGGCGCTCGCCTCGATGACCAAGCTGTGGGCCGAGGTCCGCCGCGACCTGCACCTGGTCCGCGCGCCACTGCTCTTCTTCCGGTCGACCGACGACCACGTGGTCGACTCCTGGAGCCGCGAGCTCATCCTGGCGGGTGTCTCGTCGACCGTCGTGGACGACGTCACCCTGCACGACAGCTACCACGTCGCGACGCTCGACCACGACGCCCCGTTGATCTTCGCCCGCACCGACGAGTTCGTGGCCGAGCACGTCACGGGCGCCACTCCGGGAGCGTCCGGTGGCTGAGGACGCCGATCGCATGCGCACGCGCTTCGACGAGATCGTCGAGGGGCTCGACCTCGAGCTGCCCGACGACCTGCGCGACGTCGACCCCCCGGCCGAGCCACGACGCCGGAGACCCGAACGCGTGGTCCCCGTCGAGCTCGACGAGCCGGAGTTCGACCAGCTGCCCGACGAGCCGTTCTACCGGCAGGTCGATCCCGTCGGCATCCCGCAGATGGCCTGGCCCACGACCGTGGCGTGGGTCGCGGCGCTCGGCGTGCCGGCCCTGCTCGTGATGTGCACGCTCGTGGGGATCTTCCTCCCACGCGGCATGGTGCTGGGCGCTGGCTTCATCGCCTGCGCCGGGGCGACCTACCTGTTCTCGCGGCTACCCGCGCGCGGCCGGCCGGATTCGCCGGACGACGGCGCCGTGCTCTGATCCGCGCCATGTCGGCAGCGCCGACGAGGCCGGCGTCGGGACCCAGGTGCGCCCGCACGATACGGGCCTCCGACCGGAAGCCCCGACCGACCAGCTGATCGGCGTGGGCCGCTCGGGCCGGTGCCAACAGCATCTCGTCGGCGTCGCTGACACCGCCGCCGATGACGAACAGTCCGGGATCGATCGAGGCCGAGAGGTTCGCGAGCCCGATGCCGAGCCAGTGCCCCACCTCCGCGATCCACGCGACGGCCGTGGCATCGCCGGCGGCGGCCAGGCGGGTCACGTGCGTGCCGTCGACCAGGACGTCCGCGGCAACGGTCTCGGGGTGGTCCAGGCGGGCGAGCTCCAGGAGGCGCCTGCCGGCGGGCGTCCCCGCGGCGACCTCGGCGGCAGCGCGTCGCGACAGCACCCGCCCCGAGGCGTACTGCTCCCAGCAACCGCGGTTGCCGCACTCGCAGAGGATGCCGTCAGGCACGACCTGCTGGTGCCCGAACTCCCCCGCCATGCCGTGAGCGCCCCGGTACGGCTGGCCGTCGATCACGATCGCCCCGCCGATGCCGGTGCCGAGCGTGACGGTGACGACGTCCGGCACGTTCTGCGCCGCGCCGAAACGCCACTCGGCCCAGGCGCTCGTGTTGGCGTCGTTGTCGACCAGGACGGGCAGGCGGGTGCGGCGGGCCACCCGGTCGCGGAGCGGCTCGTTGCGCCACGCCAGGTGCGGCGAGAACATGACGGTCGACTGCGACTCGTCGATGAATCCTGCGGCACCGATGCCGACGGCCTTGACGGGGTGCTCGTCGCGCAGCTCCTCGGTGAGCTCGGCGATGGCCGTGAGCACGAGCTCGGCGTCGGTGGACGGGGTCAGGCGGCGGCGTCGGGCCAGGATGCGTCCGTCCTCGTCGACCACACCGGCCGCGATCTTGGTGCCGCCGATGTCGATGCCGACGGCAAGGCGCTCAGGCATCGTCGCCGGGGCCGATCGCGAGGTCGGCGGCCCCGACCAGCCCGGCCTGGTTGCCGAGCTCGGCCGCGACGACGCTGGGCCCCGGGCGCTCGGTGCCGCCGGTGATGAAGGCTGCGAGCCCCTCGCGCACGGGGTCGAGGAGGTGGTCGCCAGCCTCGGCGACTCCACCGCCGATGACGATGACCTCGGGATCGATCACGGCCACGAGCGTCGCGATGCCCTCGCCGAGGTCGCGGCCGAACTCTGCGAGCAGCTCGCACGCCGCCGGGTCGTCCGCGTTCGCGAGCCGGGTGATCTCCGGACCGGAGACGGGGGCACCGTCCGGACCGACGAGTCGGCCCTCGGCGCGGCGCTCGAGGGCCGTGCCGCTGGCGTACTGCTCCAGGCAGCCGTGCAGGCCGCACCCGCAGAGCAGACCGTTCCGCTCGAAGCGGATGTGGCCCACCTCGGCGGCGATGCCGTGGGCCCCGCGCACCAGGTGTCCGTTGACGACCAGGCCTCCGCCGACGCCGGTGCCCACCGTGACCGCCAGCATCTGGTGCGCTCCGCGCCCCGCCCCGAAGCGGTGCTCGGCCCAGGCGGCCGCGTTCGCGTCGTTCTCGACCACGACCGGCACCCCCAGCAGTGCGGCGACGTCGTGGCCCAGGGGCGCGTCGTTCCAGTCGATGTTGGGGGCCGTGAGCACCGTCTGGCGGTCGGCGGAGATGAAGCCCGCCGCGCCGATGCCCACGGCGGCGACGGTCTCGTCCTGCGCGACCTCACGGACCAGCTCGGCGATCGCGGCGGGGATCTCGGGCGAGTCCGGGGTCGGGCGCCGGGCCGACCGCACGATCGCGCCCGTCTCGTCGATGATGCCGGCAGCGATCTTCGTGCCGCCGACGTCGACGCCGACCTTCAGGCCGCGTGCGGTCCTCATTCGTGCTCCTCCTCGTGACCGTGGGCTCGCCCGGTGGTCTTCTCGACCGCGTCGCGCACGACCTTGATGAGCTCCGCGCCGGCCACCAGGACCTGCGTCACGACCTCGGGGTGCTCCTGCAGGTAGTCGGCCGCCTGGCACAACGGGCACCAGCCGTGCGTGCACGTATGCGTCGCCGCGCCGTCACCAGACGCAGCAGGTTCCTCCGTGCCGACGTCGCCCCTGCTCCCGGTGACGACGGCGGCCAGGAGGCGGGCGGCCTCCTCGGCGAGCGTGCCCACCGGCTCCTCGGCGTCAGGCACCCGCAGCCTCGACGTGCTTCTTGAGTCCCTTGAGGGCGGAGTCGATCACGACCTTCTCGGCCTTGCGCTTGAGCATGCCCAGCAGCGGGATCGAGACGTCGACGCGCAGCTGGTACGTGACCTTGGTGCCGTCACCGGTCGGCTCGAGCTCGTAGGCGCCGTCCATCGACGTCAGGACCTCGCCGGCCTCGACGATCTCCCACGAGACGCTGGTGTCGCCGTGCCAGGTGTAGCCGAGGGTGTACTCGTCACGGATGGGCGTCGCGTCGAGCGCGAAGCGGACCGTCTCGGGTCGCCCGTCGCCGCCCGTCGTGAGCACCTCGCACCGGCGGACGCCCGTGGCCCAGGTCGGGTAGGCGGCGAAGTCGGCGATCACGGCCATCACGTCAGCCGCAGGAGCGGCCACGACGATGTCACCGGAGGTGCGCGCCATCGGTTCTCCTGCCTCGTGGAAGGTGTGGAGGTCATCGTATCCACGTGACGGCCCGCCGCGCGGCCGCCCACCTCCGCGTCACCCGCGCTCCCGGGTGGCCACGACGACACGGGTGCCCGGCGAGTAATCTCGCGGGCGTGAGCACCGATCCCTTCGACGGCAACCTGACCCTCGACGTCCTCGACCGGCTCGGGACGCCCGATTCCCCCGCCCTCTCCCGACGGACGCCCGACGGCTGGAGCGAGGTGTCGATCGGCACGTTCCACCGCGAGGTCACGGCCACCGCCAAGGGCCTCGTCGCGAGCGGCGTGCAGCCGGGCGACCGCGTCGCGATCTTGTCGAAGACCCGGTACGAGTGGACGTTGCTCGACTACGCGATCTGGTGGGCCGGAGCCGTGACGGTCCCGATCTACGAGAGCTCCTCGACCGCCCCGATCGCCTGCATCCTCTGTGCCCCGGGGGCGGTCGGGGGCGTCGCCGCGGCGGCGCCGCACGTCGAGCGGGTCAACGCCGCCAGCCCCGAGGCGCCGTCGCTGCGCTCGGTCTGGTCGCTCGAGTCCGACGCTGTGGCCGCGTTGACGGCCGCCGGCCACGACGTCAGCGACGCCGAGCTCGAGGCCCGGCGCGCGACCCTGACGCGCGACACGCCGGCCACCGTGATCTACACGTCGGGCACCACCGGCCGTCCGAAGGGCTGCGTCCTCACGCACGGCAACTTCCGGGCCGAGCTGGCCGGTGCGCTCGAGCGCCTCCCCCAGCTGTTCTCGGTCGAGGGCGCCTCCACGCTGCTGTTCCTCCCCCTGGCCCACGTCTTCGCCCGGATCATCCAGATCGGCAGCATCCGGTCCGGCACGGTGCTGGCGCACACCGCCGACATCACCGACCTCACGACGCACCTCGGCGAGTTCCGACCCACGTTCGTGCTCGCGGTGCCCCGCGTCTTCGAGAAGGTGTTCAACACCGCCAGCACGCGTGCGTGGGCCGACGGCAAGGGCAAGATCTTCGACAAGGCCGTCGCGGTCGCGATCGCCGTCAGTCGAGCCGAGGCCGACGGCCGCAAGCCGAGCCTCGTGCTGCGCGGCCAGCACACCCTGTTCGACCGTCTCGTCTACGCCAAGCTGCGGGCCGCGCTCGGCGGACGTGCCGACTGGGCCATCTCCGGAGGCGCGCCCCTCGGCGAGCGCCTGGCGCACTTCTACCGGGGCATCGGCATCACGGTGCTCGAGGGCTACGGCCTGACCGAGACGACCGCCGCCCTGACGGTCAACACGCCCGACGCGCACCGTGTCGGCACGGTCGGGCGACCGTTCCCCCGCACCGAGGTCCGCGTCGCCGAGGACGGCGAGCTGCACTTCCGTGGCCCCCAGGTCTTCACGCAGTACTGGAACAACGACGAGGCCACCGCGCAGGCGGTCGACGCGGACGGCTGGTTCGCGACCGGCGACCTCGGCGACGTCGACGAGGACGGCTACGTCCGCATCACGGGTCGCAAGAAGGAGATCATCGTCACCGCCGGTGGCAAGAACGTCGCCCCGGCCGTGCTGGAGGACCG
>CAYRZN010000140.1:0-6392 GCA_964428825.1 uncultured Aeromicrobium sp.
ACCTGCCATTCACTCGTCCACCGCGGACTCCTCGTCATCAACGCCCTCGGGCAAGGCAAATTCGACCTCTCCACCCGAGACGGACGACCCATCGACCTCACCCAGAGACGCACCACCCGCCAACACCTCCGCCACATCCGCACCACCGCACGTACCCAGCGCGAACACGACCACCCGCATCCGACGCGGGCCTGAGCATCAGTCCCGGCGGTCCAGCTCGTCGAGATCGAACAACGCCAGCACCGGGTCGATGACGTCCTCGAGCTGCTCCGAGGCCTCCTCGTTCGCGGACCCACAGTCGTAGATCGACGTGCTCCGCGCCTGCCCGTCGGCTTCCTCGACCTCGACCGTGCGGGTGGACCCACCGGTGCAACCGTCGTCGTCATCCCCGGACGGGAGGGACGTCGTGCCGGCCACCAGGTCGGACCAGATCTCCTCGGTGAGCGCGACGGTCGCAGTGCCCTCAGGTTCTTCCGAGCCATCGACGGTGCCGTAGGTGCCGACCCGGATCTTCGCTCCCCCCGGCGTTAACTCGATCCGGTACTCCTGGTGGAACCCCGGAGCGGTCGACGAGCCGACGTACGTGTACGTGATCGTCGACACCGGCGCCGCCGTCGGCTCAGTCGGCTCGTCGGACCCACAGGCCGGTAGGGACGTCCCGACCAGGCCAACCAAGCCCGCCGCGACCAGGGCTCGTGTGCGTGTCACGAGACCGTCAGTGCCCTGCGGCGTGCCACGTGAGACCGACACCAACTGAGACGTCGAGCGGCACCGAGAGGTCGGCGGCAGAACCCATCTGCTCCCGCACGAGCGCCTCGACCGGGTCGCGCTCACCCGGCGCGACCTCGAGCACGAGCTCGTCGTGGACCTGGAGCAGCAGGCGAGTGGCCAGACCCTGGCTGCGCAGCTCCCGCTGGACCCCGAGCATCGCGACCTTGATGAGGTCGGCCGCAGAGCCTTGGATGGGAGCATTGAGCGCCATGCGCTCGGCGATCTCGCGACGCTGCCGGTTGTCGCTCTGCAGGTCCGGCAGGTAGCGGCGCCGCCCCAGCATCGTGGCGGTGTAGCCGGTCTGGCGTGCCTCCTCGACGACGCCGAAGAGGTAGTCGCGAACCCCGCCGAAGGTGGCGAAGTAGTCGTCCATCAGCACCTGTGCCTCGCCGGGCTTGATGCCCAGCTGCTGACCGAGACCGAAGGACGACAGGCCGTACGCGAGCCCGTAGTTCATGGCCTTGATGCGCGCCCGGAGCCCGCCGTCGATCTCCTCGGGCGGCCGGTCGAAGACCTTGGCGGCCATCACGGTGTGGAAGTCGTGGCCCGACTTGAAGGACTCGATCAGGCCGGCGTCCTCGGACAGGTGCGCCATGATGCGCATCTCGATCTGGCTGTAGTCGGCCGTGAGCAGCGTCTCGAAACCGGCCCCGACCGTGAAGGCCTCGCGGATGCGCCGCCCCGACTCGGTGCGGATCGGGATGTTCTGCAGGTTCGGGTCGAAGGAGCTGAGCCGGCCGGTCGCCGCGATGGTCTGGGCGAAGGTCGTGTGGATGCGGCCGTCGGCCTGCACGGTCTTCTGGAGCCCCTCGACCGTCTGGCGCAGCCGAGTGACGTCGCGGTGGGCCAGCAGATGGGCGAGGAACGGGTGCTCGGACTTGACGAACAGCGACTGCAGGGCGTCGGCATCGGTCGTGTAGCCGGTCTTGGTCTTCTTGGTCTTGGGCAGGCCGAGCTGCTCGAACAGCACCTCCTGGAGCTGCTTGGGCGACCCGAGGTTGACCTCGCGCCCGATCGCCTCGAACGCCTGCTCGGCCGCCTCGGTCATCCGCGTGGTGAACTCGGCATGGAGGGCGTCGAGGTGGGCGGAGTCGATCGCGATGCCATGGTCCTCCATCGCCAGCAGGACACCGAGCAGCGGCAGCTCGAGGTCGTGCAGCAGCGGCAACGTCTCGGCCGCCTCGAGCTCGGGCTGGAGCACGGCCCACAGGTCGAGCGTGGCGCGGGCCCGCTGCACGGCAGTCTGGTCGGTCTCGTCCTCGAACGTGAGCTGCCCCGAGGAGTCGGCGTCGACGAGCTCGCGCTTGAGGTACCGCATCGTGAGGTCGGCGAGGTCGTACGCCCGCTGGTCGGGGCGCAACAGGTACGTGGCGATGGCCGTGTCGGCGACGACGCCCTCGACCGGCCAGCCCTGCGCGCCCATCGCGTGCAGCTGGCCCTTGGCGTCGTGCAGCACCTTGCCCCGGCCGCCGTCGGCCAGCCAGGCCGCCACGGCGGCGTCGTCGGCAGGGTCGAGCTCAGCCGTGTCGAGCCACAGGGCATGGCCGTCGGCCGTCGCGATCGACAGCGCGTCGACCCTGGCCCCGACCGTGGCCGTGACGCCGACGACCTCGACGCCGACCGGCTCGCTCGTGTGGGCCTCGAGCCATGCGGCGACACCGCCCGGTGCCGGGACCGCGAGCTCGATGTCGACCGCCGCACTGGCGGCCGTCTCCTCGGTGGTGGCTCCCCCGCCCAGGTACGAGAACAGTCGCTCGCGCAGCGCCGCGAACTCGAGGGCGTCGAAGACCCGGTGGATGGCCTCACGGTCCCACTCGGTGCTGAACGCCAGCTCCGCCGGCTCGGCGCCGAGGTCGAGATCGCGCACGAGCGCGTTGATGCGCCGGTTGCGCAGCACGTCGTCGAGGTGGTCGCGCAGCGACTGGCCGGCCTTGCCCGGGATGTCGGCGACCTGGTCGACGATCTCGCCGAGCGAGCCGTAGGAGTTGAGCCACTTGGCCGCGGTCTTGGGCCCCACGCCGGGCACGCCGGGCAGGTTGTCACTCGTCTCGCCGACCATGGCCGCGATGTCGGGGTACTGCACCGGCGGGACGCCGTACTTCTCCTCGACGGCCTCGGGGGTCATGCGCGCGAGGTCGGACACGCCCCGCTTGGGGTACAGCACCGTGGTGCGCTCGGTGACCAGCTGCAGGGCGTCGCGGTCTCCGGTGCAGATCAGGACGTCCATGCCGGCGCCCTCGGCCTGCAGGCTCAGGGTGCCGATGATGTCGTCGGCCTCGAAGCCGTCCTTCTCGAAGGTCCGGATGCCGAGGGCGTCGAGGACCTCCTTGATGAGAGGCACTTGGTTCTTGAACTCGTCGGGCGACTTGGCGCGGTTGGCCTTGTACTCGCCGTACTCGGCCGTGCGGAAGGTCTGGCGCGACACGTCGAAGGCCACCGCGACATGCGTCGGCTTCTCGTCGCGCAGCACGTTGATCAGCATCGACGTGAACCCGAACACCGCGTTGGTGTGCTGGCCGGTCGTCGTCGCGAAGTTCTCGACGGGCAGGGCGAAGAACGCACGGTAGGCCACGGAGTGGCCGTCGATCAGCAGCAGGCGGTCCCCGCCGCCCACCCGCCGGCTCCCCTCGGACGTCCGGGGCGGCACAGGTCAGTCGGCGCGGCCCTCCCGGCGACGCATGGAGCGGCGGACAGCGAGCATCCGACCCGTGGGCGACTCGGTGGCCCGCGAGGCGACGCGGGCCCGCAGCGCCTGGCTCGTGATCGCACGCACCGAGGCGACCGGACTGAACCCCACCTTGGCCAGGTAGCGGGCAGGCTCGCGGGCCACGCCCGGGATGATCGCCAGGTAGATCTCGCACTGCTGCTCCTCGCCGTGCTCGGCGACCGTGAGCAGCATCTGCCAGGCGATTCCGTGGCGACGGCGAGAGGGATCGACGACGAGGTCGGTGACGACGAGGGCCCGGGTCGTGGTGACCGGCGTGACCGTGGTGACCGACGCCGCGACGGCGCCGACCACGACCTCGTCGTGGAGCGCGACCCACACGTGTCGGTGCGGCTGCTCGAGCTGGAAGGCCAAGGCCTCGGTCGCCTCGGCGGCGTCGGGCCGGTGCCACAGCGTCGCGTGCGCGGCACTGGCCTCGCCGCCCTCGTCGACGGCGTGCTGCCACAGCTCGGCCAACACCTCGGCGTCGTCGAGGGTCGCCTCGCGGACCGTGAGGGGGAAGCGCGGTCGCATGGGCGTCAGACTACGCCGAGTGCTCGCGCGTTCGCGCCGGGTTCCCCCAGGTGCTGCTCCCACGCGACGCCTCGACAGGCGTCATCGAATCGTTACCTGCGTCGTTCCCGACTCCCGCACCAGCGCCCCCATGTCGGGCTATGCTCCCAACAACTCGAGCCCCACTCGAGTCCTTCCAGCCCCCAGGAGACCCGCGTGCGACGGACGACCCACGTGCTCGTCACGGCGGTGCTCGCTCTCATGGTGCTCCTCCTGCCCGCCACTGCGGCGAGCGCCACGGAGGAGCCGAGCCCGGCACCCGCCACACCGTCAGCCTCGACCCCGGCCCCCGTCGACACGCCCCCTCCGGGCGCGTACGTCGGCGTGACCCTGGTCGACAGCTCGACCGAGCCCCCCACCCCCGTCCCCGGCGTCACGCTCACCGTGACCTCGGCCGACGGGGACGAGGTCGGCGAGGGGGTGACCAACGACGACGGCCGTGCCTTCGTCTCGATCCCCGAGCGCGGCGAGTACACCGTCGAGCTCGACGAGACCACGCTGCCCGACGACGTCGAGTTCGACGGCACGACCACGCGCACCGTCAACGCCCTGCTGGAGGGCGGCAACTTCGTCCAGTTCCAGATCGGCGTCGCCGCCGTCGAGTCGGTCCCGTTCGCCGAGAAGTTCATGACGGCCCTCGTCGGCGGCATCAAGTTCGGTCTGATCATCGGTTTGGCCGCACTCGGGCTCTCGCTGATCTTCGGCACGACCAAGCTCACCAACTTCTCGCACGGGGAGCTCATCACGTTCGGCGCCATCGCGACGTACGTCATGAACCGCGCGTTCGGTCTGCCCGTCATCCTCGCGGTCGTCGCGGCGGTGGTCGTGTCAGCGGCGTTCGGCTGGCTCCAGGACAAGTTCCTCTGGAAACCGTTGCGGAACAAGGGCATCGGCATCATCGCGATGATGATCGTGTCGATCGGTTTCGGCATCTTCCTGCGCTCGATCTTCCAGTTCGGCTTCGGCGGCTCGCGTCGCTCGCTCTCGCAGTACGTCACGCAGAAGCGCGAGGACTACGGGTTCTTCTCCATCGCCGACAAGGAAGCGGCCATCATCATCGTCGCGATCGTGGTCCTCACGATCACGTGCATCGGCCTCATGAAGACCCGGCTCGGCAAGGCGATGCGCGCGGTCTCCGACAACCCGGCGCTGTCGGCCTCGTCGGGCCTGCGGGTCGACGGCGTGATCCGCTCGGTGTGGATCCTCGGCACGGCGCTCACCGGCCTGTCGGGAGCACTGCTGGCCATCAACAGCCAGGTCAACTTCCAGATGGGCTTCAAGCTCCTCCTGCTGGTGTTCGCGGCGGTCACCCTCGGCGGCCTCGGCACGATCTGGGGCGCGCTGCTCGGCTCGATGATCATCGGCATCCTCTACGAGGTCGGACCGCTCTTCGGCATCCCGTCCTCGATCAAGGAGGTCGGTGCGCTCGTCGTCCTCATCCTCATCCTGCTGGTCCGGCCGCAGGGCATCCTCGGTCGACCTGAGCGCATCGGCTGAAAGGAACGTCATGGACTACGGAACCATCCTCAGCAGCGCGCTCGCCTCGGCTCTCGGCCCGACCGCGATCGTCTACGCCCTGGCCGCGATCGGCCTCAACATCCACTTCGGCTACACGGGTCTGCTGAACTTCGGTCAGGCCGGATTCATGGCCGTCGGTGCCTTCGGGCTCTCGGTCAGCGTCGTGACCTACGACCTGCCGTTCGTCGTGGGCATCCTGGTCGCCCTGCTCGCCACGGTGGTGCTGGCGATCATCCTGGGCGTGCCGACGCTGCGTCTGCGCGCCGACTACCTGGCGATCGCCACGATCGCCACCGCCGAGATCCTGCGTCTCATCTTCGGTGCCGTCGAGACCAAGGACGTCTTCGGTGGCTCGAACGGCCTGAGCGGCTTCGCCCAGTCGTTCAACGACCTCAACCCCTACGGCGGCGGCCTCGACATCGGCATCATCTCCTACCGCCGCGACGACCTCTGGACCCTCACGGTCGGGTGGGCCCTCGTGGCCCTGGCCTGCCTGCTGATCTGGCTGCTCATGCGCAGCCCCTGGGGCCGCGTCCTGCGGTCCATCCGTGAGGACGAGGACGCCGTGCGGTCGCTCGGCAAGAACGTCTTCGCCTACAAGATGCAGGCCCTCGTCCTCGGCGGCGTGTTCGGTGGCTTGGGCGGCATCGTGCTCGCCCTGTCCCAGAACAACATCAAGGGCTCGGACTTCTCGACCAACGTGACGTTCTACGCCTACACCGCGCTCCTCATCGGAGGCGCCGCCCGCGTGCTGGGTCCCGTCATCGGCGCGATGATCTTCTGGTTCCTCATGACCGGCATCGGCTCGTTCTTCAGCCAGGCCACG
>CAYRZN010000141.1:0-6160 GCA_964428825.1 uncultured Aeromicrobium sp.
AGTGGGAGGCCGCCCAGGTCGACCCGGTGTTCCAGGCCGAGCTCGCCCGCATGCTGCGCGAGTACGCCAACGTGCCCAGCCCGCTCTACGAGGCACACCGCTTCAGCGAGGCTGCGGGAGCTCGCATCCTGCTGAAGCGTGAGGACCTCAACCACACCGGTGCGCACAAGATTCGCAACGTCATCGGCCAGGCGCTGCTGGCCAAGCGCATCGGCAAGCCGCGCTGCATCGCCGAGACCGGCGCCGGCCAGCACGGCGTCGCCTCGGCCACGGCGTGCGCGTACCTCGACCTCGAGTGCACCGTCTACATGGGTGAGGTCGACACCGAGCGCCAGGCGGTCAACGTCGCCCGCATGCGCATGCTGGGTGCCGAGGTCATCCCGGTCACGACCGGCAGCCGCACGCTCAAGGACGCCATCAACGAGGCGCTGCGCGACTGGGTCACCACGGTCGACACGACGCACTACCTGTTCGGCACGGCCGCCGGTCCCCACCCGTTCCCGACCATGGTGCGTGAGCTCACGCGCGGCATCGGCGACGAGGCCCGGGCCCAGACGCTCGCACTCGACGGGCGGCTGCCCGACGCCGTCGTCGCGTGCGTGGGTGGCGGTTCCAACGCGATCGGCATGTTCACGGCGTTCATCGACGACACCGACGTCCGCATCCTCGGTGTCGAGGCCGGCGGCGACGGTGTCGAGACCGGCCGCCACGCCGCCACCATCACCGGGGGTCAGGTCGGCGTGCTCCACGGCGCCCGCTCGTTCCTGCTCCAGGACGACGACGGCCAGACGGTCGACTCGCACTCCATCAGCGCCGGGCTCGACTACCCGGGGGTGGGCCCCGAGCACGCGCACCTGGCCGACATCGGTCGGGTGACGTACCGACCCGCCACCGATGCCGAGGCCATGTCCGCCTTCGACCTGCTGTGCAAGACCGAGGGCATCATCCCCGCGATCGAGTCGGCGCACGCGCTGGCCGGAGCGCTCGACCTCGCCCGCGAGCTCGGGCCCGACGCCACGATCCTGGTGAACCTGTCGGGACGCGGCGACAAGGACGTCCACACGGCCGCCGAGTACTTCGGCCTGCTCGCCGAGGGGCGCTGAACGTGTCCGACACCCGCCCGGAGCCCGGCACCCTCGCCGGGGCGACCCAGATCGACGAGCTCTTCGCCCGCACCCGGTCCGAGAACCGTGCGGCGCTCGTCGGCTACCTGCCGGCCGGGTTCCCCACGGTCGAGCGATCGATCCGTGCCATCGCCACGATGGTCGAGAACGGCGTCGACCTCGTCGAGGTCGGGCTGCCGTACAGCGACCCGGTCATGGACGGCCCCACGATCCAGGCCGCGGCGCTCGCCGCGCTCGAGGCCGGCACGAAGGTCGACGACGTGTTCGAGGTCGTCCGGGCCACGGCCGAGCTGGGCGTCCCCACGGTCGTCATGACCTACTGGAACCCCGTCGAGCGCCGCGGCGTCGACCGGTTCGCCGCCCAGCTGGCCGAAGCCGGTGGGGCCGGGCTCATCACGCCCGACCTGATCCCGGACGAGGGCGTCGACTGGGAGAAGGCATCGCGTGAGCACCACCTCGACCGGGTCTACCTGGTCGCGCCCTCCTCGACCGACGACCGTCTGGCGATGACCGTCGCGGCCGCCAGCGGCTTCATCTACGCCACCGCCGTGATGGGGGTGACGGGCCAGCGCACCGAGACCTCCAGCCTCGCGCCGCAGCTCGTCGCCCGGATCCGGGAGGTCACCGACAAGCCGATCGGTGTCGGCCTGGGTGTCAGCAACGGCGAGCAGGCTGCGGAGATCGCCGCCTTTGCGGATGCTGTCATCGTGGGTTCGGCCTTCGTACGCTGCCTGCTGGACACCGACGACGAGCAGCAGGGCCTCGACGCCCTCGCCGCCCTCACTCGCGACCTGCGAGCCGGAATGGAACGACCGTGAACACTGCGCCCATGAACATCGTGACCTACATCCCCAGCCCCGAGACCGGCGTCTGGGAGATCGGTCCGTTCCCGCTGCGCGCATACGCGCTGGGCATCATCATCGGTGCCCTGCTGGCGATCTGGATCGGCGAGCGCCGGTTCCAGGCGCGCGGCGGACGCGAGGGCGTCATCGCCGACATCGCGATCTGGGCCATCCCGTTCGGCATCGTCGGGGCCCGGATGTACCACGTCGCCACCGACCCCCAGCTCTACTTCAGCGAGGGTCGCGAGCCGATCCGGGCCCTCTTCATCTGGGAGGGCGGACTCGGCATCTGGGGCGGCATCGCCGGTGGCGCGCTCGGCGCCTACATCGCAGCACGTCGCGCAGGGGTCTCCTTCTCGGCCGTTGCCGGTGCCATCGCGCCGGGCCTCCTGGTCGCGCAGGCGGTCGGCCGCATCGGCAACTACTTCAACCAGGAGCTCTTCGGCGGTCCGTCGACCCTGCCGTGGGCGCTCGAGATCGATCCGGCCAACCGGCCGCTCGACTACGTCCAGTACGCGACGTTCCACCCCACCTTCCTGTACGAGCTGCTCTGGAACCTCGCCGCCGCGGCGGTGCTGGTCTGGCTCGATCGCAGGTACCGGTTCTCGGGCTTCCGGGTGTTCTGGCTCTACGTCATGCTCTACACCGCCGGTCGGTTCTGGATCGAGCAGCTTCGCATCGACGACGTCAACGAGATCGGGCCGTGGCGCCTCAACGTCTGGACCTCGCTCATCGTGTTCGCCGCGGCGGCCTTCCTGTTCTGGCGCAGCCGTGGAGCCGGGCCCGACGACTTCAGCTCCAACGACGACGAGCCCTCGACCGACGAGTCTCCGGAGGCGCTCGACGCCGACGCCGACAGCTCTGACGGGGCCAACGACACCGAGGCCGACGAGCCGCTGCGTCCCGACGCGACCTGACGCGTGTGGACGGCGACGCCGCGGGGTCCAGCCCCGCGGCTAGGGTGACGCGCATGCCTGCCGACGAGTCGTCCCGCGTCCGCGAGGTCCTGCACGCGGCCGTTGGGTCGGTCGGGGGCGTCGAGCGCCCCGGCCAGGTCGAGATGGCCGAGGCCGTCGCGGCCGCGATGGAGGAGGGGCGACACCTCCTCGTGCAGGCCGGCACCGGCACCGGCAAGTCCCTGGGATACCTCGTGCCGAGCCTGCTGCACGGCAAGCGCGTCGTCATCGCCACGGCCACCCTGGGCCTGCAGCACCAGCTCGTGCAGCGTGACATCCCGGCCCTGCTCGAGGGTGCCGCTGACGTGCTCGACGAGGTGCCGTCGCACGCCGTGCTCAAGGGGCGCTCGAACTACGCGTGCCTGCACCGACTCCGGGTCGGCGTGCCCGACGACCAGGGCACGCTCGTCGACGTCCCGGAGGGCACCCTCGGGTCCGAGGTCGTGGCCCTGCGCGAGTGGGCCGAGGACCAGGCCCAGAACACCGGTCCCGGCGACCGCGAGTCCGCGCCGTCGCACACCGACCGTGGGTGGCGGCAGGTCAGCGTCACCGCACGGGAGTGCCTCGGCGCGTCCAAGTGCGGGTTCGCGCTCGAGTGCTTCGCCGAGAAGGCCAAGGCCAAGGCGCACGCCGCCCAGCTCGTCGTCACCAACCACTCGTTGCTCGCAATCGACGCACAGGGCGACGTCCCCACGTTGCCCGAGCACGACGTCGTCGTGATCGACGAGGCGCACGAGCTGGCGGCCCGGGTCACGCAGGCCGCCACGGTCGAGCTCGAGCCGGTCGTCGTGGAGCGTGCGGCCCGGCGCGCCCGGGGCCACCTCAAGAGCGGCCAGGCCGCCGACGACCTCGCCGATGCGTCCGACGCGCTGGCCGACGTGCTGACGCGCACCGAGCAGGGGCGCATCGACCGGCCCACCGACGAGCTCCTCGACGTCCTCGGCCTCGTCCGCGACTCCGCCCGCGCCTGCATGTCCGACTTCACCTCGGAGAAGGGCGGCGGCGAGCCCGATGCCGCCCGACAGCAGGCGCGAGGCCTCGTCGACGACGTCCGGGCCGTGGCCGAGCGCATGGCGGCGCACAGCGACGCCGACGTGCTGTGGGCCGCCGAGTCCCGTTCGGGCCCGCGGCTGCAGCTGGCCCCGCTGGACGTCGCCAGCATGCTCGCCAACAGCGTCTTTGCCGACCGCACCGTGGTGCTCACGAGCGCCACCTTGGCGCTCGGTGGCAGCTTCGACGCGGTCGTGCGGTCGGTGGGCCTGGGCTTCGGCGACCACGAGTGGACGGGCATCGACGTCGGGTCGCCCTTCGACTACGGCAAGCAGGGCATGCTCTACGTCGCCAAGCACCTCCCGGCGCCCGGCCGGGAGGGCCCCAGCACGCAGTTCGTCGACGAGCTGGTCGAGCTGGTCGGCGCGGCGGGCGGTCGCACGCTCGGGCTGTTCTCCTCCCGGCGCGGTGCCGAGGCGGCCGCCGAGAAGGTGCGCGAGCGGCTGCCCGACATCGAGGTGCTGGTGCAGGGCGAGGCGCACCTCAGCGAGCTCACGAAGAGGTTCGTGGAGGACGAGACGGCGTGCCTGTTCGGCACGCTGGGGCTCTGGCAGGGCCTCGACGTGCCCGGGGCCACGTGCCAGCTCGTCGTGATCGACCGCATCCCGTTCCCGCGTCCCGACGACCCACTCATGGGCGCTCGGCAGCGTCTCGTCGAGCGGCGCGGCGGCAACGGCTTCATGTCGATTGCGGCAAGCCACGCGGCCCTCCTGCTCGCCCAGGGAGCCGGTCGCCTGATCCGCCGGGTCGACGACCGCGGGGTGGTGGCCGTCCTGGACTCGCGCCTGGCCACGGCGCGTTACGGGGGATACCTCGCGTCGTCGCTCCCGCCCATGTGGCGCACCACCGACAAGGCCACGGTGCTCGCCGCGCTCAAGCGTCTCGACGAGCTGGCCACGCAGGCCTGAGCGGCCGCTGCCGACCGACCTCCTAGACTCGCCCCCTATGAGCATCGTGGTCACCGGCGGCGCCGGCTACATCGGATCGCACGTCGTCCGGGCCTTCGGGCTCGCGGGCCTGGACTGCGTCGTGGTCGACGACCTGTCCAGCGGCCATCGCGAGTTCGTCCCCGACGACGTGCCGTTCGTCGAGGCGTCCCTGCTCGACACCGCGGCCCTCGAGACGGCCATGGCCGACCACGACGTGCAGGCGGTCGTGCACCTCGCCGGGTACAAGTACGCCGGGGTCTCGGTCGAGCGGCCTCTGCACACCTACGAGCAGAACGTGCAGGGCACGGTCAGCCTGCTGCGCGCGATGGAGCACAGCGGCGTCGACGCGATCGTGTTCTCCTCCAGCGCCGCCACGTACGGCACGCCCGACGTCGACCTGGTCACCGAGGACACCCCGACGGCGCCGGAGTCGCCCTACGGGGAGAGCAAGCTGATCGGGGAGTGGCTGCTGCGCGACTCCGAGCGCGCCTGGGGCACCCGGCACACGTCGCTGCGGTACTTCAACGTGGTGGGGTCGGCGGTTCCGGAGCTGTACGACTCGAGCCCGCACAACCTCTTCCCCCTCGTGATCCGCGCCCTGCGGGAGGGGCGGACGCCTCGCATCAACGGCGACGACTACGCCACGGCCGACGGCACGTGCGAGCGCGACTACGTGCACGTGGCCGACTTGGCCGACGCGCACGTCGTCGCGACGCGCGCCCTGCTGGAGGGTCGCGACCTCGAACGCGTCTACAACCTCGGCTGCGGCGACGGCGTCTCGGTGCGGCAGATCATGGACGCGGCCGCCGAGGTCTCGGGCATCGACTTCACGCCGGAGATCGGCGACCGACGTGCGGGCGACCCGGCCCGTATCGTCGCGTCGGGTGCGCTCGCCGAGCGCGACCTCGACTGGAAGGTGCGGTACTCGGTGACCGACATGTTCCGCAGCGCATGGAACGCCGGTCCCCAGGGCTGACGCGCGTCCCGCCGGTTGAGGTGCGAGTGCGCTCTGCGCCGCCCACCCGGCGGTTGAGGTGAGAGTGCGCTCTGCGCCGCCCCCGTCGGTTGAGGTGAGAGTGCGCTCTGGCGCACGAGCCTCGAAACCTCCCGTCAGGTGACTGCTCCGGTCGCACCGGACAAGCGGCCGCGGACCATCGGCGGGGTGGGTGACGACCGAACCTGAGGGTTCGTGGTCGTCATGGCGACTGTCCTGTGACGGGACCTTTCGGACAGTTCTGTCAGGACATGTCTGACAGTAG
>CAYRZN010000142.1:0-6159 GCA_964428825.1 uncultured Aeromicrobium sp.
TGCTCGTCATCAAGCTCGCCGACCGCCTGCACAACATGCGCACCCTGCGGTACCTGCGCCAGGACAAGCAGGAGCGCATCGCCACCGAGACCCTCGAGATCTTTGCGCCGCTGGCCCACCGCCTCGGCATGAACACGATCAAGTGGGAGCTCGAGGACCTCGCGTTCGCGACCCTCCACCCCAAGGTCTACGACGAGATCGTGCGCCTCGTCGCCGATCGGGCGCCATCGCGGTCCACGTTCCTCGAGCGGGTCGTCAGCGACGTCGAGTCCGATCTCAAGCACACCAAGATCAAGGCCACCACCACGGGCCGGCCCAAGCACTACTACTCGATCTACCAGAAGATGCTCGTGCGGGGACGCGAGTTCTCCGACATCTTCGACCTGGTCGGGGTGCGGATCCTGGTCGACTCCGTGGCCGACTGCTACGCCGTCCTCGGTGTGCTGCACGCCCGCTGGAACCCCATCCCGGGTCGCTTCAAGGACTACATCAGCGTCCCCAAGTTCAACATGTACCAGTCGCTGCACACCACGGTCATCGGCCCGCAGGGCAAGGCCGTCGAGCTGCAGATCCGCACCCACGCGATGCACCGCCGGGCCGAGTACGGTGTCGCGGCGCACTGGAAGTACAAGGAGGACGCCACCGCCAAGGCCAAGGGTCCGGCCACCCCCACGGGCGCGCCGATCAGCACGGAGATGGCGTGGCTGCGTGAGCTCCTCGACTGGCAGTCCGAGACCGAGGACTCGATCGACTTCCTCGACCAGCTGCGGTACGAGATGGGTCAGACCGGGGTCTACGCCTACACGCCGCGAGGCGACCTGATCCAGCTGCCCGACGGCTCGACGCCGGTCGACTTCGCCTACTCGGTCCACACCGAGGTCGGTCATGCGTGCATCGGCGCGCGCGTCAACGGGCGCCTGGTGTCGCTGGAGTCCAAGCTCGAGACCGGCGACGTCGTCGAGATCTTCACGTCCAAGTCGCCCGATGCCGGTCCGAGCCGCGACTGGCTCGAGTTCGCCGTCAGCCCCCGCGCACGCAACAAGATCCGCCAGTGGTTCACGAAGGAGCGTCGCGAGGAGGCCGTTGAGCACGGCAAGGACCTCATCGCGCGCCAGATGCGCAAGGAGAGCCTTCCGCTCGTGCGGCTGTTCCGCCAGCGCACGCTCGAGGCCGTCGCGGCCGACCTCAACCTGGCCGACATCACCGCGCTGTACGCCGCGGTGGGCGAGAACAACGTCAGCGCCCAGAGCGTCGTCGATCGCGTGCTCGCCCTCTCCGGCGGTCGTGAGGGCGCCGAGGAGGACCTCGCGGAGGCCACGGTCCCCACCGTCAGCCGTCGTGCCGTGCGTTCGCGCGAGGGTTCCGACGCAGGTGTCGTGGTCGAGGGCCTCGAGGGCAGTGCGCTCGTCAAGCTCGCTCGATGCTGCACGCCGGTGCCCGGCGACGAGATCGAGGGCTTCGTCACCCGCACCTCCGGCGTCTCCGTGCACCGTCGCAGCTGCGTCAACCTCGTGCAGCTGCGAGGCGACGAGCCCGAGCGCCTGGTCGCGGTCCGGTGGGCCCCCAGCGCCACGAGCACGTTCCTGGTGGCCCTCCAGGTCGAGGCCCTCGACCGGCCCGGCCTGCTGTCCGACATCACCCGGGTCATGTCCGAGCAGCACGTCAACATCCTGTCGGCCGCGCTCTCCACGGGCACCGACCGCGTCGCCAAGAGCAAGTTCACCTTCGAGATGGGCGACGCCAAGCACCTGGGTCACGTCCTCAAGGCCGTCCGCACGATCGAGGGCGTCTTCGACGTCTACCGCCTCACCCAGTAACCCGTTCCGCTCGCGAGTGGATTCTTGCCCCGCCGAGAGTGATGAACTGCCCTTCGGCGAGTGGATTTCCGCCCTATCGATGACCCCACCAGCGGGCCAGAGGGCTGAGTCCGAGGTATTCGCCGACCAGCTCTTCGAACGTGCTGTCCGGGCCGAAGATGTCGGCCCGCCCTGCCACGCCCCAGCGCCACCCCCATTGCTGCGTCAGGCCCTCCCGGCGATGCCTGTCGTGCTCACGATCGACCAACGACGCGTGGTGGCCTGCACCGTCGTACTCGATGGCGACCTTCTGCAGCACATAGGCCATGTCGAGCCTGCGCTCGATCCCATCGATGTCAATGACGGCGACCTGAAGTTCGGGAGGCGGGAACCCGGCATCGTGAAGCCTCAATCTCGTCCACGACTCGCCGGGTGACTCCGCTCGTGGATCGACCAGGACGACAAGCGAACGCGCCTGACGGATCCCCGGGTAGCCCTTGAGATGCATCACGGTGGCGCTGAGTTCGTCGAGATCAACAAGGTCGGCTCGCGTCATCTGGTCGACGGAGGCCAGGGCGTACGGCCGGTACTGACGACGCAGAAGGTCGCTCGCCGTGCGCACGGCCGTGGTGCACAGCGAGCCGAATTCCTCCGTCACGTCATGGGGCCCGAGCCGGGCCTGTCGGCTGTCGACCCCGCGTCGAACGATCCGGGTCCGGCCGTGCGGCACGAGGAACGTCGGCGTGACGTCGAAGCGTCGACCTGGAGGGTGCACGTCGAGGCCCATGATCCAGGCAGCGGTCTCGCTGCAGGCCACACCATGTGGCGGACGGATGCGTTCGACGGCCTGCACCCGCACCTCACGAGAGTCCGCTACACGAGCATCGACATAGACGCCCTGCAAGAGGCGGCGCAGCGTCCCGTCGCGCAGCTCGATCCGGAGTCTCTTCGGCGACATCACCTCGTCGTCGAGAACGAACGGGCGCCCGTCTGCAATCAGTTCGTGCACAGCCCCATCGAAGGGTGTTTGGTGCTCGGGGTCACCTCATCATCCACAGGCTGCCGTGGGCCCTGCGGGAACTCACTCCTTGTGGGGCGTGTACTCACTCCCCACGGGGCAGAAATTCACTCGCGAGCGGTAACCCGCGTGGGGGAAGAGGTCAGGAGAAGTCGGCCTGGGCCTTCTGGGCCATGTCGAGGAAGGCGCGGTTGGACTCGAGCTTGGCGGTGAGGTCCTTGACCTTGCGCTGGTCGCCGGCGGCCTCGGCCTTGGCGAGCGACTCCTCGGTGTCGGTGATGGCGCGCTGCAGCTTGCCGATCATGTCGTCGGCACGGGCCGACTTCTCCGGATCGGTGCGCTGCCACTTGCGCTCGCCCGCGCCACGGACGGCCTCCTCGACCTTGCGCAGGCGACCCTCGAGCTCGGAGATGCGGGCGCGGGGCACCTTGCCCGCGGCCTCCCACCGATCGGCGATGTCGTTCAGCGCCTTGCGCGCGGCATCGGCGTCGGTGACCGGAAGCAGTGCCTCCGCCTCGACCAGGATCTTCTCCTTGACCTCGGCGTTGCCCTCGAACTCCTTGTCGAGCGCCGCGTTGGCCGCGTCGCGCGCCTCGAAGAACGCGTCCTGGGCGGCACGGAAGCGCCTCCAGAGCTTGTCCTCGACGTTGCGCGGGGCCGAGCCGGCCGCCTTCCACCGTGACATCAGGTCGCGGTACGCGCCGGCGGTGGCGCCGAAGTCGGTGGAGCCGGACAGCGCCTCGGCCTCGACGATGAGCTTCTCCTTGATCTTCTTCGCCTCGGCACGCTGGGTGTCCTGCTCGGCGAAGAAGGTCTTGCGCGCCCGCATGAACGAGGTGCGTGCGGCACTGAAGCGCTTCCAAAGCGCGTCGTCGGCCGAACGGCTCAAACGTGGCAGGGCCTTCCATTCGTCGAGGAGCGCGGTGAGCCGGTCGGAGCCCTTGCGGTACTCGGTACCTGCGGCGATCTTCTCGGCCTCGGCGACGATCTCGGTCTTGCGCTTCTCGGCGACGGCCTGCTCGGCCTCGCGGGCGGCCTTCCGGGCCTCACGCGCCTTCTCGATCTGCGGGGCGAGGGCGTCGAGCCGGGTCCCGAGGGAGTCGAGGTCGCCGAGTGCCGCGGCACCGGCGATGTTCTCTCGCGCCTTGTCGAGCGCCTTGACGGCGTCGGCAGGGGAGAGGGCACCGGACTCGAGCCGCTTCTCGAGCAGCTCGACCTCCGTCTCGAGCGCGCCGAAGCGCCGCTCGTAGAACGCCAGCGCCTCAGCGGGGTCGGAACCCGCGGCCCACTGGCCGATGATGCGCTCGCCGTCGGCGGTGCGGAGATGGACGTTGCCCTCGTCGTCGACGCGGCCCCACGGGTGCTCGGCGGGTGTGGTCATGGGCACAGTCTAGGGACGCCCGTCGGACAGGAGGGGCGCCGGACCGATCCCTGGCCTCGCGTACCCTGTCGCACGTGCTCCTGACGTCCTTTCCTGCCGGTCCTCTGCAGGCGAACTGCTACCTCGTCGCCCGCGGACCCGGCGCCGGCTGCGCGGTCGTCGACCCCGGGATGGACGCCATCGAGGGGGTCCGGTCAGTGGCCGCCGAGCACGACCTCACCCCGCAGGCCGTCCTGGTGACCCATGGTCACTTCGACCACCTCTGGAACGCCCAGGACGTCGCGGCCGAGTGGGGCTGCCCCGTGTGGATCCATCCGGCCGACCGCCACCTGCTGAGCGATCCGATGGCTGCCATCTCGAACGAGTCCGCGGCGATGCTGCGCGGCCAGCTCGGCCTCGACGGCGAGCTGCCCGAGTTCGTGGAGCCTGCCGACGTCCGTGACGCGGTCGACGGGGCGACGTTCGACGTCGACGGCATCACCTTCACCGTCGCGCACGTGCCCGGCCACACGCCGGGAACCCTGTACTACCTGATCGACTACCCCGACAACGAGGAGGTCTCGCAGGTCATGTTCTCCGGCGACTTCCTGTTCGCCGGCTCGATCGGCCGCACCGACCTGGTCGGTGGCTCGCACCCGCAGATGATCGACAGCCTGCGTGACCGGGTGCTGCCGCTGCGCGACGACGTCGTCGTGCTGCCCGGGCACGGTCCGCAGACCTCGGTCGGTCGTGAGCGCACCACCAACCCGTACCTCGTCCAGATCGCCGACGGGCTCGCCTGATGGCCTCCATGTCCGGCTTCCCGGAGTACACCCCCCGCGAGCGCATCGTCGAGCAGGCGGTCCTCGACCACCTGCGGTCGACCTTCGAGCTGCACGGCTTCGCCTCGGTCGAGACGCGCGCGGTCGAGCCCCTCGACGTCCTGCTGCGCAAGGGGGAGATCGACAAGGAGGTCTACGCGGTCCGGCGCCTCGCCGACGGTGCCGGTGACGCCGACCTGGCCCTCCACTTCGACCTCACGGTGCCGTTCGCCCGCTACGTCGTCGAGAACGCGAACACCCTCGACTTCCCGTTCCGTCGCTACCAGGTCCAGAAGGTCTGGCGCGGCGAGCGGCCCCAGCAAGGCCGGTACCGCGAGTTCACGCAGGCCGACATCGACGTGGTCGGTCGCGACGTCCTGTCGCCGCACGCCGACGTCGACGTCGCCCAGGTCATGACCGAGGCGATCGGCGGCCTGATGGACCTCGTCGCGTCGGCCGGCGCCCACGCGACCCTCCAGGTCTCCAACCGCAAGATCCTCGAGGGCTTCTACCGGGGTCTTGGTCTGACCGACAGCACCGCCGTGATGCAGGTCGTCGACAAGCTCGACAAGGTCAGTCCCGAGAAGATCCGCGTCATGCTGAGCGAGATCGGCGTCGACGACGACAGCGCCACCAAGGTGCTCGCCCTGGCCGAGGTCGTCACCACCGACACGTCGTTCGTGCAGCAGGTCGAGGCGCTCGGCGTCGAGCACGAGCTGCTCGCCGAGGGCCTGGCGGAGCTCGCCCACGTCGTCGGGTCGATCGTGGCGCCCGACCGGGTCACGGTCACCGCAGACCTCCGCATCGCGCGCGGGCTCGACTACTACACCGGCACCGTCTTCGAGACGCGCCTGTCGGGCTTCGAGCAGCTCGGCTCGATCTGCTCGGGCGGTCGCTACGAAAAGCTCGCGTCCGACAACCGCAGCACCTATCCCGGCGTCGGCATCTCCTTGGGCGTGTCCCGCCTCCTGGCGGCCCTCCTCGGTGACGGCGTGACGGCAAGTCGGTCCGTGCCGTCGGCCGTGCTGGTCGCCGTGGCCGACGAGGACGAGCGTCGTGCGGCCGACGACGTCGCCCGGGCCCGGCGCGCGCGCGGGGTGCCCACCGAGGTGGCGCCCGCGGCCGCGAAGGTCGGCCAGCAGCTGCGCCACGCCGAGCGCCGCG
>CAYRZN010000143.1:0-6121 GCA_964428825.1 uncultured Aeromicrobium sp.
CTGAGCCAGGCCCCCCGCTGGGGCTGGACCTCGCCCGAGGTCATCGGCCTGGTCGCCCTGGCCCTCGTGCTGGCGATGGCGTGGGTCTGGGTCGAGCACCACGAGACCGTGCCGCTCATCGACATGCGCATGATGCGCCTGAAGGGCGTCTGGACCGCCAACCTCGTCGCCCTGCTGGTGGGCTTCGCGATGTACGCGACGTTCGGCTTCCTGCCGCAGTTCCTGCAGACCCCCGAGTCCACCGGCTACGGCTTCGGCGCCTCCACGGCCGAGTCCGGCTACCTGATCCTGCCGAACGCGGTCGCCTCGTTCATCTGCGGCATCATCGCCGCGCCGCTGGCCCGCCGCTTCGGCGCCAAGTTCGTCGTCGTGATGGGTGGCGTGCTCGGCGGGGCCGGCATGATCGGCCTGGTCTTCATGCACGACGAGGTCTGGCAGATCCTGCTCGTCAACGGCATCGCCGGCTTCGGCATCGGCTTCGTGTTCTCGAGCCTCGCCCCGCTGATCCTCGCCGCCGTGCCCGCCCACCAGAGCGGTTCCGCGAGCGGCATGAACGCCAACATCCGCACGATCGGCGGCTGCATCGGCACCGCCGTGATGTCGACGATCGTCACGAGCCACACCGCCTCCACCGGCCTGCCCACCGAGAGCGGCTACCTCACCGGCTTCGGCATGCTCGGCGGCATGATGCTGGTCGCCGCGCTCGCCGGCCTGCTGATCCCCACGGTCCGTCGGCGCAGCGTCACCATCACTGCCGCAGTCGAGGCCGCCGAGGAGGCGCGGGTCCCGGTCACCACCTGACCGATCGGTTTTCCCCAGGCTCATCGGTCGATGTTGGGAAATTGTCAACATTCCGCGCTACGGTGGGCCCATGTCCGATCACGCGCAGATCGGCGAGCGTGTTCGCGCCGCGCTCGGCGAGCGTTCCCAGTCGTGGCTGGCCAGCCAGGTCGAGATGCCGAGAGACAGCATGTCGCGGTCGTTGAACGGTCTCCGCGGATTCTCCAGTGTCGAGCTCGCGCGGATCGCCGACGTCCTCGGGGCCGATGTCCGGGAATTCATCACCGGCGAGCCCGACCCACACCGTCTCGTGGTCGCTGCCCGGCACACGTGGGACCCGATCACGCGTGAGCGTGCCAACGCGGGCCGCGACGAGGACGAGACCACGCTGCAGGCGATATCGCTCGCCTACCGGCAGGCATATCCGCACGGCGCGCCACGTGCCCCAGACGTCCCGTCGACGCCGGGCGAGGTCGCCGAAGCCTTGGGCGATCAGTTCGTCCGTCAGTTCCTCGACCGGTTGGAGGAGCGGCTCGGTATCGACGTCATCAGGCTCCCGAGCATCTCGACGGCGTACTCCGTCACGGCCGCCGGTCGCGGTGTGGTGGTCCTGCCGAGCACCGGGAACTGGTGGAAGTCGAACTTCGACCTGGCACACGAGGTGGCGCACCTTGCCCTGGGGCACCTGGCCACACCGTCGCGCGATGTCGACCAGGCCCACGAGCTCGCCGCCAACGCCTTCGCGAGCGAGTTGTTGATGCCCGAGGCGAGGATCAGGCAGATCGAGTGGTCGACGATCTCCCGCCGTGACGTGGCCCAGTTCCTGTGGGACACGGGCGTCGGCACGTCGGCGCTGGCCAACCGCCTCCAGAGCCTCGGAGTCGAGGTGTCGGCCGACGTGGTGCCCATGCTGGCCGCCCCGATGCCGGGTGCGATGCGATCCGTGCAGGGGGAGATGGACCTCCCCCGGCCGTCAGGCTCGACCCAGTTCGAGGAAGCGTTCGATGCCTTCGATGCGCGCATGCAGGATGCCGCGCGACGGCGTTTCCCCGTCACCCTTGTGGCCATTCACCGGCGCCGGATCGAGGAGGACGGTGTCAGTCCCGGCACGCTGGCCTGGATGCTCGACACCCCGGTCGACGACCTCGTCCAGGTATCTGCGGCACTCGACGGCGCCTTCGACGCGGAGGAGCTCTTCGGAGCCTGACGGTCGTGCCTCCTCTCTTCTTCGCCGACACGACCGTTCTTGTGAACTTCGCACACGTGGAGCGGTGGGACCTGCTCGAGGCGCTGATGCGTCAGCGGGCTCGATGGGTGGCATCGGTGGAGGACGAGTGCCGGTCCTGGGTCGGCACCTTTGCCACCATCCACGACGAGAGTGGACGACTCCTGGGGGAAGCCGTGCGGCCAGAGGCTCGTGAGTACCAGGACGTGCGCATTGTTCGCGACTCCATGGCCGAGCCCTTCGAACCACCCCAGAAGCACCTGGGAGAGGCCGAGAGTCTGGTCATCATCGAGAACCGATTCGCCGGGTCGCTCTTCGTCACCGACGATGGTGGAGCGCACCGCGTGGCTGCGGCGCGCGGCGTCAGGTGCCTCGGCACGCTCGACCTGTTCAAGGGTGCTGAGCAGACCGGTCTCCTCGACAGCGACACCCACCTGCAGCTGGTGCAGTCGCTCCACCGCGCGGGCCGGGTCCCGCGATCCTTCACCTGAGCGGATGCGGAACGCTCGTCGGAATCGAGGAGTCGTCCGACCAGCCACCCATGAGGTCTGGGTCCGATCGGCGCCGGTCGGCTCGGTCGCGGCCGGTAGGGTAGTGAGGTCGCAAAAGGTCGGGTAGCAAGCCCGCAGATCGGAGCGTAGATGCTATTCTCGGGTCGTGTCCTACCTGCCGCGGACGGTCGATCTGGAGCTCGACGAACTCCTGGCGCACGCGCCAGCGTTGGCGATCGAGGGACCCAAGGGCGTCGGCAAGACCGACACGGCCCGCCGGCGGGCGCAGGGGGCCTGGTTCCTCGACGATCCGGCCCAACGGGGTGTCGCAGAAGCGAACTTCGCCATGGCGGGCCTCCCTGAAGGAACCTTCCTGGTCGACGAGTGGCAACGACTGCCACAGGTGTGGGACGCCGTGCGACGCCAGGTCGACGCAGGAGCGCCCGCCGGACGGTTCCTGATGACCGGCTCGGCCACCCCGAAGGACTCGGCGGGAACCCACAGCGGCGCGGGCCGGATCCTCTCGCTGCGGATGCGACCGATGGGTCTGCACGAACGCGGGCTGGTCTCGCCCACGGTCTCGGTCGCTGCGCTGCTGGCCGGCACGGCCGGGGCCATCGAGGGCAAGGCAGACTTCACGGTCCGCGACTACGCCGATGCCATCACGAGCAGTGGACTCCCGGGGGTCATGCGGTCGTCACCGCGCTTGCGGCGAGGGCTGCTGGACGCCTACCTGCAACGCGTCATCGACCGAGACCTTCCCGACCGGGGCTTCGGTGTCCGGAGGCCGCAGACGCTGCGACGCTGGCTCGCCGCGTACGCGGCTGCATCCTCGACCACCACGGCCTACTCACGGCTCCTGGATGCCACCACCGGAGGAGACGCCCATCAGCCGGCCAAGACGACCACGATCTCCTATCGCGACCACCTGACGGCCCTGTGGCTGCTCGATCCGGTTCCGGGGTGGACGCCAGCCAGCAACGCGCTGCGCCGCGTGCAGCAAGCGCCGAAGCACCAGCTGGCCGACCCCGCCCTGGCGGCGCGGCTGCTCGACCTGTCGGGCGAGGCGTTGCTGGGTCCCAGTGGTGCTCACATGGCCGGGCCTCTCTTCGAGTCCCTCGCCACCTTGGGGATCCGTGTCTGCGCCCAGGCCGCGGAAGCGTCGGTGAGCCACCTGCGCCTGACAGGTGGCGATCGCGAAGTCGACCTCGTCGTGCAGGGCATCGACGGACAGGTGCTCGGGGTCGAGGTGAAGCTGTCCGGGCAGGTGAGCGATGCCGACGTCCGGCACCTGAAGTGGCTGCGCGAGCAGCTCCCCGACCGTGTGGTCGACCTCGTCGTGGTGACCACGGGGCAGGTGGCCTACCGGCGCAGCGACGGTGTGGCGGTGGTCTCGCTCGGCCTGCTGGGTCCTTGAGTGGCGGGCTGACGAGCGCCAGGCCTTGCCGCCTCGAGCGGAGTCCGCGGTCGTGACCCTGAGTGGCTGACCCGTTGCCGCACCCCACCCCCTAGGCTCGCGGCATGGGAAAGAAGTCGCGCCGCAAGGGTGAGAAGAAAGCACGGATGCCGTACGTCGCTCGAACCTTCGAGGGACTGCCCGGCGAGCTCGACCTCGTCGCGATGCGCGAGTTCGTGCCGTCGGCCACCGCGGTCATGAAGCTCGCCGACAGCGACCGCACGATCCGCATCTGCTCGCTGCTCCCCGGCAACGGTGCCGGCCTGGTGCGGCCTGACGGTGAGATCTGGATCGGCCTGCAGGTCCCGCACAACCACGGCGACATCAGCCGCGACCTCGCCGGCATCGTCGAGACCGCGCTCGAGCTCGAGCCGGGCCAGCCCGTCCCCGTGCGCGACCCCGGTGTGGGCCCGCGCCTGCAGGAGCTCGTCGACACCGACGCCCCCTTCGAGGTCGAGGTGCACGAGGGCTTCGACTTCTGGCTCGACGACGTCGACGCCAGCGCCGACGCGCACGCCCTGCTCGAGCAGGCCAACGCCACCGCGTCTCCCACCGTCAAGCTCTCCAGCGTCGACGGCGCCTACTGGACCGAGATGGGCGAGCGCCGCTTCCTGCGCTGGGTCCAGCCGCACGACGAGTCCACGCTGCTCGACGCGCTCGCCCGCCTGCACGCCGCCGGCGAGGACAACCTCGGCGACGACGTCCGTCTCATCGGCATGTTCCGCGCGCACGGCCTGCTCGTGCCCGTCTGGGAGACCGACGGCGACGCGGCCTCCCTCGAGGAGCCGACCGTCGCGCTCAAGAAGCGCCTCGACGCGGCCCTCGCCGACGACACCGAGCTCACCGGCGAGCAGCGCGACGCCCGCAACGGCCTGGCGAACCGGCAGCTCACGATCCGCTGACCTCGCGCGCAACGACGCCCCGACGCCGCGAGTGTCGGGGGCGTTGCTGTTCAGATCAGGCGCACGGCACCGATCACCGTCGCGACGAACCCGCCGAGCCCCAGGGTCGAGCCCCCGAAGAGGGCGCCGAGCTGCAGGGCTCCGTGGTCACGATCCGTCGCGAAGGCCCACACGGTCGCCGAGACACCGATGACGAGGACGACGACGGCGACGAGCAGCATGTCGGGAACGTAGGGCAGAACCCGCAGGTCCGCCGATCAACTGACGTCGAGACATCGACGACCAGCTAGTTCTCGCCGAAGCGCCCGTTCTTGTAGCGGTACAGGAACGCCGCCATCTGCTCACGGAGGACAGGCTGGCTGCCGCGGAACGTGCGCAGTCCGACCGGTTCGGTGTAACCGGTCGTGATGCCCTCCCACGACAGCCACGCGATCTCGGCGTAGAACCTCGCGTCGAGCGGGACGTCTGCGAACTTCTGGAAGTCCTCGGTGTAGGTCGACTCGTCGTACCGATAGAGGAACGCCGCCATCTGCTCGCGCAGCACCGGCTGGGACGGACGGAACGTCGTCACGCCGTCCACCTCGGTGTACCCGGTCGAGATGCCCTCGGAGGCGAGCCAGGCGATCTCCCGGTAGAACGTGGCCGTCGTGGGCACGTCGACGAACGGGGACTCTGCCGGTGGCACGTACTCCTCGGGGAAGCCCGGCTCGGCGAGCCGGTAGAGGAACGCGGCCATCTGCTCACGCAGCACGGGCGCCGACGGGGCAAAGCTGCGCGAGCCGGCAGGGCCCTCGTACCCGGTCGTGATGCGGGTCGAGGAGAGCCAGGCGATCTCGTAGAGGAACGACGTGCTCGCCGTGTCGGTGAAGCGATGGCTCGGGCCGTCGTCCAGTCCGGTGACCCGCAGGAAGGCCGGGTACGAGTTGATCCCGGAACGGATCGCCTGCACGTCGACGTCGTAGGAGACGCCGGGCTGGACGCCCGGGATCGTGAACGTGAGGTCGTCACCCTCGAGGTAGGCGTCGATCGGCGCACCGAACGCCGCGCGGTACCGCACGAGGTACTGCGTGACGCCGGCGCTGGGCGAGGCATCCCACGCGATGTTGACGGAGCCGGTCACCGGATATGTCGACATGTCGATACGGAGCGCCGTCGGCGAGGCAGGGGCGTTCGGATCGGGAGCAGCAGAGACCTCGACCGGGGGTGCGAGGGCGATGACCAGCCCGGCGAACAGCGCCGCGACGAGGCGGCGGGGGATCGAGACGGC
>CAYRZN010000144.1:0-4637 GCA_964428825.1 uncultured Aeromicrobium sp.
CGCATCGTGACGGCGTACCCGCGGCCGTTGACCCTGATCTCCAACGGCGCCTCGACGGCGACCTGGTCGTCGGCCGAGGCGACCCCGTCTGGACCGAAGCGCCACAACGCGCGGACCACGACCGACCCGTGCGCGGCGGGCTCCGTCACGCCGGCCTCGGTTCGAGCCGCACGACGACGCTCTTGGACGTGGGGGTGTTGCTGGCGATCGCGGTGGAGTCGAGCGGGACCAGCGGATTGGTCTCGGGGTAGTAGGCCGCCGCGGACCCGCGCGGAGTGTCGTACTCGACGACACGGAATGCCGGGGCGACGCGGTGGTCGCCGTCGGACCACACCGACCGCAGGTCGACGACCTGCCCGTCGCGCAGGTCGAAGGCGGCGATGTCGTCGGGATGGACGAACACGACCCGCCGGCCGTCCTCGATGCCGCGGTAGCGGTCGGAGAAGCCGTAGATCGTGGTGTTGTACTGGTCGTGGCTGCGCATCGTCTGCAGCAGCAGGTGTCCTTCTGGCACGTGCAGCACCTCGATCGGTGACACCGCGATCTCCCCCCGCCCGCTGGGCGTCACGAAGGTTCGCGTGTCTCGCGGGGGGTGAGGCAGCACGAACCCGCCCGGCCGGTCGGCGCGAGCGCTGTAGTCCTCGAAGCCGGGGACGACCCGGGCGATGTGGTCGCGCACGACGTCGTAGTCGTCGGCCATCTCTTCCCACCCGATGCCGTGGCGGTCGGACCCGTCGGGCTGGCGCAAGGTGGCGGCAGCGATGCCGGCCACGATCGCGGTCTCGCTGCGCAGGTGCGGCGAGGCGGGCACGAGCACGCCGCGCGAGGCGTGCACCGAGGACATCGAGTCCTCGACGGTCACGAACTGCTCGCCCGTGGCGCGCACGTCGATCTCGGTGCGACCGAGGGTCGGCAGGATCAACGCGGTCTCGCCGGTGACGAGGTGCGAGCGGTTCAGCTTCGTGGACACCTGCACGGTCAGGTCAGTGCTGCGCAGCGCCTCCGCCGTGACCGCGGTGTCGGGAGCCGCGTGCAGGAAGTTGCCACCGAGTCCCATGAACACCCGCACGGTGCCGTCGCGCATCGCCCGGATGGTCTCGACCGTGTCGAGCCCGTGCTCGCGCGGCGGCGCGAAGTCGAACTCCCGCTCCAGGGCGTCGAGCAGAGCCGCCGGCGGCTTCTCGAAGATGCCCATCGTGCGGTCGCCCTGCACGTTGGAGTGGCCGCGCACGGGGCACACGCCTGCGCCGCGCTTGCCGATGTCACCCCGTACCAGCGCGAGGTTCGTGACCTCCTTGATCGTGGCGACGGAGTTGCGGTGCTGCGTGAGCCCCATGGCCCAGCAGTAGATCGTGGCACGCGACCCGCGGATCATCTCGGCCGCCTCGGTGACCTGGGCACGGGACAGCCCCGTCGCCGTCTCGACCGTGGCCCAGTCGACCGCCGAGACGTGCGTCGCCCAGGCCTCGTACCCATGGGTGTGGGCGGCGACGAACTCGTGGTCGATCGCGTCCCACTCCACGAGCAACGACCCGATCGCCTGGAAGAGCGCGAGGTCGCCGTTGATGCGGATCGGCAGGAACAGGTCGGTCAGGTCGGTGCCGCGGCCCACGACGCCGCGCGGCTTCTGCGGGTTGCGGAAGTTGACCAGCCCGGCCTCCCGCAGCGGGTTGATCGAGATGATCTTCGCGCCGCGTCGCTTGGCCGTCTCGAGCGCCGACAGCATGCGCGGGTGGTTCGTGCCCGGGTTCTGCCCGGCGATCACGATGACCTCGGCGTCGTAGAGGTCGCGCAGGCTCACCGAGCCCTTGCCGATCCCGATCGACTCCCCCAGCGCGACGCTGGTGGACTCGTGGCACATGTTCGAGCAGTCCGGCAGGTTGTTGGTGCCGAAGGCCCGGACGAACAGCTGGTACGTGAACGCCGCCTCGTTCGAGGCCCGGCCCGAGGTGTAGAACGTGGCTTGGTCAGGCGAGGCGAGCCCGTTGAGGTGCCCCGCGACCAGTGAGAACGCGTCGTCCCAGTCGATCGGCTCGTAGTGGGTGCCGCCCGGGCGCTTGACCATGGGGTGCGTGAGGCGACCGGCCTGCCCGAGCCAGTGCTCGTCGTGGCGGTCGAGCTCGGCGATCGAGTGCGCGGCGAAGAACTCCGGCGTCGCCCGCGCCATGGTGCCCTCCTCGGCGACCGCCTTCGCGCCGTTCTCGCAGAACTCGGCCGTGTGCCGGTGCTCGGGGTCGGGCCAGGCGCAGCTCATGCAGTCGAAGCCGTCGGCCTGGTTCAGCTTGAGCAGGGCCTTGGTCGCGCGGGCGGCGCCCATGTGCCCCACGGCGCGCTGCATCGCGACCCGCACGCCCGTGACGCCGGCCGCGGCCGACTTCGGCTCGTGCACTTTCAGGCCGGACTCGTCCGCGACGCCGAAGAGCTTCTCGCTCGGCCCGTGCTCGTCCGACACGTGCTCGTCCGACACGTGCTCGTCCGACACAGGGCCCTCGTGCTCCGCCATCGTGGTTCCTCCCCCGTCCCGCGGCGTGACCCGCACCACGTCCCGTCCAGCATGTCACCCGGGCACGACACGCGCCGAGCGATCGGGCAGCACACCCTCTGGGAGGATGGGCAGATGCGCATCGTGGTCTTGTCAGGCGGGGTCGGCGGCTCCCGCTTCATCCGGGGGCTGCACGCGGCGACGTCCCCTGACGACGAGATCACCGTGGTGGCCAACACGGCCGACGACCTCTGGCTGTTCGGCCTGCGGGTCTGCCCCGACCTCGACACCGTGATGTACACGCTCGGTGACGCCATTGACGTCGAGCGCGGGTGGGGCCGCACCCAGGAGACGTGGAACGCCAAGGACGAGCTGGCCGCCTACGACGTTCCGCAGGCGTGGTTCGGGCTCGGTGACCGCGACCTCGCGACGCACCTCGTCCGCACCGAGCTGCTGCGCAGCGGCGCCGGACTGACGGAGGTCACCGACCGCCTCTGCCGTCGCTGGGCCCCCGGAACCGACCTCGACCGCATCCGGTTGCTGCCCATGACCGAGGACGAGGTCGAGACCTGGATCTCCACCACGGTCGACGGGCAGGACGTCGACCTCCACTTCCAGGAGTTCTGGATCCGCCACCGCGCGCAGGTGCCGGTGCGCGCCGTCACGCAGCGGGGCATCGAGACGTCCCGAGCCGCACCCGGGGTCCACGAGGCGGTCGCCCTTGCCGACCTGGTGATCCTGCCGCCGTCGAACCCGATCGTGTCGGTCGGGCCGATCCTGGCGGTGCCCGGAATCCGCGACGCCCTGCGCGGGGGCGTCGCGCCGGTGGTCGGCGTCTCGCCGGTCATCGACGGTGGAGCAGTGCGCGGCATGGCCGACCAGCTCCTGGCCGGCCTGGGCATCGAGAACAGTGCCGCGGCCGTCGCCGAGCTGCACGGTGCCCGGTCGGGCGCGGGCGTGCTCGACGGCTGGCTCGTCGACGAGGCCGATGCCGCACTGCTCCCGCGCATCGCGGGAGCGGGCATCCGCGCGAACGCGGTCCCGCTCTGGATGAACGACGCCGCGACCACCCGCCGCCTGGCGCAGGACGTGCTCGTCCTCGGACGGGAGCTCGGACGTGGCTGACGCCGTGACGTTCACCGCGGTCGACGGCATCGGGGAGGTGCAGGCCGGCGACGACCTCGCCGCGACGATCGCCGGACTGGTCGAGCTGGCTGACGGGGACGTCGTCGTCGTGACGTCCAAGGTCGTCAGCAAGAGCCTCGGCCTGGCCACGACCCGCGCCAAGGACGCCCTGCTCACCGAGCAGACCGACCGCGTCGTCGCCCGGCGCGACCAGACACTGATCGTCCGCACGCACCACGGACTCACGATGGCCGCCGCCGGCATCGACGGCTCCAACACCACCCCCGGCACCCTGCTCCCGCTGCCCGCCGACCCCGACGGGGAGGCACGCCGCATCCGCGCCAGCCTTCGTGAGCTCACCGGGCGCACGGTCGCCGTCCTCGTGAGCGACACCGCTGGCCGCGCCTGGCGGGTCGGACAGACCGACATCGCGATCGGGTGCGCCGGTCTCGTGCCCGTCGAGTCGTTCGCCGGCCGCGCCGACGCCCACGGACAACCGCTCGTCGTCACCGCTCCAGCGGTCGCCGACGAGGTCGCCGGGGCGGCCGAGCTCGCCTCGGGCAAGCTCGGCGGCCGTCCCGTCGTGGTCGTGCGGGGCCTGTCGCCGCACCTGCTCACGGTCGACGACGGACCCGGCGCAGCGGCGATCGTCCGCGAGGAGGACGGCGACCTCTTCGGCCTCGGCGCCCGCGACGCGGTCGTCGAGGCGCTCGCCGACGCGGGCTCCCTGGTGCGCGGTTTCCCGGCCACCGCCGTCGAGGTCGCCGCACTCGTCGAGCTGGCCGACGTGCCCGCCGGCGTCGAGGTCACGATCGGCGAGGCCGTCCTGGTGGAGTCGCCTCCACGACGGGCCGTGGAAGCGGGCATGTTCGTGCAGCGCCTGCTCGCCCTGGCCACGGCGCACGGCCGCGCGACGAAGGTCGACGTCCGCGTCGCCGGAGGCTGAGGACCTCACCCCCGGTGGTTGAGGTGCGAACGCCCTCCAGGGCGCACCAACCCCGTGGTTGAGGTGCGAACGCCCTCCAGGGCG
>CAYRZN010000144.1:4737-6105 GCA_964428825.1 uncultured Aeromicrobium sp.
ACGCCCTCCAGGGCGCACCAACCCCGTGGTTGAGGTGCGAACGCCCTCCAGGGCGTACCAACCCCCGGTGGTTGAGGTGCGAACGCCCTCCAGGGCGTACCAACCCCCGGTGGTTGAGGTGCGAACGCCCTCCAGGGCGTGAGCCTCGAAACCACGGTCACCGATCCACGAAAACCAACCACGATGTCGAGGCTCGTCGCCAGAGCTCCTCACACCTCAACCACCGGTAGTACTGCTCAGCCAACCGCGGCGAGGTGCAGCACGGCGGCGGTGTGGGGGCCGACTCCGATCTGGGCGGCTGCGGCCAGGTCGTCGAGGGTGTCCACGTCACGCCGGACGGAGAGCGGCGCACCCGGGATCCGGGTCAAGCCCAACCGCTCGTGCCGTGCGGCTGAGCCCGGTCCGTAGGCGGACCGGAGTCCGTCCGGGACCGACGCCGAGAGCAGCGTCGTGCCGACGTCGTCGGCGTCGGGGACGAAGGCCAGGTCGTGCTCGCCCAGACGGGCCAGAACCTCGCCGAGCACCCGCGGATCGAGGCTCGGCAGGTCGGCCGGCAGCACCACGACCGGGTCGCCCGGAGCCGTGAGCCTCGCCCAGCGCCACCCGTGGTTGACCGCCGTGTTCAGCCCCCCGGTTGCCACGGCGGGCCGGTCGACCACGAGGGCCACGCCGCGCTGCCGAGTCTCGGGGACGAGTCCTCGCTCGGCGGAGACCACGACGGTCCGCTCGACGAGGTCCGACCCCGTCACCGCGTCGAGGACGTCGAGCGTGAAGGCCCGAGCGAGGGCAGCGCGGTGCGGAGCGTCCAGCCGTGACTTCGCGGCGCGCCAGGGCTTCGCGACGACGATCGCGGTCCACCCGCTCACGAGACGACCTCGACGACGCGGCCGGAGCGGCCCGCAAGTTCGAGCACCGTGCCCGGCAGGTGCTGGTGGAGGGTCGTGCGCTGGACGGCGGGGCGGCCGGCGCGGTGGGCCATCGCCGCGAGCTCGGCGACGTCCTTGCGCGAGCCGTTGGTGGAGCCGGCCATGCGGCTGATGGTCTCCTCCATGAGGGTGCCGCCGAGGTCGTCGACGCCGCCGTTGAGCACCTGCGTGCAGACGTCGGGGCCGAGCTTGACCCACGAGCACTGGACGTGGTCGATCAGCCCGTGGAGCAGGATCCGCGCAACGGCGTGGACGGCCCGGTTGTCGCGCACGGAGGGCCCAGGACGGGCGACCCCGGCGAGGTAGATGGGGGAGCTCTGGTGCACGAACGGCAGCGGTACGAACTCGGTGAATCCCCCGGTCCCGCGCTGCAGGTCGGCGATCAGGCGGATGTGGTCGACCCAGTGGCCGGGGTGGTCGACGTGGCCGTACATCATCGTCG
>CAYRZN010000145.1:0-5979 GCA_964428825.1 uncultured Aeromicrobium sp.
TCGCCAGCGAGATCGCCGGCGAGGAGGACGGCTGGGCGTTCGTCAACGTCAACGTCCGCCCCTTCTACGCCGAGGGCTCCAAGACCCTGGGCTACGAGATCGCCGAGCAGCTCGGCTGGCGCCTGCCCGACCAGATCGTCATCCCGGTCGCGTCGGGTTCGCAGCTCACGAAGGTGCACAAGGCCTTCCAGGAGCTCATCACGCTGGGCCTGGTCGAGGACAAGCCCTACAAGGTCTTCGGCGCGCAGGCGGAGGGGTGCAACCCCGTGGCCACCGCGTTCGCCGAGGGTCACGACGCGATCCGCCCGGTCAAGCCCGACACCATCGCGAAGTCGCTCGCGATCGGCAACCCGGCCGACGGCATCTACGTGCTCGACATCGCTCGCGCCACGGGTGGCGGCGTCGAGCAGGTCGACGACGACGCGATCCGCGACGCGATCGTGCTGCTCGCGCGCACGGAGGGCATCTTCACCGAGACCGCCGGCGGCACGACGCTCGCGGTGCTCAAGAAGCTCGTCGAGACCGGACAGCTCGATCCCGAGCTCGAGACCGTCTTCATCAACACCGGCCACGGCCTCAAGACGCTCGACGCCGTGTCGGGCGTGGTGGGACCGGCAGCCACGATCGCCCCGACCTACGACGCCTTCGTCGCCGCCCAGCTCGCCTGAGCGCCCCCACCAGTTCCGAGGAGCACCCCCGTGTCCGTTTCCGTCCGCATCCCCACGATCCTCCGTTCGTACACCGAGGACTCCTCGCAGGTCACCGCCGAGGGCGCGACCCTCGCCGAGGTCCTCGACTCCCTCGAGTCCGCCTACCCGGGCCTCAAGGCGCGTGTCGTCGACGAGGACGGCAAGCTGCGTCGCTTCGTCAACATCTACGTCGCCGAGGAGGACGTGCGTTTCTCCGAGGGGCTCGACACCACGACCCCCGACGGCACCCAGATCAGCATCATCCCCGCCGTTGCGGGCGGGTCCCGCTGAGCGGAGAGCCGCTGGTTGAGGTGTGAAGGCGCTCTGGCGCCCGAGCCTCGAAACCTCGGCCGGCTGACCGCCCATCGTCGTGATGGACGAGCGGCCACGGACAGAAGCAGGCTGGCGGGCGGTGAGTTGGGCGCCGAACTGGCCGGCGGGCGGTGACTTAGGGCCCGTTTGGACGCACGGAACGGGCCCTTGCTCACCGCCCCGGCTCGCGAACGGGCCCTAGCTCACCGCCCCGGCGGGGGTTCGGCGCGTAACTCACCGCCCGTCGTGGTCCGTGGCCGCTCGTCCTCAACTCTGCGCCGGGCCGATCTGCGGGCCCGGCGGCACCCGCCCTTGCGTGTGACCGCGGTCACGGCCACGATGTCGGCTACCGCGGTCGTGTGACCGAGGACGCATGACGGGAGTGTTACGTGACAGTTGCCATGGCACATACGAGCAGCCATACTCCCGGTATGGTTCTTCAGGCGCAGGACACCGCACCCGTCGGCGGCGCAGCACTCGACCAGGTCTTCGGGCTCTCGGTCGCGGCCGGCGTCGTCTCCCTCGTGCTGCTGTGGATCGCGTGGGCGCACCGCACCCATCGCATCGAGTGGTTCCAGACGCTCGGCGAGAAGCTCAACGCCCGGCTCGGCGAGCCCGGCTGGTCGGCGATCGCCACGGCGTTCGTCGCCAGCTCGCTGATCGTGGCCCTGCTCGGCTTCCTGTGGGACGTCAGCCTGCACGCCGGTCGAGGCCGCGACGAGGGTCCCTTGGCCAACCCGGCCCACTACCTGATCCTGTACGGGCTCTTCGCATTGTTCATCGCCGGCATGAGCGCCGTCGTCTGGCCGCGAGACGGCGTCAAGCCCGGCATCGCGTCGGTCAAGATCACGCGCCAGTGGTACGCGCCCGTCGCGGGCATCTACATCGCGGCGTGCGGCCTGTACGCCCTGATCGGCTTCCCGCTCGACGACGTGTGGCACCGGCTCTTCGGCCAGGACGTCACCCTCTGGGGCCCGACCCACCTGATGCTGATCGGCGGCGCCGGCCTCTCGACCGCCGGCATCATCCTGCTCCGCCGTGAGGGCGAGTTCTCGGCGGAGTACCAGGACCGGGGCGGCCTCGCGCGGTTCCTCACCTACGGTGCTGCCTTCGGCGGCCTGCTGATCGGACTGTCGGTCTTCCAGGCGGAGTTCGACTTCGGCATCGCCCAGTTCCGCATGGTCTTCGCGCCCATGATGATCGCGGCCGCCGCCGGCCTGACGCTGGTCGCGGCCCGCCTGTTCGTCGGACCCGGGGCCGCCCTGTTCGCGGCCGCCTTCTTCCTGGGCATGCGCGGGCTCGTCTCCTTCATCGTCGGCCCCGTGTTCGGCCAGGCCGACCACGTCTTCCCGCTCTACCTCGGCAGCGCGCTGCTGGTCGAGCTGCTGGCGCTCACGGCGCTGCGTCGCCATTACCTGGCCTTCGGCGCCGTCGCCGGTCTGCTGATCGGCACGGTCGGCTCAGTCGTCGAGAAGCTCTGGAACGACCAGGTCTTTCAGTTCGCGTGGACGCAGGACATGTGGCTCGAGGGTCTGGCCATGACCGTCCCCGTCGCGATCGGCTCCGGGCTCTGTGGCGCGCTGTTCGCCCTCGGCCTCCAGGGGCGTCTCCCGTCGCGGGCGGTGGGTCGCACGATCGTGACCGCCTCGATCCTGGTGACGTCGGCCGCGGTGGCCAACGGTCTCTGGGCCACGGTGCCCGACGACGCCACCGCCACGTTCGAGACCCAGGAGATGTCGACGCCCACCGGCGACGTCATGACCGTCACGGCCACGCTGTCGGACGGCCTGGTCGAGGGCGATCCGACGTGGGTGCAGATCACCGCCTGGCAGGGCGGTGGTGAGGGCGTCGTGACCGACAACCTCAAGAAGGTCGGCGACAACACCTACGAGTCCACGATCCCGATCCCGGTCGGTGGCACCTGGAAGACCCTCTTGCGCGTGCAGGACGGGCGCACCCTCACCGCGGCGCCGATCTACCTGGCACCCGACGAGGCCATCGACGCCGAGGAGTTCACCGTCACCGACGGCGAGCCGGTCGAGTTCGTGCCGGAGATCGAGATCCTGCAGCGCGAGCGCGACTTCAGCGCCCCCGCGTGGTTGTGGGGCGTCGCGAACCTCGTGGTGCTGATCACGAGCCTCGCGGTGCTGATCGGCATCTGCGTCTCGGTCTCCCGCTTCTCGTCCCGGTTGCGTGAGCAGGCGGAGTCGGAGGCGGCGGCCCGCGACACCGTCTCGGGATGACCGGCTCGCTCGAGCTCGCCTCGGGGGTCGTGTTCCAGGCCCACCACCCGCTGATCCTCGCGATCCCGGCGTTCGTGCCGGCGATCGTGGTGGTCGGGGTCGTGGTCTACGTGGCCCGCAAGGACCGGCTCGACGAGCGACGGGAGCAGGAGCTGCTGGAGCGGGGGCTCGACGAGCTCCCCGACGACCTGAGGAACATCGACGACGATCGGGGGGACCGATGAGGAGGACCACAGCGGCAGCCGCGGTGGCGGCGATGGCTCTGGCCCTGGGGGCCTGCGGCACCGGTGACGACTCGCAGGGCGGGTCGTCACCGAGCGCCGCACCCGGCTCGGCCAGCTCGGCACCGGCCGACGACGCGCTCGTCGTCGAGATCACCCTCGGACCGGACGGGCCGACCCCTCGAGGTGACCGCGTCGACGTCGAGGTCGGCCAGGTCGTGCGGCTGATGGTCGACAACGCCTCGGACGAGGCGGACGAGGTGCACGTCCACTCCGACCCGGAGCACTCGCTGGAGCTCGCGCCCGGTGCCACCGGCCAGCTGGAGCTCACGGTCGACCGTCCGGGTCAGGTCGCGGTGGAGTCGCACCACGCCGACGCGGTCATCGTGCAGCTCGTCGCCTCGTGACCCCGCTCGACCTCGTCGTCCTCCCGGCCCACGGCATCGGCGGAGCGACCGACCTGCCGATCCCGTTCACGACGGCGATCATCGGTGCCTCGTGGGCCCTCACGATCTCGTTCGCGGTCCTGGCCCTCGCGTGGAAGGAGCCCCGGCTCCAGGCCGACGGTCCTGCGGCGCAGCCGCCCCCGCGACGGCCGTGGCTGGCCGTCCTCGGTCTGCTGCTCACCGCGTGGGTGCTGGCAGCGCTGTTCGGCGGACCGGCGGACGCGTCCAACGGTGGCCTGGGCGCGGTGTACGTGTGGGTCTGGGTCGGGCTCGTGCCCCTGGCGCTCGTGTTCGGCCACGTCTGGCGCGACCTCTCGCCGTGGCGCACGATCCAGGCCGTCGTCGGACGCGCTGTCGGTCGGCCCGAGGGGTTCGTGGGCTGGCCCGTCCGGCTCGGGTACTGGCCCGCGGCCCTCGGCCTGCTCGCCTTCGTGTGGATGGAGCTCGCCTCGCCCGACGCCGGCAGCGTGGAGGCAGTGCGCTGGTGGGTCGGCGTGTACGTCGCGGCCATGCTCGTCGGGGGAGTCGTGGCAGGTCCGACGTGGTTCGACCGTGCCGATCCGTTCGACGTGTACAGCGCCGTCGTCGCCCGGTTGTCGCCGTTCGTCCTGGACGGACGCTGGCGTCCGCACAACCCGCTGCGCAGCCTGACCCAGGTGCCCGTGGCGCCCGGACTGGTCGGCGTCCTGGGCGTGCTGCTGGGCTCGACCGCGTTCGACTCGTTCTCGGCGTCGCCGTTCTGGCAGCGTCGCGACGTCGGGGACCTCGAGCAGGCGGCCGCACTCGTGGGGTTCTGCCTCGTCGCGGGCGGCCTGTTCGCGGCCGCGGCCGCGGCCACGGGGGGCGTCTCCCGGGCGGAGCGCCGGGCGCTGCCGGGCGACCTCGCCCACACGCTCGTGCCCATCGTCGTCGGCTACATCGTGGCCCACTACGCGACGTACCTGGTCGAGAAGGGGCAGGAGACCCTGATCCTCCTGCTCGACCCGTTCGCCCGCGGGTGGGAGCCGTTCGGCGAGCTGAGCGTCTCGTACGTCCTGTCGCGCGACCCCGAGCTGCTCGCGTCGCTCAAGGTCACGGCCGTGGTGGTCGGCCACATCATCGCGGTGCTGGCCGCGCACGACCGCGCCCTCGTGGTGCTGCCTCGCAGCCACCGTCTGACGGGCCAGCTCGCGATGCTGTTCGTCATGATCGCGTTCACGTTCACGGGCCTCTGGCTGCTCTTCAGCGTCTGAGTCGTCCAGTCCCACGACGGTCCGCCACGACCCCCACCTCTTTGCACTCGCCATGGGCGAGTGCTAACTTCGACACTGGCACTCGTACGCTGAGAGTGCCAGATCCCATCGGTCGGACCGGTGAGGTCGCCTCGGCAGGGGAGCAGGGTTCCCCTGCCGGCGTCGACCGTCCGTCGCGGGCACCCCCGACCGATCCCCATTCCACGCAACTGACGCGGAGAGAAGCACCATGGCCAAGTCCATTGCATTCAACGAGGAAGCCCGGCGCGGCCTCGAGCGCGGTATGAACCAGCTCGCCGACGCTGTCAAGGTCACGCTCGGCCCGAAGGGTCGCAACGTCGTCCTGGAGAAGAAGTGGGGCGCCCCCACGATCACCAACGACGGTGTGTCCATCGCCAAGGAGATCGAGCTCGAGGATCCCTACGAGAAGATCGGTGCCGAGCTCGTCAAGGAGGTCGCCAAGAAGACCGACGACGTCGCGGGCGACGGCACCACCACCGCCACCGTCCTGGCTCAGGCGCTCGTGCGCGAGGGCCTGCGCAACGTCGCGGCCGGCGCCAACCCGATGGGCCTGAAGAAGGGCATCGAGGCCGCCGTGGCCGCCGTCAGCGAGCAGCTGCTCGCGATGGCCGTCGACGTCGAGACCAAGGAGCAGATCGCCGCCACGGCGTCCATCTCCGCCGCCGACACCACGGTCGGCGACATCATCGCCGAGGCCATGGACAAGGTCGGCAAGGAGGGCGTCATCACGGTCGAGGAGTCGAACACGTTCGGCCTCGACCTGGAGCTCACCGAGGGCATGCGGTTCGACAAGGGTCACCGGTCGGGCTACTTCG
>CAYRZN010000146.1:0-5899 GCA_964428825.1 uncultured Aeromicrobium sp.
GCGGCTAGAAGGCCCGGCCGGGGTGCCGGGCTGCGGGCGGCCTGAAGGCCCGGCCGGGGTGCCGGGCTGCGGGCGGCCGGAAGGCACTGCGGGGGTGGGCGACACGGTGCCAGAGTCTACGTCGCGGCCTCGCGCCGGCGGTCACCCCTAACATGGTCCGGTGAGCCGCCCCCGATCCGCGCGTCCGACGCCGCGCGTGATCGCCGTCGCGGCGGTCTGGCTGGTCGCTCTGCTCCTCGTGCCCGTCGCGCCGACGCATGCCGCCACGGATCCTGACGTCGACGTCACGATCGACGCCCTGACACCCGGCGTGCTCGAGCCCGGCGAGCCCGTCACGATCAGCGGCACGGTCCGCAACGACGACGACGTCACCTGGACCGCGAGCCAGGCCTACGCCTCGATCGCGCGCCAGCCCGACCGCACGCGGGCCGATCTCGTCGAGACCATCGCGGCAGGAACCGGCTTCTCGGGTTCACGCATCGTCGAGCTCGAGACGATCGCCGAGCTGGGTGAGCTGGAGCCCGGGGAGTCCGTGGGGTTCTCGATCACGGTCCCCTGGGCCGACCTCGGCATCACCTCGAGCGCGGGCGTCCGCACGCTGGGGGTGCAGGTGCTCGGCACCGCTCCCGACGGGACCCGGTCCACGACGCCCATCGGCCGCGCCGCGACCGTGGTCCCCGTGGCAGGCGCACCGACGGCCGTGCCGGGCGGTCTCGCGGTGACCCTCGCGTCACCGGTCGGTCGCGACGCGGCCGGCGACCTGACGGGGCTCGAGGACCTCGCATCGCAGGTCGGCCCCTCGGGCTCGCTGCGACGTTCGCTCGACCTCGCACGGAGCCTTCCGCCCGGCACCGCGACGCTGGTGCTCGATCCCCAGCTGTCGGAGGCCGTCACGCGTCTCACCGACGAGGAGACCGCGCCCGACGCGGGTGATCTCGCGACCCTCGGGCTCGAGGAGACCGACGTCGAGCGCATCCGCACGTTCGCCGCAGACCTGCGCGACGCCACCGCCGTGCTCCCCACGCTCCTGATCGGCTACGGCGCACCCGACGAGGCCGCCCTGGCGTCGGCCGCCGACGGCGCGCCGCTGCGCGACGTGGTGAGCACCGTGACCGACCGCGTCGTCGAGGGCCTCGAGCTTCCCGGTTCCCGCGCCACCTGGGTGCCCACCGACGGCCTCGGCGGCGAGATCGTGCGCCGGGTCGGCTCCGCGCAGCCGTTGCTCGTCGACGTGACGGACCTGTCGGACTGGGAGGAGCACGACGGCTCGGTCGTGAGCCTCGGGTCCGACGACGTCACGGCCACCGCACTCGTGCGACGCGACCTGTCGGCGTCGCTGCCCGGCGAGGCCACGGCGGCCACGGTGCGCCAGCAGCTGCTCGCCGAACGGGACTTCGCGCTGCGCGACCGCGAGAGCGACGGCGAGTCCCGCGCCGACGCCGTCGTCGTGACACCCGCCGGCTGGGACCCGGGGCCGGCCTGGCGGGCCGCCGACCTGGCGGGGCTCTGGGCCTCGGGGCTGTTGTCGCCGACGACGCCTGACCCTGCAGCACCGCCGGCGAGTCTGGCGGAGCTCGGCGTGCCGACCGCAGCGGCTGCCGACACCTCGGTCGTCGATGCGGTCCGCGCGATGCAGCTGGAGTCTCAGCGCCTGGCGTCCATCTCCACCGACGAGTCGGTCGCCCGGTCCGACGAGCTGCTCATGGCCGATCTCCTCGGCACCACGTGGCGTGCCGATCCGACCGCCGCCATCGCGATCGCCGGGGAACGGCGGTCGGCCCTGGAGTCCGACCTCGCGCGGCCCACGATCGAGGGTCCGCCCAGCTTCCTGCTCGCCGGTCGCGAGGGCCAGGTCCCGGTCACGATCGACAACCCCACCGACAACCCCATCCGCGTCGGCATCCGGGTCAGCTCGACCAATCCCCAGCTGCAGGTCGACGACGTCGCCCCGGTCGACGTCCCGGCGGCGTCACGGACCACGGTCACGATCCCGCTCGACGTCGGCCAGCAGAACACGACCTCGCTCACGGCCCAGCTCGTGACGCCGGACGGCTCACCCATCGGCACGGTCGCCAGGTTCAACGTCCGGTCGAGCAACACCAGCACGATCATCTGGATCGGCATGGGCGTCGCGTCCGCCCTGCTCGTGCTCGCCGTCGCCCGACGACTCTGGCGCCGCGGTCGGGGAGGGAGCCGTGGGGCCGACGAGAGCCCGACCGACCCCGACGATCCTCCGCTCGACCTGCCTCCCACCGACGCACCGCCGGTCGACGTCGCCCCGACCGACCCCGACGAGCCCGGAGCTCAGGACGGGGAGAGGACTCCGGTCCAGGAGCCGGGGCGAGCCCGGGTCGACAACGCCTCGAGCACCGACGTCACCCGGGCGAGCGCCTGGATGGCGCTGGGCACGCTGGTCTCCCGTGTCACCGGTTTCCTCCGTGCGCTGCTGCTGATCTGGGCGATCGGCACCGGGCTCAACGGCGACATCTTCAACAGCGCGAACACGGTCCCGAACGCGCTCTACATCCTGGTGGCCGGTGGCGTCTTCAACGTCGTCCTGGTGCCGCAGCTCGTCCGGACCATGCGCACGGACTCCGACGGCGGCGACGCGTATGCGAACCGGGTCATCACACTGGGACTCCTCGTGCTCGGCGCCGCGACGGTCGTGCTGATGCTTGCTGCGCCGCTGCTCGTGCGGCTGGTGTTCGACTCGCTGCTGTTCACCGAGAGATTCGACGACCAGCGCGCCTCAGCCCTGTGGCTCATGTACCTGTGCGTGCCGCAGGTGTTCTTCTACGGCGCCTTCGTCCTCGTCGGGCAGGTGCTCAACGCCCGTGGCCGCTTCGGTCCGATGATGTGGGCGCCCATCATCAACAACCTCGTGGCGTGCGTCGCGCTCGTCGGCTACATGGTGATGTTCGGCCGCGAGGGCGGTGACGACGGTTTCACGATCAGCGAGTCACTGGTGCTGGGCGTCGGCTCGACGCTGGGCATCATCGCCCAGGCGGCCGTGCTGGTCCCCTACCTGAGGGCCGCCGGCTTCCACTACCGCCCACGCTTCGACTTCCGCGGCGTCGGACTCAGCCACACGCTCAAGCTCGGCGCCTGGACCCTGGCGTCGATCGTCGTGAACCAGGTCGCGTTCATCGTGGTCAACCGTCTGGGCACGGAGGGCAACCTCCTCGGTGCGTCGAACGACGAGTCGAGCTCCGGTTCGGCGGTCTACAACCTCGGCTACATCGTGAGCCAGGTCCCGCACGGCGTCATCACGGTCTCCCTCGCGACCGCCATCATGCCGACTCTCGCCTCCCTGGCCCTGGCCCGGGACTACCCGCGATTCCTCGACACGATCGCCGAGACGGCGCGGACGGCGCTCTTCCTGCTGGTGCCGGTCGCGGTCGCCATCGCGTGCCTCGGCCACGACCTGGCGCGCAGCATCTCGCTCGGCGCCGCGAGCAGCGGCAGCCAGGCCATCGGCGACACCATCGTCGCGCTGGCGCCCGCCGTCGTGGTGTACAGCCTCATGTTCCTGCTGGTCAGGGCGTTCTACGCCGACGAGGACACCCGGGTCCCGTTCGTCGTGCAGAGCATCGTGGCGGTCACGAACGTCGGCATCGCGATCTCGCTGACCCGTGCGGTCTCCCCCCAGCACGTGGCCCCCGCCCTCGGTGTGGCCCTCAGCTCGGCCTACTTCCTGGGCGCGCTGGTCGCGCTGGTGTGGGTGCGCCGCAGGTTCGGTCCCGTGATCGACGCCGCGATGGTGGGCTTCCTCGTCCGGCTGACGCTCGCGTGCGCCGGCAGCGCTGCAGCGATGCTGCTGGTGCGCGAGGCCATGATCGCGCTCGGCGTCGACTCCGGCGGGCCCGCCGACGCCGTCGTCCGGCTGCTCGTGGCTGGGGTCGTCGGCGCCGGTGTCTACCTGCTCGCGGTCCGACTCGCCCGGATGGACGAGCTGCAGCGCCTCAGCTCGGTGATCGGGTCGCGCCGCTAGACTCGGGCCCGAAAGGGGTGGCGGGATGGCTGGACGACGGACACTGGTCTCCGGTGACGTCATCGCCGAGCGCTATCACCTGCAGGACCTCGTGCAGGAGCGCCTCGGCGCGACCACGTGGCGGGCGCACGACTCCGTGCTGTCGCGCAACGTGGGGCTGGAGCTCCTGCCGAGTGACGACCCGCGGGCCGACCGCTTCCTCGACGCCGCCCGGGGCTCCACGATCGTCTCGGACCCGCGGTTCCTGCGTGTGCTCGACCTGATCCAGGACGACCACGGCCACCACATGATCGTGCGGGAGTGGGCCCGCGCCTTCCCGCTCGACGCCGTGCTCGCGCAGGCGCCGCTCCCGAGCTGGCGTGCGGCCGCGATCGTCATCGAGGTCGCCGAGGCGCTCATGAACGCCCACGACCACGGCCAGTACCACCGTCGCCTCACGCCGCACCAGGTACTCCTCAAGGAGTCCGGTGCCGTTCGCGTCGTGGGGCTTGGCGTGGCCACGGCGCTCGCGCCGGTCGGCAGCACCGACCAGCCCGACACGGCCCAGCTCGAGCGCCTCGACGTGCAGGGCCTCGGCAAGCTCCTCTACGCGTGCCTCGTGTCGCGGTGGCCTGGCGGCCACGTCGACGGCCTGCGCGCCGCCCCCACCGAGCACGGCCGGGTGCTCCGGCCGCGCCAGGTCCGGGCGGGAGTCGACCGCGAGATCGACGCGATCTGCGACCGCATCCTCGGCTCGCCGCCGGTGCAGCACCGCCGGCCCATCACCACGGTCGCCGAGGTCGCGCACGAGCTCCGCGGCGTGCTGGACCGGCTCGACCCGCACGACACCGCCGGCGGCGCGACCACCTCACCCGACCTCGTGCGCTACGACCCCGTGGTCGAGCCGCTGGGCCCACCGCCGGGCCTGGAGCCTCCGCGGCCGCGCCCCAAGGCCTGGACCCCGGCTCCACCCACGACGCTCGAGCGTCGCAAGGCTCAGGCCCGCAGCCTCACCAAGGGGGAGCGCGGCATGGTGCTGCTCGGCTCCGCCGGCGTCCTGGTCATCCTGCTCTTCATCGCCTTCCTCGTCGGCCGTCAAGGTCCGGCTCCCGAACCCGGGTCCGACCCCAGCGCCTCGGCCACCGGCAGCGTGGGCGTGCTGCCGATCGAGCGGGTCATCGACTTCGACCCGCAGGGCGACGGCAGTGAGTCGGCCGACGCCGTCGACCTGGCGATCGACGGTGACCCCGCCACGACCTGGACCACCCAGACCTATCGAGGACGCGCCGACGTCGGTGGGCTCAAGGACGGGGTCGGCCTGGTTCTCGATCTCGGATCCACCCGGCAGGTCGACTCCGTACGACTGAACCTCGTGGGCGCTCCCACCAGTCTCCAGATCTTCACGAGCGTTCCCGGCGTCGACGCCGCACCTCGCGCCCTCAGCGACCTGACCCCCGTCGCCTCGGTCCAGGACGGTGGCACGGACGTCACCGTGAGCCTGCCCCCGGCGACCGTCACGCGCTACGTCGTGGTGTGGCTGACCTCCCTGCCGCAGGTGGGCGACGGCGAGTTCCGCGGCGAGGTCGCCGAGGTCCGCGTCGACGGTCGCTCCTGACACCGGTCCGGGGAATGTCCGGCGACTAGGCTGTGTTGGGACAAGCGTCACCAGCAGAGAGCAGACCATGAGCACTGAGCAGTCCCCCAGCAGCGTGCGCAACCTGATCATCATCGGGTCCGGCCCGTCCGGCTACACCGCGGCCATCTACGCCGCCAGGGCCAACCTGGAGCCGTTGGTCTTCGAGGGGTCGGTCACCGCCGGCGGCGCCCTCATGAACACCACCGACGTCGAGAACTTCCCCGGTTTCCCCGACGGCATCATGGGCCCGGCCCTGATGGACAACCTCCGCGCCCAGGCCGAACGCTTCGGCG
>CAYRZN010000147.1:0-5799 GCA_964428825.1 uncultured Aeromicrobium sp.
AGGTCCCACTCGCCTCCCCCGGTGGTCTCGGCGTCGAGGCCGAACGGCGTGACGCCCCACCACAGGTGGCCGAGGGACAGGGTGTGCTCGCTGACCTGGTCGAGCGTGTGGAACGCGGCGGAGGTGAGGTCGATCGGCGCCTCGGCACCCGTCGCCGCAGCGGCCCAGGAGGCCTGCAGGAACTCCTCGCTCGTCGCGACGAGGTCGTGGGCCCGCGCCCGGACCCGCTCGGGATCGCAGAGCAGGACCGAGGCGTGCTCCGGCAGCAGGTCGACCAGGAGCTCCATCTCGTCGACCAGGGCAGGGGTGAAGGACTCCATGCCCTCGACCGCGTGGCCCTCGGCGATCTTGGACAGCATCTCCACGAGCGACGGGTGGCTCTCGGCCAGCGCCTTGGCGCGGGCGCGGACGTCGTCGGTCAGGAGGAGCTCGCGGCACGGCGGCGCCCACACGCGCGTGACCGGCTCCAGCGAACGCTGGTCGGCGACCGAGAACTGCCGGATCTCCTCAACCGTGTCGCCCCAGAACTCGATGCGGACGGGGTGGTCGGCCGTGGGCGGGAAGACGTCGACGATGCCGCCGCGGACCGCGAACTCGCCACGGCGCTCGACGAGGTCGACCCGCGAGTAGGCGGCGCCGGCGAGGTCGCGCACCAGGTCGTCGAGCTCGTAGTCGTCGCCGACCGACAGCTCGACGGGCCTCAGGTCGGCGAGACCACGCACGTGCGGCTGCAGGATCGATCGCACCGGCGCGACGACGGCGCGCAGCGGCTCGCCGTCCGGGTGCACCAGGCGGCGCAGCGTCGCCAGGCGCCGGCCGACCGTGTCGGACCGCGGTGAGAGTCGCTCGTGCGGCAGTGTCTCCCAGGCCGGGAACGTGGCCACGGCGTCGGGCCCGAGCGTCTCGGCCAGCACGGCTGCCGCGTCGTCGGCCTCGCGCGCCGTGGCGGTCACGACGAGGACCGGCCCCGCACGGCCCGCGAGGGCGTGCGCCACGAACGGACGAAGGGCGGCGGGCCCGCGCACGGACTGCGCGCGCACGCCGTCGGCGCTCTCGCGGAGCGCGTTCACGAGGCCCGGCAGACCGGCGACCCGGTCGGCCAGACGGCCGAGCAGCGCTCCGGACCGGGCGTCCGAGTTCTCAGCGGTTGAAGGCACTTTGCGTCTCCACGAGTCCGCGGGTGATCAGCGACTCGACGGCGTCGGCCGCCTCCTCGACGTTGATGTCGAGCTCCTTGCGCTCCGTGCTGGACCACGGCTTCAGCACGAAGTCGTGGACGGTCTGCTGGCCGGGCGGTCGGCCGATGCCGACCCGCACGCGGTGGAAGTCACCCGTGCCGAGCGAGCCCCGCAACGACTTGAGCCCGTTGTGGCCGTTGTCGCCCCCACCGAGCTTGACCCGAAGACGGCCGAAGTCGATGTCGAGCTCGTCGTGGACCACGACGTACTGCTCCGGCGCGACGTCGAAGAAACCTCCGAGCGCCTTCAGCGGACCCCCGGACTCGTTCATGTACGAGCGGGAGCGACCGAGCACGACGCGCTCGCCCGCGAGGCGGCCTTCGACCACGTCGGTACGGCTCTTGCGGTGCGACGACCACGTCCCGCCCATGCGGGCGGCGAGCACGTCGGTCACGAGGTACCCGACGTTGTGCCGGGTGGTGGCGTACGCCGGGCCCGGGTTGCCGAGCCCGGCGATCAGCCAGGTCACTCCGACTCGGCGTCCCCGGCCTCGGCGTCAGCCTCGGCGTCGTCGCCGTCCTCGGACTCGGGCTCGTCCTTCTCGATGCCGACCTCGGCCTCGGCCTCGGAGAGCTCCGCGTCGACCTCGGCGGCGGTGGGCGCCGCGGTGACGTTGATGATGAGCAGGTCGTCCTCGACCGCGAGGGTCGAGCCCTTCGGGAGCTGGAGGTCCTTCGCGAGCAGCTGCGAGCCGACCTCGAGGCCCTCGATGCTGACCTCGATCTCGGTCGGGATCGCGGTGGCGTCGACCTCGACGGAGATCGTGGTCGTGTCGGTGACGACGAGCGACTCGGGGGCGGCCTCGCCGGTGACGTTCAGCGGGACGTCGACGACGACCTTCTCGCCGCGCTTCACGATCAGGAGGTCGACGTGCTCGAGGAAGCCCTTGAGCGGGTCGCGCTGGACCTGCTTCGGGATGGCGAGGTGCTTGTCCTTGCCGAGCTCGATGTTGAGCAGCGCGTTGGAGTTCTTCAGCGCCAGCATCAGCGTGTGACCCGGCAGGGTCACGTGGACGGCGTCGGTGCCGTGGCCGTACAGCACGGCGGGGACCTTGTCGTCGCGACGGATGCGGCGGGCGGCCCCCTTGCCGAACTCGGTACGGGCCTCGGCGGCGATCGTGATCTCAGCCACGGGAACTACTCCTCGATTGGGACGAATGCGGGGTTCAGGTGGGCCAGCGGCGCGCGACGCAGCACTCGGATCGAGCGCCCTGTCGATCACGGTCGGACGCGTCCGACCCTCGCCGAGGCAACCTGACGATCCTACCGCAGCGCACCCGTAGGCCAAAAACGGTGGAGGCTGGACCTCCGGCGCCTAGGATGCCCCCATGCCGTTGGGAGCGGACGCCGTGCGAGTGCCAGTGTCACCAGGTCGACTGTTCGCGACCCAGACCGCGCTCCTCATCGCCGCCGCGATCGTCACCGCCCTCACGTTCAGCGCCGATCTGCCCACCGCGCAGTCCCGCCTCTCCGTGGGCCTGACGATCCTCGTGCTCGTCACGGTCGTCGTGGGTGTGGCGACGTGGGACCGTCCGTGGGCGCGGACCGTCGTCGTCGTGATCCCGTTGGTCGACCTCGTGGCGCTGAACCAGCTGCGCGCCGCGTCGCCGACCAGCGGGTTCGGCTTCCTGATCGTGCTGCCCGTCGCGTGGCTGGCCCTGAACGCCGGCAAGCTCGGCGCGGCCATCGGTGTCGTCGGCGCGACGATCACCGCGTGGTCGCCCCTCGCGCTCCGCGAGCTGGGTCTGAATCCGGGAGGCGTCGGGGCGCCTTCCGTCGCCGCCACGGCCAGCCTGAACGTGGCGGTGCTGACCGTCGCCGGCGTCATCGCCATGTCGAGCGTGAGAGAGGCGGCCCAGCGCCGCCTGCTCACGACCCAGGCCCGTCGATCGGCCGACGCCCATCGCCAGGCGCGTCGCGACGAGGGTGTGCTGAACGCCGTGATGGACGCCGTCCCCTTCGGCGTCGTCTCGCTCGATCCGCAGGGCACCTACCAGGGCAGCAACCGGGCGGCGCGCGCCATGATGCGCCACGTCGGGCTGCCGCTCTCGCCCACGCCGCACGGCCTGCCGCTGTACCACCTCGACGGCGTGACCCCCGTCGCGGCGGACGACCTGCCCCACGTGCGTGGCCTGGCCGGCGACGCGATCGACGGCGAGACCTACTGGATCGGCCATCCCGACACCAACCGTGTCGCCGTCGAGGTCAGCGGACGCCTCGTGCTGGACCCCGACGGGGTGGTCGACCGCCTCGTGGTGGTGTTCCGGGACGTCGGCGACTCCATTGAGGCCGAAGCGGCACGCGACCAGGCCGTGAGCTCGGTCTCCCACGAGTTCCGGACGCCGCTCAGCTCGATCCTGGGGTACATCGAGCTCGCTGCCGACACCCCGGACCTGCCCGACGAGGCGGCCGACCACCTCGCGGTCGCCGAGCGCAACACCACCCGACTGCTCACCCTGGTCAACGACCTGCTCGCCACGCGCGGTCGCACCTCGCGCACCGCGGTGCCGATGACGCTCGCCCTCATGGACCTCACCGAGGTCGTGACCGAGTCGGTCACGGCGCTCCGGCCCGTGGCCGCCGATCGCGTCATCGCCCTCACGCTGGACGCTCCGGCGCCCCAGGCCGTGACGGGCGACGCGTTCCGTCTCCGCCAGGTGGTCGACAACCTCGTCACGAACGCCATCAAGTACAACGTCGACGGCGGATCGGTCACGATCGAGCTCAGCGGCGGCCCGACCGAGGCCCTGCTGACCATCACCGACACGGGGCACGGGATGACGGAGCAGGAGCACGTCGAGGTGTTCCTGCCGTACCACCGCACGGCGGATGCCGTGGTCTCGACCGTGACGGGCTCCGGCCTGGGCCTGGCCATCTCGCGCGAGATCGTGGAGCGGCACGGCGGCACGATCCGGCTCGAGGCCGCCGAGAGCGGCGGCACGACCGCCGTCCTGGTCCTGCCCCGGGACGCCGGAGGTGCTCGATGAGCTTCGACGCCGCGACCGCCCAGCTCACGAGCGCGATCGTGCTGGTCGCGATCACGACGCACCTGATGCTCACGACCGTCCTGCAGTACGACACCCGGGCGGGACGGATCATCTCCGTCGCCTACCTCAGCGTCACGGGCACCGCTGTCCTCACCGCGTCGCTGCCCGGCGACGGGAGCCAGCAGCTGCTCGGAGCGCTCGCGGCGGCCGGCATCACGCTCTCGTTCGGACTCCTGCGCTCGGGGCTCCGGCTGCAGCAGCTCGGCCGGTCGCCGCAGCTCCCGCTCGCCCTCGGCGTCGCCGTGGTCACCGGAGCGTCCGTCGTCCTGACCCCCGTCGTCGGCGAGCGTCCCGTGCCCCTCGCGCTCTCGGTCGTGTTCTCCGCAGCGTTCGCCGTGGCCACGGCCCTCGACTCGCTCCGGGGGCCGGCTGCCGAGCGCCCGTCGGCCCGCGTCCTGCAGGCGGTCATGCTGCTCGTGGCCACGTCGATCGTCGCCGTCTCGGTCCTGATCGTGGGCGGCACGATCGACTGGACCGGTTCGATCGACGTCACGGTCGCGATCGGCACCACGACGGCGTTCACCCTCGCCGCCCTGTGCGTCACCGCCCTCCGCGCCGAGGACGCCCGCACCACGTGGTGGGGCGACGACGCCCGGGGGGCGACGGCGGAGTTCGACCTCCCCGGGGCGGCGGCGTTCCGGCGTGACGCCGCGGACCGCATCGAGCGATCGAGCGCGACCGGCGCCGCCGTGGGGCTGGTCTGGATCGAGATCGAGGACCTCGAGGACCTGGCCGAGGCCTACGGACCCGCGGTGCGTGACCGGGCCGTCGTCCACGTGGGCCGGGTCGTCCGCGGGCACGTGCCGCCGTTCGCCCTGCTCGGCCACCTCGGCGAGGGGCGGTTCGCCGTGCTCACCACCGCACGTGCCCGCCGCCCCGTCGAGCGCGTCGCGAATGCCGTCCGGAACGGGCTGGACCATCGCCCTGACGACCTCCCCCTCCGGCCGGGCTGCCGCATCGGCACGAGCGTCCAGGGTGCGGGCGCGCCGAGCCTCGAGCGCATGATCGAGGAGGCCCAGTGGCGCGCCCGCCGCGACGCCGTCCGGGCGCTGTCGACGCCCGACGCGTCCTGAGCCAATCCTGATCGGAAACTGACGATCGACGACGGTCCAGCCTGAGGTCGCACTGGTGGACTCCTCCCATGCGTTCACCAACCGCACCGAGGCGGGACCCGCGATGACCGTCCCCACCGGCGACGCGAGCTGGGCCGTCGACCTGCTGCAGGGCATGCGCGGGACTCCGACCCGCCGCTCCACGATCGGTTGCGTCATCCCCGCCTACAACGAGGAGGACGCGATCGCCGGCGTCCTCGACTCGCTGCTCTCGCAGACGCGCCTCCCGGACGTCGTGCACGTCGTCGTCAACAACACGACCGACGCCACGGCCGAGATCGCCGGCCACTACGCCGGCATGCACGTGCGGGACGAGGGCCCGGCGATGCAACGCACCGAGATCTTCGTGCACGACATCGGCGAGAACCCCGACAAGAAGGTCGGCGCGCTCAACTACGGCTTC
>CAYRZN010000148.1:0-2219 GCA_964428825.1 uncultured Aeromicrobium sp.
CAACCAACGGGGGGCTAGTGGCCCGCGCAGCGCTGCTCGGTGGGGACGCCCGCGAGCGCTTCCTCGATGTGCTCGCCGCAGCCGACCCAGGTGGCCTTGCCGCAGTCCGTGCACGTGACCTTCTGGCACATGTCAGCTCCTCGTCTTCGCCGAAGGGCCCAGTCTACGAGGCGGCGACGGCCGCGAGACCCTCGGTGACGAGCGGACGGAACCGCCCGAGCAGCCGGGGGACGCCGAACGTCACGACGCCCACGAGGTGCTCGCCACGGTGATGGGCCCAGACGCTGCGCGGCTCGAGGTCGTCGGCCTCCAGCCAGCCGGAGCGGTCGGCGAGCTCGGGGCGACCGAACACCTGGACCTTGACGTCGAACTGGTCCGACCAGAAGTACGGCGGGTTCCGCTTCGCGGTGGGCTCGAGGGTCCCGGCGATCGCCCGGGCGACGAGCGACGCCTGCTCCCCCGCGACCTGCCAGTGCTCGCGACGCACCGGACGGTTCGTGAGCGGGTCGTGCCAGGCGGCGATGTCGCCCACGGCCCACACGCCGTCGAGTCCCACGACCTGCCCGGTCGCGTCGCACACCACGCCGTTGGTCAGGTCGAGCCCGGCCTCGCTCAGCACGTCGAGGTTGAGGGAGGCACCGAAGCCGGCCACGACGACGTCGCCGGTCAGCTCGCGGCCGTCGGCCAGCACCGCGACGGTGCTGCCGTCCCTGGTCTCGAGGCGCTCGACGCCGGTGCCCGTGAGGAGCTCGATCCCGTGCGCCGTGTGGACCTCCTCGAGGCGCGTGCCGCACTCGGGCCCCAGGGCCGCGCCGAGGAGGTTCGGCTGCAGCTCGACGATCGTGACGTCGAGGCCGGCCGCACGTGCCGTCGCCGCGACCTCCGCCCCGATGAACCCGCCACCCAGCACCAGCAGCGAGGACGCGTCGGCGATCGCGGACCGCAGGGCCAGCGCGTCACCACGGGTGCGCAGGGTGTGCACGTCGTGCCCGTCGAGCAGGGCGGGGCGACGGGCGGTCGACCCGGTCGCGACGACGATCGCCTCGGCCTCGACCTGCTCACCGTCGTCGAGCGTCACGACGCCGGTGCGCACCGACGCGACCCGCACCTCGCGCACCGTGACGTCGATCGAGTGGGGCTCCTCACCACGGAACAGCGAGATGCGCGCGTCGTCGAACTCGCCTGCCAGGTACTGCTTCGACAGGGGAGGCCGGTCGTACGGCGCCTCGTCGCCGAGCACCGTGACGGTGCCCTCGAACCCGGCGCCGCGCAGGTCGCGGGCGACTCGCCAGCCGGCGACACCCGCTCCCACGACGACGACCGAGGCGGGCGTGGGGCGTGCGTCGGGTGCCGACGTGGGGCTGGCTTCAGTCACGCCGTCATCCAATCACGCAGGCTCTGTTTGCGAGGTCCGGTCACCCGTGCTCCTGCGAGGCCGTATCCTCTGCGCAGACAAACGTTGGGAGGTGTGTTGTGCCGGACTCGTCCTTCTTCGCCGAGATGGCCCTGGAGCTCCACGCCGAGGAGACCTTGGCCGACACGTTGGCACGCATCGTCGAGTTCGCGCAGCAGGCGCTCGCGTGCGACCAGGCGGGCATCCTCCTCGTGCACAGTCGCACCCACCTCGAGACGATGCTGGCCACGAACGACGCGGTCGAGCGCTCCCACGAGCTGCAGCACAAGCTCGACGAGGGACCGTGCCTCGACGCGATCGAGGGTGAGCCCTTCTACGTGTCCGGTGACGTCGAGGCCGACCACCGGTGGCCGCGCTGGGGCGCGGAGGTCGCGCCGCTCGGACTGCGCAGCGTCATCAGCGTGCGGCTCGCGAGCCAGAGCCGGCGCTACGGCTCGCTCAACCTGTACTCGCCCGAGCGCGACGCGTGGGAGGACGGCGACCTGGAGGTCGCCACGGTCTTCGGTCGTCACGCCTCCGTCGCGGTCGCCTCGGCGCACCACGAGGCCGGTCTCAAGGTCGCCGCGGCGACCCGCAACGTGATCGGCCAGGCCCAGGGCATCCTGATGGAGCGCTTCGAGATCGACGCCGACCGTGCGTTCGCCGTGCTCAGTCGGCTCTCGCAGCACCGCAACGTCAAGCTGCGGGCGCTCGCCGAGCAGCTGGTGACCAACCGCACCGACCCCGAGCTGTTCAAGCTGCCGAGCTAGGAAGACCCCAGCTGGCCGAGGTTTCGAGGCTCGCGCCGCAGGCGGCACTCGCACCT
>CAYRZN010000148.1:2229-5680 GCA_964428825.1 uncultured Aeromicrobium sp.
CCTCGAAGGCGCTCGCGGTGGAACCGGGGTACACCGACGAGGTCGACAGCGACACGCGGACGGGAGAGGACACGCCCTTCAGCCTAGGCCCGACCCCCAGTGCAGGGAACGCGTCGCCCCGCCTCCGCCGTCACCACGGGCCGAGCCGTAGGCGAGGCAGGCGCCCGGGCGCAGCCCGGCACCGGCGAGGAACGAGCCGGTGGAGCGGCGACGAAGGAGCCGTGCGCCGCACTCGACGACCGGGCTGACCGGCTCGTTCCTCGCCGGTGGCGACCCTGACCTCCGCGCTGCGCGCGTCGGTCAGCCCCGCGCCTCGAGGGCCTGCACGAGCAGGGCGGTGAGCGTCTCGAGCTGCAGGTCGGCCGAGGTGGTGTCCTCGTCGGAGCCGTCCAGCGCACGGGCCGCGAGCCCGGCCTTGCGGTCGATCAGGCGGGCGATGCTCGTGTCGATCGTCTGGGCACCGATGATGCGCCAGGCCGTGACGGGCTCGTCCTGGCCGATCCGGTGGACCCGGTCGATCGCCTGCGTCTGCTCCGCGTAGGTCCACGAGAGCTCCGCGAGCACGAGGTTCGACGCGACCTGCAGGTTCAGTCCGACGCCGGCCGCCGACAGCGAGCACACGATGACCTTGACGTCGGGGTCGTTGACGAACGCGTCGATGCTCGCCTGACGGGCCGCCGACGTCTGGTTGCCCCGGACAGTCGAGTAGCGCAGGCCGCGCTGCTCGAAGACCTCCTGGGCGGTGTCCATGACGTCGATGTGCTTGGCGAAGAACACGACCTTGCCGGCCTGACGCGCGAGCTGGACGGCGTAGTCGGCCGCGAGGGCGGACTTCGCCTGGCCGATGCGACGCATCATCGTGAAGACGTTCTCGGCGTCGTCGGCCGGCGTCTCGTCGCGGATGAGAATCGCGACGTGCTCCACGATCTGCTCGTCGATGCCCTCCGGCTTCTCCTTGCGGGCGGCGACCGCGTGGTCGTAGCGCGACACGAGTCGACGCACGAGCTCGCGCTGGGTGTCGCGGATCGAACGAGCCGCCTCACCCTCGAGCTCGACCGGGATGTCGGCGATGCGGCGGTCGGGGATGTCGGACGCGACGTCGATCTTGCGGCGCCGCACGATGCCGAGGTCGATCACGCTCTTGCGGGCCGCGGGGTAGAAGCCGGGGTCGAGCGGGGTCAGGCCCGTGTCCTCGAGGGCCGCCATGAGCTGGGCCCGCGGCTGCTTCTCGTCGATCCAGCCAAGGAACTCCCAGATCGCCCGGAAGTCCTCGATCTCGTTGATCAGCGGCGTACCGGTCAGCGCGAGCATCAGCGGGCGCGCGACGCGCTGGCGGATGCGGTCGGCGACCTGCAGCACGTGCTGCGAGCGCTGCGACGACTTGTTCTTGATGAAGTGGGCCTCGTCGAGGACCATGCTGCGGAACCCGAGGTCGCCGAGCCAGCCCACGTGCCGGTCGAGCACCTCGTAGTTGACGATCACGATGTCGGCGAACCCGTCGATGTCGTGGCCGTTGCCATGGATGACGGTGGCCTTGCGGCGGGGGGTCCAGATCTCGGCCTCGCGAGCCCAGTTCGCCTTCACGACGTTGGGCACGACCGCGAGCATCGGGTAGGCGTCGGCCGCGTGCGCCGCCAGCAGCGACTGCGCCGTCTTGCCGAGGCCGGGCTCGTCGGCGAGCAGGAAGGTGCGGTGACCGTCCATCGCGGCCTGGACGACCTCGGCCTGGTGGTGCATGAGCGGCACGCCGCCGGGGGTCATCGCGGACTTCGGCTCGGGCAGCTCCATGCACGCGGGCGTGCCGGCGCTGGCGCGCTCGAAGGCCGACAGGAGGGGGCCGATGAGCTCCCAGGTGGAGAGCCGCTGCGTCTGCGGCGTGGGCGGCGGCGGTGCCGAGAAGTCGGGCGGCATGAAGGGGTTGGCCAGCTGTCGCGCCACGACCGACTGCGGCAGCACGCGCCGCTCGGTGCGGGCGGTGACCTCGAGCTCCGCGGGCTCGGGCTCGGGCGCGACCTCGAGACCGGCAGCCTGGGTCATCTCGCGCTTGAGCATGCGGACCTCGTCGGACGGCACGGCGTCCTCGGCCAGGAGGTCGAACAGGTGCGGCTCGCGAGCGGCGGTCTTGGCGAGGATCGTGGCGACGCCGTCGAGGCGCTTGAGCAGCTCGCCCCGCTGCCCTTCACTGACCTCGGTGTCGGCCTTGACCCGCTGCCGCTCCTCGCGCACGAGCAGGGCGATGGCCTGGTACCGGGAGCGGATCGACGTGCCTCGGCCGCGCTGCACGGCAGCCTCGACCTCGCGGACGCCGCGCGCGAGCACGGGCAGGATGCCTTGGTTGTCGACCTCGCGTCGACGCTGTCCACCGGCGGAACGGGTTCCACCGGAACGACCCTGACCTCGATTGGCCACGGACTCCTCCTCGGAGGATGCGGCGCGCGACGGTCGCGCTCCGCATCGGGTTCGAACGGACGTCACGGAGCCGAGGTCGCACACCGGGTCTTGGCTGGTGACGACGTACGCCACTGGGTCGATCGGGGCCGAGAGCCGGCTGCGATCATCCAGATGAGCGCCGTGACTGGTGCGGAGCCCCCGACGGGCCGAGCACCGGGACGAGTGTACGACACTGCGGGATCTCGCACGATTCGACGGCGCACGGGGGTGGCGGGTCCTACGCTGTGCGGGTGTCCGTGGCGCCTGCCCGGAGCGATCGCGAAAGGGAGCACGGATGCGCGCTCGGCACGTTCTCGCCCTCGTCTGCACGGCCACGCTGCTGCTCACCGGCTGCGGCTTCGGGACCGACGAGGGGTCGTCAAGCGGCAGCTCGACCGAGCCAGCAGCCGCCGCGGCCCTGGACCCGGTGCCCGCCTGCAGCTCGATCGACATCGGGCCGGTGTTCGACGCGTTCGGCGGGCAGGACCCGGCCCAGCCGCCGAGCAACGCCTCGATCGGCTCCACCCGCGGCTGCGCCTGGAGCCCGCCGGACCCCGATGTCGGCCTGCGGGCCAAGGTCACCGTGCTGGAGGACGCCGACACGTCCGAGGCCGGCGTGCTGGCCTACGCCCAGACCGAGTGGGCCGACGCCACGGGCGGTGAGCCCTTCCCGCCCGGGGACTTCCGTCCCGGCGAGCACGGCTGGTCCTACGGCATGACGAGCTCGGTGCCGATCATCGGCATCCTGAAGTCGCACTGGCTCACGCTGCTCACCGCCGACGGCGCGCTGCGGTGCCACTTCTGGGGATTTGACGACGTGACGGTGGCGTGGGCCGCGTGCGACAAGATCCGCGCCGCCGTGGAGGCGCCTGCCGCCAGCTGACCGAGGTCACCGCTGGTTGAGGTGTGAACGCCCGCTAGGGCGTGAGCCTCGAAACCATGGCCACGCAACGCGGAACCTGACCCAGGTTTCGAGGCTCGTCGCTGGCGCTCCTCACACCTCAACCGGCGGGGGTGCGGG
>CAYRZN010000149.1:0-5680 GCA_964428825.1 uncultured Aeromicrobium sp.
CCAGCTGACGCTGTCCGACGGTGACCGGAGCGACATGATCGCGGGCCAGTACCTCACCCGTGACGGTTCCGACTGGCCGCTGCCCGGCACGACCTGGGCGGCCCTGAACCTCGACGCCACCACGAGCGGCACGGCGCACACCCTGAACGACGGCAGCCTGACGCTCGGCACCCCGCAGAAGGCCGGCGCGCAGACGTACGTCCCGCTGCCCACGAGTCCGCTCGCGACCGACTCCCCCACGGCCTCGCTCCTCGACGCGGCCGGGCTGAAGCTGCTCACCTCGCAGATCCCCGGCCTGGCCGACATGAACGGGCTGATCGGGCTGCCGGGCCTGAGCTACACGACGCCGGCCCTGACGCAGAACGTCGTCTCCGCCGGACCCGCCTCGCTGCAGGTCCGTCTGTCGACGACGTCGCCCGAGACGGCCATCTGGGCCGTCGTGTCCGACGTGCACCCCGACGGCACCGCCCACCCGCTCACGGTCGGGCGACTGCTCTCCTCGTTCCCGAACGTGGTCGAGGAGAAGTCCCTCAAGGACCAGAACGGCACGATCGTGCAGCCGTACGGCGACTACAGCGTCAAGACGCCGTTGGCCGGCTTCCTGAGCTCGCGGCTGTACCAGGTCGAGATGTGGCCGATCGCCAACCGTTTCAAGGCCGGCCACCGCATCCGCCTCGACATCGTGGGCGCCTCGGCGTTCTCGCTGCCGACGCTCCCCGGCATCAACACCGTCGAGGTCGGAGGGGCGAGCGGTTCACGCCTGCTGTTCCCGGTGCTGCCCGAGAGCAACATCGCGACGGCCCTGCCCGTCGCGGCTCCTGCCGCCGCTCCGGCTCCGGCACCCGCACCGACCGCACCGTTGGCGCCGGTCGCGGCGCCGACGAACAGCATCACCTCGTTGCTGAACAGCGTGGTCAAGGTGCTGCCGTCGCTCGGCCTGCTGCTGGGCCGGCGCTAGCTAGACCTGCCGGATGAGGCCCTCTTGGGCCACCGTGGCCACCAAGGCACCGCGCTCGTCGAAGACGCGCGCGGTGCTGAGGCCACGGGCCCCGGAGGCCGACGGCGACGACTGGTCGTAGAGCATCCAGCCGTCGACCGCGACCGGCCGGTGGAACCAGATCACGTGGTCGAGGGACGCCGGCTGGATGTGGGGCGAGCCGATGTAGACCCCGTGCGGCACGAGCGAGGCGCCGAGCAGGCTCAGGTCGCTGATGTACGTGAACGCGGCGTTGTGGATGAGGCGCGAGGTCGGCAGCTGGCCCGAGGCCTTGAACCAGAGGCGCTGGACGACGAGCCGCCCGCTGGCGTCGCGCACGGCGTCCGTCCGGTTGTCACCGACGTACCGCAGGTCGAAGGAGGACCACTCACGGCTCCACTGCTCGGCGTACTCCGGGCCGCGGGCCTTGACGATCTCGCCGAGCGGGATGGCGTCGTCGGGCGACGGCACCTCGGGCATGGGGTCCTGGTGCTCGAAGCCCGGCTCCTCCACCTGGAACGAGGCCGTCATGTAGAAGATGATCTTGCCGTGCTGGCGAGCCGCGACGCGGCGTGTCGTGAAGGACCGGCCGTCGCGCACGTTCTCGACGTCGTAGACGATCGGGATGCTGGGGTCGCCCCCGAGGATGAAGTAGATGTGCAGCGAGTGCAGGTGTCGGTCGTCGGGCACGGTGTTCTGCGCCGCGACCACGGCCTGGGCCGCGACCTGCCCGCCGAAGACCCGCTTCAGCATCGAGTTCTGGGGCTGGCGACCACGGAAGAGTCCGACCTCGAGCTGTTCGAGCTCGAGCAGGTCCAGCAGTTCGGTGAGGGAGGCAGGCACGACGCGATCCTAGCGACCCTCAGGACTCAGGAGCCGCCGTTCTTGCGCTGGCGCGCCAGGTACTCCTCGAACTGCCCGGCGAGCTCGTCGGCGCTCGGCAGGTCCTCGTCGCTGGCGAGCAGCGACTGGGCCGCACCGCGCGTGAACGCGTCGTACTGCTGCTCGAGCCCGCTGACCAGCTCGGCGCCGTGCTGGTCCTCGATCTGCGACTCGATCTCGACCATCGCGCTCGCGTGCTGCTCGCGCAACGGAGCCAGGTCGATCTGCAGGCCCAGCCGGTCGGTGACCGCCTCCAGCAGCACGACCGCGGCACCCGGGTAGTCGACCTGGGCGAGGTAGTGAGGCACGTGGGCGACGTAGCCCGCGGCATCGTGTCCCCAGGAGCCGAGCCGGTACTCGAGCATCGACTGCGCCGAGGAGGGCACGACGAGCTCGGCGGACCACAGGTTGGTCCGGTCGATGAGCTCCGGGGAAGTGCCGTGGGCCGTGACCAGCATGGGGCGGGTGTGCGGCACCCCCATCGGGACCGACCCCAGGCTCAGGGTCAGGTCGATGTCGAGGTCGTCGATGACCTGCCTGACCTCGGCGGCGAAACGCTCCCACAGGAAGTCCGGCTCCGGACCCGCGAGCACGAAGTACGGCCGACCCGTGAGGTCGTGCTCCAGCACGACGTCGAGGCGCGGCGCGTCGTAGTCGAGGTAGTGGTCCTTGTGGAACCGCAGCGTCGGCCGACGGGCGCGGTAGTCGAACATCGCGTCGATGTCGAAGGAGTGCACCACGTCGCCGTGCCCCGAGAGCAGGTGCTCCGCCGCGATGCGCGAGCCACCGCCCGCAGAGAGGAATCCGTCGAGGGCCACGATCAGCACGGTCTGGTCGTTCGGCGAGATGGTGTCGTCGTCGGCGCTCAGCGCGTCGGGGGTCGGCTGGTCAGGGTTCTGGGGGACGTCGTCGGACGACTCGTCACGCTTCAAAGGCCACTTCATCGTCAACCGTGCCCTAGCCCTCGTTGTTCCCGGTGCCGGGCAGGACGCGCAGTGCGTCGTCGGCCACGGCTGGTGCCGTGAGGCCGAGACGCTCCAGCAGGACGTCGCGCTTGGCGTGCGGCAGGAACTCCTGCGCGATCGCGTGGACGCGCACCGGGACGGCCAGGCCCGCGTCGCTGACGGCCTGGACGAGGGTCGAGCCGACTCCGCCCTGGCGACCGTTGTCCTCGATCGTCACGACGAGCCGGTGGCGTCCGGCGAGATCGACCAGCTGTGGCGGCAGCGGCTTGACCCAGCGGGGGTCGACGACCGTGCTGCGGACGCCGGCGTCGGCCAGCAGCTCCGCCGCGGCCAGGGCCGTGTGCGCCATGGGGCCCACGCCCACCAGGAGCACGTCCGCGTCGTCGTCGCGACGCAGGACGTCGACGACACCGAGACGCTCGACGGCCTCGACGTCCTCGGGGACCGCGCCCTTGGCGAACCGGACCACGGACGGGGCGTCGTCGATCTCGACCGCCTCACGCAGGGCCTCGCGCAGGCGGGACCCGTCGCGCGGGGCCGCCAGGTGCAGGCCCGGCACGAGCTGCAGGAGCGACATGTCCCACATGCCGTTGTGCGAGGCGCCGTCGTCGCCGGTGACGCCGGCCCGGTCGAGCACGAACGTGACCCCGCAGCGGTGCAGGGCGGTGTCGAGCAGCACCTGGTCGAACGCGCGGTTCAGGAAGGTCGCGTAGACGGCCACGACAGGGTGGACTCCGCCCATCGCCAGGCCCGTGGCGCAGGTGACGGCGTGCTGCTCGGCGATGCCGACGTCGAACACGCGGTCGGGGAACTTGTCGGCGAAGGCGTCGAGGCCCACGGGGTGGAGCATGGCCGCGGTGATGCCGACGACGTCGGTGCGCTCGTCGGCGATGCGCACGATCTCGTCGCGGAACACCGAGGTCCACCCGGCCGGTGCGACGGCGAGGGCGTCACCGGTGAGACGGTCGAACGGCACCGACTGGTGCATCTGGTCGTTCTCGTTGTCGACCGCGATGTCGTAGCCCTGGCCCTTGGTCGTGAGCACGTGCACGAGGACCGGGCCGGAGAAGCGCTTCGCGGCGGTCAGGGCCGTCTCGAGCGCGACGCGGTCGTGCCCGTCGACCGGTCCGATGTACTTGATGCCGAGGTCCTCGAACATGCCTTGGGGCGCCAGCGCGTCCTTGACGCCCTTCTTGACGGCGTGGAGGGCCTCGTAGGCCGCCGGCCCCAGGGCTCCCCCACGGCCGGTGAGACGCTCCTTGATGGCCTGCAGCGCGGGCTCGTACCCCGGACTGGTGCGGATGCCGGTGAGTCGCTGGGCCAGTCCGCCGACGGTCGGCCGGTACGAGCGACCGTTGTCGTTGACGACGACCACGAGCCGACGGTCGCGGTGCGCCGCGATGTTGTTGAGCGCCTCCCAGGCCATGCCACCGGTCAGCGCGCCATCGCCGATCACGGCGACGACGTGGCGGTCCGAGCCGGTCTGCTCGTGGGCCCTGGCGAGTCCGTCGGCGTACGACAGGCTGGTGGAGGCGTGCGAGTTCTCGACCCAGTCGTGCTCGGACTCCGCCCGCGAGGGGTAGCCCGACAGGCCGGTCTCGGTGCGCAGCCCGCCGAACTCACGCGCACGCCCCGTGAGCATCTTGTGCACGTACGACTGGTGCCCGGTGTCCCACACGACCTTGTCGAGGGGCGACTCGAACACGCGGTGGATCGCCATGGTGAGCTCGACGACGCCCAGGTTGGGGCCCAGGTGCCCGCCCCGCGTGGCCACGGCGGCGATGAGGAGCTCGCGGATCTCCTCGGCGAGCTGCTCCAGCTCGGCCGCGTCGAGGCGCTCGAGATCGCGCGGGCCCGAGATCCCGGCGAGGATCCCTCGGGCTTCCACAGCGTCGTTCGCGGCCATTCGACCAGTCTACCGAGGCACGCCCACGCCGCCGGGAGGCGTCAGCGGTAGGTGCCGCGCTCGTGGCGGAGCGGGGCGAGATCGATCAGGTCGACCGACTCGAGCTCGACCTCGTGCCGCACCGACCAGCCCGTCTCGTGGTCCGCGACGTGGCTGACCCGACCCCTCGCCAAGGCGGCGGACCCGACCAGCTCGGGGCCGTGCGCGCCGTCGCTCCAGCGCCCGACCGTGAACGGTCCACCCGGGGCCGGCGCCCGCCCCGCGAACACCTCGGCCAGGTCGCCCTGCCCGGGCCCGAGCACGTTCACGACGCAGGCGACGCCCACCGTCAACGCCTCGGCGAGGTCCGACAGCGGATCGAGCATCATCAGGACCACACCGGGATCACCGTCGACGACGACGAGCGACGACACCGTGAGTCCGACGCGCGACCTGCCAGCACCCGTCGTGACGACGGCGACGCCCGCGGGCCAGCGTGCGCGCAAACGGCGCACGACCGACCGCTCCCCCTCCGGCGGCAGGAACGGGTGCTCGTCGTGGATGGTCATGAGTCCATCCTGCCTCCCTCGGACACGAAGCGGCCCCCTCCGTGCCGGAGGGGGCCGTCTCGTCGGTGCTCAGGTCAGAGGAGCGAACGCAGCACGTACGGCATGATGCCGCCGTTGCGGTAGTAGTTCGCCTCACCGGGGGTGTCGATGCGCACGACCGCGTCGAACTCCTTGCTCGCTCCATCGGGGTCGACAGCCGTGACCTTGACGGTCTTGGGGGTGCGACCCTCGTTGAGCTCGGTGATGCCGGTGAACTCGAACGTCTCCTCGCCGCTCAGACCGAGGCTCTCGGCGTCCTGGCCCTCGGGGTACTGCAGCGGCAGCACGCCCATGCCGATCAGGTTCGAGCGGTGGATGCGCTCGTAGCTCTCGGCGATGACCACCTTGACGCCCAGCAGCGCGG